>JAUWNI010000161.1 GCA_030612705.1 Phycisphaerae bacterium | reverse complement strand
CCGCGGCCGATGTAGGTCGTCGAAAGCCGTTCGTTTACTGCGTCGGCCGCGGGGGGCCGCCGCTACCACCAACCTTGCCGGGTTGCAGCATTAGTCTTCGGTCAATGCGAAATGTGTGGGTGGCTCGGGCCGGGTGCCACGGACAAGCGGCAGTTTGCTTGTCCGTGCTTCCAGCGATGTTTAGCACTGCTCAGGAACAGTGGCCCTCCAGCCCATCAATCGATGGCAGACAGAGCACTAATGCTCTCTTACACATCACTTGATGGGTGGCCCATGGCTTTAGCCATGGGGGACGCGAATCGAGGCCCCATTCGTGTCCCCCACCTCTAAAGAGATGGGCCACCCTTCGCGTTATCCATCATTCCACGCGTCACAGAGCACCAGATTCACATGGGTGGGGCGCCCGTACTACCCGAAAAAAGCGGGGCGGCGCCGGTTGCCGTGACCGTCGACCGCCCCTGGGTACTGGATACTTGATAAGGATGTCCGATAAACGCTCGGCCTGGACCGCGCTCAGAATGAAGGGGCGCTACTCCCGGCACCGGCGATCACGGTTTCCAGTTCGTCCGTGGTCAAGACGTTGTTGATATCGAGCAGGATCTTGACCGCGTCGCCGACCTTGCCCATGCCCAGAATGAAGGAGTTATCGACCGCGCCGCCCACGTCCGGCGGCGCCTCGATATTCTCACTGTCGATGTCGAGCACTTCGGAGACCGTGTCAACGATGATCCCGATCTCCCGGCCGACGTTGACCACGATGATGCAGGTTTGCTCGGTGTATTCAGCCTCGGCCAGACCGAACTGCAGGCGCAGATCGATCACCGGGATGACCTTGCCCCGCAGATTGATCACGCCCTTCATGTACATGGGCATCTGCGGGACGGAGGTAATCTCCATGATCCCGTTGATTTCACGCACCTTCAGGATTTGAATCCCATACTCCTCGTCGGCCAATCGGAACGTCAGATACTTGCCGCCCTTGTCGTTGAGAGTGGGTTTTGTTTGCTCGGCGGTGGTTACCTGTGTAGTTTCGTTGGTATTCATCTTGGTTCACCTGTCTTCGGGTGTTGACCGTGTGCGTTCAACCGTTGTGGGGGGCACCGCCTGAAGCGGGGCCCCCCGTGTGGTGCCGACTTCGAATCAGAAATCACTCAACTCCTTCGAATCGGATGACTCGGCATGGACCGGTTCGGAGCCAGCGGTCCGCGAGCCCTTCGTGAGGTGCGCGACCTTGATGTCGCGATGCTTCTTCATCGGCGCGGCGGCGGCAGTGGCGGGCCCGGCTTGAGATCGGGTGTTGTTATGCTTTCCGCCCACCAGCGCCGCCAGGTCTTCTATCATGGCCTTGACGGTTTGGGCCTGGGCACTGAGCTGCTCGGACGCCGAGGCCGCCTCTTCCGCGCCGGCCGCGTTCTGCTGGGTGACCTTGTCCATCTGCGAGACGGCGGTGTTGATCTGCTCGACGCCCTGGGCCTGCTCGTCGGAGGCATGCGTGATGCCGTTGAGCAGGTCGGCGACCTGGGCCACGTCGCCGACGATCGCCTGCAACGCCTTGCCGGCGGTGTCGGCCACCGTGGTGCCTTCCTTGGCGCGGGTGACCGAGCCCTCGATCAGGTTGGTGGTATCGCCGGCGGCCTGGGCGCTGCGCTGGGCGAGGTTGCGGACCTCCTCGGCGACGACGGCGAAGCCCTTGCCGTGCTCGCCGGCCCGGGCGGCCTCGACCGCCGCGTTGAGCGCCAGCAGGTTGGTCTGGAAGGCGATCTCCTCGATGACCTTGATGATCTTGCTGATTTCGCCCGAGGATTCGTTGATGGCGCCCATGGCCTGGTTGAGCTGGCCCATGGTGCGGTCGCCCTCGTCGGCGTTCTTGCGTGCCTGGCCGGCGAGGTCGTTGGCCTTGCGGGCGTTCTCGGAGTTGGTGCGCGTTTGGGAAGCCATCTCTTCCAACGCGCTGGAGGTCTCCTCGAGCGAGGAGGCCTGCTCGCTGGCGCCCTCGGCCAACTGCTGCGAGGCCGACGAGACCTGCATCGACGCGTCGGTGACCTGATCGGCACCCTCCGTCAGCCCGACGATGACGCGATTGATCGGCTTGGTGATCCCGCGCGTGATGACCCACGCAAGAATGACGCCCAGGATCACGCCGACGACGGCTAGGATCGTCATCAACTGTGTCGAGAAGGCCACGACCGTCTCCATTTTTTCCTTTTGGCCTTTTCGTAGATCGCCAGCGTCGGACTGCGCCTCGCGTGCCGTCGACACCATCTTTTCCTCCTCCTGCTTCTGTTGTTCGACCAGGGTCGCATATCTGTCGAACGCGTTCTTGTAGGCTTGGACGTCGGCGATCACCTTGTCAGTCTGCTGCTGGTTGGCCCGGTCCTTGAAGCGCGACTTCATGTCCTTGGCCAATGCGAGCATTTCGGAGACCTCGTGCGCGACCTTGTCGAGGTACTCCTGGTCGCCGCGAATGATGTAGTTCTTCTCTTGACGACGGGCATTGAGGATGAACTTGTTGAGGCGGTTGGCATCGTCGGCCTTGGCGAGTCGGTCCACGAGGATCTCTGAAGCGTTCTCCGACTCCATTTCCTGAAGCAGCTTGCTCTTTTGATCGGCGCGAATCTGCTCGATCTGCGCGATGGCCGCTCTGGCCGACGTTACCATCTGGCTGTCGGACTCGGTCTTCTGACCCTCCAGGGTAACGTATTCCTCAAAGGCGCTGGCATACGTATCGATCTGTCGGCCCAGAGCGTCGACCACATTTTTATCTTCGGTGACTTGCAGTTTTCCCTTGGTTTCTTCCGCCTGCTTCGTGAACTCCTGCTTCGTCTCTTCCACTTGCTGCACATACTTCTCGTCCCCGCGCAGCATGAAGTTCTTCTCCGCCTGCCTGGCATCGCTCATGTGCTTGATGAACCGGTTGGCGTCGTCCGCCGTCTCCACCTTGGCGACGACTTTCTCCAGACTGGACCAGCCCATGTAGCCCAGCACGGCCGCGATGGCCACCATGATTCCAAAGCCACTGTACAGCTTGGTTGCCAACTTCATGTTCTTGAACATTGTTGACTGTCTCCTTGTTGCGATCTTGACCCATTTCCAGGACTCGCAGACCGGCGTCTGTCCGACAACACCGCCGGATAGTCACATGTCTTTCGCGCCTCGACGATATTTTTAATTCGCTTGGCAGAGATGTTTACGGGTGCTCCCTACTCCGGAATAAGAGGGGGTGCTCGCGTGATCCCGCCAACAAGCTGCGTATCGGATAGGACTCGCGGGGGCGCTATCAGCCATATGGTCTAATTTGAGATCCAGGCGGCGGGGAGCCCCGGATTAGACCATGCAGCCGATGGCGTACGCTCCCGCATGTGCCCGATAAGTGAGTGATTGTGGGAGAATAGATCGATCCCGGGTCTGACGATCTCGTAGGCACGCGATGACGTCGAGCGCTACGGCCGGCTCGGTGTGCCGTTTCGGGGTCGTGGAATCCCCGGCAGTATGGAATATGAGGTAACCCTGTGAAACGCTTGCCGAAAAACGTCGTCTTCAAGGTCGCAACCGAGGTTCAGCTTGCACATCAGCAGCGAGATGCGCGTCATGCCGGCGGGGCGGTCGCTCAAGTCCTGAGCGTGAACCGCGAGACCTGGAGTCGACGCAGGGACCTCCTACCCATCTGTGCCTGGTGTAACCGAATTCGTGACGACGATGGTTCCTGGATCCGGATCGAAAACTACGCCCACGAATACACCGTAGCCAACTTCACACACGGCATTTGCCCGGAGTGCAGGGAAAAGGTGGAGCGGAAAGCCCGCGAAAAGCAGAGTTGACGAGCGTTGCTACACGATCGGCGAACCTAACAGTCCGCCGCAAAAGTCATGTAGCGGCCCGCGCCTCGCGGGCCGTACGCCCAAAGCGGCGTTTCCGGCCTATTACGGCCGGCGAGGCGCCGGCCGCTACGTCATTCCCGCCCCTCTCGTCGCCAATCGCGCCGCCGCATCGTGCTCGATCATTTAGTATGGTGACCGCCCCACCCGTGGCGGCTGGGAAGCTTCGGAAGCCGTTCAGACTTTCACGTCCGCCGTGGTGGGGCGGCCGCTATCAACGGCACCATACTCATCCGTCACTTTATGAATTCCTTGTACAAGCTCGTGGGCGAAGATGATCCGGTCGGCTTCGATCGACAGCCAGGGGCGTAAACTGTCCGGATCGCCGCAGAACTCGATCAATTCTTCAACGCTGTCGAAATCGCGTCGCTGAAGAATTATCCGCATCAGGGAATACGCCACGTTGTAGAGCCCCCGACTAGATCCGTGTCTCCGGCGTTGTTTGAAATGATCCAGAATCAGATCGGTTCCGGACAGGCCAGTACAGTTTCTCATCCGATATTCTCCTGGTTGTCCGCCACTTGCCTCTTACCGCCTACCGTCGACGGAGTGCCCGCGGTCTTCCGCCCGGAGGTGATGATCCTTCGTGCGAGGATTCTTCGGATCTCCGTCGAGTCAGACCGTCATCTCCGCGTCCTCGCATTGCGGAAACGCCGCACTTATGGCGGGGCGCACGACGGCGTCGATCGCGGGGTACGCGCGCAACACATCGTCGGGCCAGGAGCACGTGTCGGTGAGTTGCTCGATACGCCCGATGAGTATCAACTTCAAGGCCAGGCCGTGCGTGCTCCACCGCTCGAAAAGGTACTCCAGCAGACTCACTTCGTGGACCGGCAGTAATGCGTCCAGTTGTGCTTGCTCGAGGGTATTGTCGACGAACGTACGCTGCGTCGGCGTCAGCTTGGTCAGAGACCGTTCCAGCACGCGAATCTCCGAATACGGCAGCATTTCGAGGGCGTCTTGAAACTCTACTACCTGATGTTCGAGCGATTCCATCTGGGTATCCTGATGAGTAGTTAGACTCGTGAATTCGGCTGGTTCTTGCCGACAAATGAAGTATCGGAAAAGTGCGCGGAATCACATATCGGCCAAAGAGCCGATTATCCCGAACGCGCGGGTGAACCGTACACGATCGGGCGCCCGATCGCGTCTTACGGCTTACGCTTCCGCCAAACCCTCGCGGAACGCAAACCGGGCCAGTTCGACGCGGTCGTGAATATCAAGCTTCGTCATGAGATTCGTGCAGTGGCTGTGTACCGTCTTGGTGCTGAGATACATGATCCCGGCGATTTCCTTCTGCGACAGCCCGCGGGCGATATAGCGCAGGACCTCCAATTCACGCGGGCTGAGCGTCGAGGTCCGGGATCGCTGATCGGTCGCCAGCCGGGCACCGTCGGAATTAACCACGATGCGCGCCTGCACCTCGGGCGAGAAGTAGCTCCCGCCCCCGGCCACCGCCCGGATAGCCCGGATGATCGAATCAGGCGGCTCGCTCTTGGTTACATACCCGGCCGCTTTCACCGCCAGGGCTTGCTCGATGTACCGGTCGTGGATGAACGCGCTGAGAAAAATGATGCGCGTGCCGGGACACTGGATTTGTATCGTACCGGCGGCGTCGAAGCACAATAGCCCCGGCATGTCGATGTCCATCAGAATAATGGACGGCTTGAGCAAGATGGCCCGTGCCACGGCCTCGTCGGCGTTGCTTACGGTTCCCACGACCGACAGGCCCGGCTCGCGCTCCAGCAGATCTCCCAGCATTTCACGCACCAGGGCGTGGTCGTCCACCAGCAGTAGTGAAATTGGCCTGTTCATACTTGCTCCGTAACAGTTCAGCCGTTTGCAACAAGCTTTCAGCAATCAGCTTTCAGCGGTCAGCCATTTGCGTTGTAGGGCGGACAGGTGCTTTGCCTTGGTCATGTTCACTCGCTGCTTTCAATTAACACGTTATTTGCGAAATTCGGTCGCCGGCGCTCGTCTTTTGGCTGATCGCTGATTGCTGACCGCTGAATGCTTACCTTGCTCCATACTCCGGCGCCGTGCATTGAGCATGTTGCCGGCCAAGGCCCCCAGCTCGGATAGCTGAAACGGCTTGCGCAGCAGAATCGCGTCCTCGTCAAGCTGATCTTCCACATCAGCAGCCATGTGAGCGGTGATGACTATCGCGGGTATTGCGGCTCCCGACGCGCGAATCTCGCGCAGGCAGTCAAGACCGCTGCGCTTGGGAAGGTCAACATCGATGACGAGCAGCCGAATCCTCGCGCTATGTTCCGCGAAGCCTCTGAGCAATGCCGGTCCGTCGACGGCCGGTAGCACCTCATAGCCGAGCGCTTGCAGGGCCGTGGTGATAACCCCACGCACGTGCCAGTCATCCTCGGCCAGCAAGATCAACTCTCCCCGGCCACGTTGCGCGACGGTTGCCGGCGGAGCCGTCTCGGGTACAGCTTCCCGTGCCAGCACCGGCAGTGTTATGGTGAAAACCGTTCCGCGGTCCACCTCGGAGCGAACATCGATGTGGCCGTCGTGCTCTTTCACGATGCCGTGGATGATGGATAACCCCAGACCCGTGCCTTGCCCCTCCGCCTTGGTGGTGAAAAACGGCTCGAAGATGCGCTCTTGCACGTCCGGCGACATCCCGGTGCCCGTGTCGCTGACGATCAGGTGGACAACGGGTGCCTTGGGATCGGTCATCGGAATCGGATCATTTCCCTCGGGGGCGGTTTGGGAAACCGTGATACGCAGTATTCCGCCATCGGGCATCGCATCGCGGGAATTGATCGCCAGATTCATGGCAACCTGTTGCAGTTGTGTGTTGTCCGCGATGACCCATACCGGCGATTCGTCGGCCGAATCGGTTACTACTTCGATGGAATCCGGCAGCACTCGCCGAAGCAGGTGGATGGAACTCCGGACCAGGCCGCGCAGCTCGACGGGCTTCTTTTCCGTGGCCGACTTGCGGCTGAATGTCAGGAGCGATCTGGTGACGCCGACGGCCTGTTCGGCGGCTTCTTCGACTCGGTCGAGCGCCTCGATCGCCTCGTGCCCTTCCAGCAGGGTGGTTCTGGCATGGGTCGTGTACCCGAAGATCGTCGTCAGCAGATTGTTGAAGTCGTGGGCCACGCCATCCGCCAGCAGCGCCACGGCTTCCATCTTCTGGGCCTGGTGCAGTTGCTCGCGGAGGGCCGCCCGGTCTTTTTCGGCCCGCCTGCGCTCGGTGATGTCGACCCAGCTTGCCAGGTAGTAGCTCATCTCACCGTCGCGCATTACCGGTGTGGATGTTATCTCGACCCAGAATCGCTCTCCGCTTTTCTTTTGAAAAAGCTCTTCGAGTCTGTGGGTACCCTTTCGGAAAGCCTCTTGAAGGTCCTTACGGCTTTTCCTCAGCATTTCGATCATCCACCAAGGGTAGGGCGCCTTTTTGCCGACAAGCTCCGCGGCAGAAAAACCGGTCAGCCTTTCCAACGCGGGGTTCACATATTTTATCGAGGTGTCCGGGTCGAGCACTATGATGGGATTGGGGGCATTGGTCAGCAGGCTGGAGTTGAACTCAACACTCGCCCACAGAGCCTCCTCCGCCCGTTTGCGCTCGGTGATGTCGTAGTAGTGTTCGATTCGACCTCCGGTGTACAAGCCCGAGAGGATGGGTCGGCTGCGGTGTTCCAGCCAGCGTTCTTCGAGTTCGCCGTCGGGAAGTACGTGGCACTCGAAGCTCTCGGCATATGTGTTATCATCATAGGTCGCGAGCACCGTTTTGACGAAAGTATCCGGATCCTCAAGGCGGTCCTTGATACGTTCGCGAATGAGCCGTCGCTTGTCCTTGCCGAGAATCTTGTCCCTTCGTAGACCGAAGTAGCGTTCCAAAGCCTGATTTACCCAAACAACTCTAAAGTCGGCGTCAAGGATAAAGATGCCCGCCGCCGAAGTGTCGAGCACGTCGTTGGTCAATGAGCGATATCTTTCCTCGCTCGCCCGCAGCTCTTTTTCCGCCCGCTTGCGCTCGACCAGTTCCTTCTTTTGTTTTGCCGCGGTCTCCCGTAGTCTTCGGTTCAGCCGTACCACATCGGCGGCGAACAGGGCGATCAGAATCACGGCCATCACAGCGCCCAGCAGCCAGAGCCAATACTGCCGGAGTACATCTCGGAGCGTTACCTTGCCGTAGTCCTCGTACGGGCTGACACGAAGCGTCATCAGACACTCATGTACCGGCTGGTAGTTGTGCGGGATGGTCCAGCCGGCGCACCTGGCCGCCCAGGCGACCGGAGTGTCCGGCGACAGTCTCAGCAGAGCGGCGGTGACTTCTTCCGCCAGTGCGCCGGAGGTGTGCTTGGCCTTGGCCAGCGGCCATTCCGGGTACAGGCGCGTGGAACACAGGAAGGGCAGTGCGGCATGATCGCGGTGCTCCTTGTGGACCAACCGGAATCCCTCCAGGCGGATTTTGCCTTCCTGTACCATTCGTTCGAGTGTGTCGGTTCGAACCGTTCCGGCATCGACCTTGCCGTCACGCACGGCGTAGACGACCGCATCGTGCGTGCCGCCGAAGCGCAAGTCGGCAAAATCGCGAGATGGATCGATCCCGTACTCTTTCAGGTCGAACCACGCCGCGTGCCAGCCGCCCAACGACGTCTCTTCAACGGCCATAAAGGTCTTGCCCGCAAGGTCGTCCAGGCTTGCGATGTCCTTGCGATCGGCCCGACAGAAGATCACGCCGCCATAGACTGTGTGGACTCCGCCCTGGCGAAGGTTCTTCAACGTCAGGATCCGACTCGCGCCGTGGAGTCTTTCCAGCCCCACGTATATGGAAGGATTGGCCAGGATGAAATCCACCTCGGCCCGCTCAACGGTCGTGTGGATCTCGTCAAATCCGAGCGGCACGATCGTGAAGGAGCAGCCGGAGATTTCGCCCGTCAGGAAGTCGGCCGTCGGCCCCCACTTCTCCAGACACCGCTGCGGGCCGCGTTTGGCCAACACGCCGATTCTGACGGATTTGGCAGGCTCCTGGTTGCCGGAGACCGGTACCGGCAGAAGCACCAATATGCTCAAGGCCAGAATGACTTTGCCGATCGGACATGACAGCGGCCGCCGAAAACCAGCACACCGCCACGCCTTGCATTGCGGGTTGTAGCGTCGGGGGGGCGGCCGCCCCCGGCGATTTTTGGAACAAGGGGGTGTTTTTTGCGGCGGCCCCCCGGCCCCCCCCCCCCCCC
>JAUWNI010000073.1 GCA_030612705.1 Phycisphaerae bacterium | reverse complement strand
GTCCCCCACCTCTAAAGAGGTGGGCCACCCGTCGTGTTACCCATCATTCCACGTGTCACAGAGCACTAGCGCATCGCCACATATCATTTGATGGATGGCTCGGGCGTCCCGCCCGAGATTTCCACAGGCGAGACGCCTGTGCCACCCTTGATTTTGTCCATCATTACACGTGTGGCGGATCACTAGGGTGCCGGTTCTTCCGGCTCGTCGTCGTCGTCGCCTCCCACATACCCGAGACTCTTGAGCTTCTCCAGAACCTCGGGCGGTATGTCCGATTGAGCTCCCTGCGTCGGCAATGCCTTCATGAACGCTTTGAGTCGCTCGCGCCCCTGCTCGGCGTCCCTTGAGGCGAGCGCGGATGGATTCTCCAGCGGCTTCTGCTCATCCGGATCGGCCCGCAAATCGAAGAATTCGGCACGCTCGCGGTTCAAATCGTTGATCACCTTGCGATCCAGCCGCCGGAATGAGCGCAGTCGGTATTGGATGCGGAAACGGGGGTCCTTTCGAGCCCACCGCCCATCCGGCAACAACATTTTGGAGTCGCAAAACAGCTCGGATATCGCCAGGTTGTCCCGCCGCAATGTGCCGCCCGAAAAAAGTGGAATCAAGCTCTGGCCCATCACGTCGGGCGGCTCGCCCAGGCCGGCCAGGTCCGTGATGGTCGGTAGCACGTCGATGATGCGAACCTGGGCGCCGTGGCGTTGCCCTGGTTCGATTCGTCCGGGATAACGCACGATCAGGGGAATCCGAATCACCTCGTCATACAAGCTGTGGCGATGGGCCTTGAGCCGGTGCTCGAAAAACTCGGTCCCGTGGTCCGAAGTCAGTACGACGATGGTGGACTCCCGCAGCTCCAGCGAGTCAAGGTCGTCCAGAATCCTGCTGATGTGCGCGTCGGTCCAGGCGATCTCGCCATCATAGAGGGCGATCAGGTGTTCCAGGTCGCGCCTGGGCATCGACGCGTTGACGGCCGTGTTGAACAGGAAGTCCTCCCCGGTAATCGAACCCCGGTAATCCGGATCAAACTTGCGATCGTAAGGCGGCGGCGGGATGAAATCGAAGTGCACATCCCACATGTGGATAAACATGAAAAACGGGTGTTGCTTGTTCGCCTTGAGCCAAGTGCCGACCTGCTCATAAACCTTCGGGTTGGTGATGTCGCGATGCGATCTTTCGTGGACCTTCATGTTATCCACGACGTCGGCGTCTGTACCTTCCTGTCCCGTCAACTCCGGATAGGAAGTGCAATCGATGTACTCGTCGAACCCCTGAGCCAATCCGAACACCGGATGTAAATACGGGCCCGAAAAGAACCCGACGGTGACATAGCCCGATTCCTTCAGGCGCTCGGCCAGCGTGTGGCGACTCTCATCGAGCCGCCGGTCGGTATCGACACAACCGTGAACGCTGTCGGCCAGCCCGGTGAACAGCGCCGCGTGGGCCGGCAAAGTCCACGACGTGCTGCTGATCGCGTTTTCGAACAACGCCCCTTCCGCCGCCAGCCGGTCGATGCCCGGGCTGGTCTGACGCTTATAGCCGTAACAGCCGAGATGATCCGGCCGCAACGTATCGACCGAGATCAGCAGTATGTTGGGATGCGTGGCACGCGCGGCGGCAGTCCCAGGCTCTGTCTCTTGCCGGCATGAGATCCCCGCCCCCAGGCACAAAGCTATCAGCAAGGTTGCCGTTCGAGTGCGTGTGATTGCGCTGCTGACGTTCATATTTGCATGTGGTCACTGGTGAAATCGTTCGTCTGCTTCACGAGCTATTTGTTTCCCGGCCGGGTCTTTCATCCAACCCGAATTCGCCGATTGCCGGTGGTCGAAATACGGCACATAGGGTTTGATATCCAGTAAAGGCGTGCCATCGAGAACGTCAAGCTCTACCACGCGAATCTGGCAACCGTCCCGCGCCAAAACGCGTACGATCGACAGGCCGATTCCGTTTGGCCGAGACGGCGCACGCGTTGCAAACACGCCATGCGGCTGGTCGTCAACGAACGGCACGACAGTGAGAGAGAGACGTCCGGCCCGGTGTAAATCGTAGAGCAGGTAGATGTGCGAAAACAACTCCAAGTCGCACAGTCCATCGGCGAATTGCTCAAAAACCTCGACGACGCCTTCGGCACCGCGCGAAAACACTCCCTGGATAGGTGAGCCTTTCGCTTCCTTGAACGGCGAATGAATAATGCCGATCGGTCGATATGTGATTGTCTCCTGGCTCATCTGTATCCTCGGCTGCTCGCCGGTTTTGCGACGCCGACCCGCGACACTCAGCCCGCGACGGTCGAGTTGAGCACGGCGTTTAGAATCTCGCCGAAGATGGTGGTCGCGGCGCTGTTCATTAACTCGCCGGCCAAATCCGCGAAGAAATTCGCCGGCAGGCAGCTCCCGCTGAATCCGCAGACCACTCCCCCACTGAGCAACAGCGCCACAATCTTCGATCGCTTTATTGTCATACTCCGCTCCCATCATCTGCCAATAACACAACGCTATGACTGAAAACCGCCAGGACGCCGAGAGCGCCAAGCACGCCGAGTAAACCGATGGTGCGGTTCACCCATTGTTTGCACCGGCCGGGTTCATAGATCCTTACTGAAACCCTGCGTTATCCGCCTCTTGGCGACCTTGGCGCTCTCCGCGCCTTGGCGGTTCCCGGTATTGTAGCACTAACCCCCGACCGGTAGCGTCAGGACTGGGGCCGCGCTCTCGATCGCGCCGGCTTGCAATGCGAACAACTGACTCAGGAATCCGAACGTCGATTTCGACGTCAGGTCGGCGTCGTCGATGTAAAACCAATAGCCGCGATGGAACACCGCGACCGCCGCCCGGCTCGGCGGCGTCCGTTGTGAATGAATGCGCAGCAGATCGCCGGTCACCTGCGTCCAGTCAAACACCGCGCCGTCGGCCGTCCGCGTAGTCGTGACGACGCCCTTTTCGCGATGCGTATCGGGAACCTGAACGGCCTGCGACAAGTAAAAGAGCGTGCCCATCAGCGAGCGTGTCGCGATGTTGATCTTGGTGCGCTGCCCCGGACTCACCGTCAGGTCCGGCTGTCCGCCGACCGAAATCTGAATCTCATACTCGGATTGATTAGGGTCGAGGCCGAGGAGTTCGACGAGCTCCTTTACTTCGGGCCGCTCTTTTGCCGTGGGCGGTATTCGCCAAACCAGCGTCCGTGACGACTCGGTCAGGATCAGGCTTTGGTCGTCCGCGCTCATTCGGGCGCTGTACCCGTGATTGCTGGCCTCGATGACATCGAGCCAGTTGACACGCTCCATCGGAATCGGGACTGCCAGGTCCTTGTCGTGCGTCTCATAGCCGATGTGCAGCAGACCCTCCTTCTGTAACCGGCGCATCAGCCCGGTCACACGCGCGAATTCCTCGTAATGCGGCGCGTGGCCCGGCGTCGGGCCGGACGCGGTCGACGCATTATCCAGCCCGTTGATCGTCTTGACGGTCAGCCGCAGCGCCCGATCGGCACTCCAGCCGGAGTGCGCCAGAAGCAGAATCGCATCCAGCGAAAGCGGGGAGAGTATTTGGCTGACAAATTCACGGCCCTGAAGCGGCGCGAAGGTAATCGTCGGCTTCTCCTCGTAGGTAACCCCCGCGCTGAGCCCGAGCTGGTCCGGATTGATCGCACCGGGGCCTTCGTTGATCGTGCCGCTGATGCCGGCGTTGTCCGCGAATCTGAACGAGGCCGAGACGCTCCCCACGCCGAGAAAGAGCGGGTTTTCCCGATATTGCAGCCGCACCAGGTTCAATAGAAGCTGCTCGCTCGTGGTTTTCTGAATGACCTGGTTGTAGCGCACGCGGCTGACATCGAGCGCCGTCGGCCCGAGCACGCAGCCGGACACGACGACCCACAAAACGCAGCCGGCTGCAATCGTACATGCGTATCTGGTTCGTCTCAAAGTCTACTCCTTGCTGATTCGCCCCGCGGCGGCAGAGAAACTCACACACGGTACTGTACCGCGGGAGTCGTTTTTGGGAAGCGATCGGCGGGCGGTCGGGAAATCACTTTTCGCCCAGTTCCCGCCGACGGCGGAAAAAAGCCTTGAGCAACTCCGCGCACGGTTCGGCCATTACACCCGCGACCGTTTCGACCTGGTGGTTGAGCCGCGAATCCCGCGTGATTTCGTAGAGCGAGCCGCAGGCTCCGGCCTTGCCGTCCGACGCACCGTACACCAGCCGACTCACGCGGGCCTGCACCAGCGCTCCGGCGCACATCGGGCACGGCTCCAGCGTTACGTACAGCGTGCAGTCTTCCAGCCGCCAGTGGCCGATGTACTCCGCCGCCGCGGTCAGTGCCAGCATCTCGGCGTGCGCGGTCGGATCCTGGAGTTTTTCGCGCTGGTTATAGCCGCGCCCGATCACGCGACCGCGGTGGACCACCAGCGCCCCGACCGGCACATCTTCCGACTCGAGCGCCTTGCGCCCCAGTTCGATCGCCTCCTGCACGTACCGCCGATCGATTTCGTCCTGATGCAATCCCAGCGTCATGCGTTCTCCATTTTCATGTTGTCGTCGATCGCGCATATTATGTTCAAGCGCGAGAGTCGCGAGTAGAATAATGATTAAATGGCTGTTACCAAAATGGGATACATCATGATGGAACAAAAAGGGTTCGGCCTTCGATTGATGGATGAAATTCAGAATGAAGGCATCGTTCATAACGAGGGGGTCGCGAAGATCGAAGCCGTTACCGAGCGCAATTTTGTATCGTACACCAGCTTTTTTCAGCATCCCGCCGGGACGATTGACGATCCAGATGCGCGGTGGATCGAGACCCTTTTTCAATCTATCGATCTTGCGAAGTATCCTGACACGCTCGACTTGATGATCAACAGCCCTGGAGGCAGTCCAACTGCGGCCGAGAAAATTATTCTCACCTGCCGGAAGTACGCCAAGAGCTTTCGCGTTATCGTCCCTCAAACCGCAATGAGCGCCGCGACGATGGTTGCGATGGGAGCCGACAAGATCGTAATGACCGAGACTGCCGAAATCGGTCCGATCGACCCGCAAATGATCCAGAAGCTGTCCAACGGACAAGAGATAATTCGACCGGCTGCGGCTTATGTTGATGCCTATCGCGATCTTGTGAACAGGATGCAAGAATCGATCACAAGCGGTAAGCCGCCACATCCTTATGTTGAATTGCTGCGCAAGATCGATCCTACATGGATCCAGGTTTGTCTTAAGGCCCGGCAACTCGCGAAGAAAATCGTCCATGATTGCCTTTCACAACACATGCTTCATGGCAAGGCGGAGACAGAAATAGATGCTATCGTCAAGAACTTTCTTACCGAAGGTGAGGAGTTTTCACACGGTCGCGCTATTCGTGCCGAGAAAGTGAAGAACTTCGGATTAGACGTGGAAGTGTTGGCAACGGGTAGTGATTTGTGGAAATTGGTCTGGGAACTTCACGAACGCTGTCAGCGCCATGTTCAAAGCGCCGGACTAGCTAAATACTTTGTTGCTCGCAGTGGTGGCATCAATGTCAGGGTTCAGCCGTTGCAGATTAGCTAGTGACATGGATGTCGTAGCTGTAAACGGGTTGCTGGACAACTTCGTCAGCGCTAGGAGTTTGATGCGCAAACTCCGGATACTGTTCCTCGTACTTGCGAATTTGCTCGGCGACTTCCCGCTGAATCTCGCCAAACGATTCTGCGAGTTGCTTCTCAGTAAGTTGATCGTTCGTTCGTGCCATGAGATTCCCAAACCTATCGTTCCAATAGGCTGCCGAAACGAATCCACTCGGTTGGCATCATGCCGTCATTCTATATCGGACAGCCTACTTTGCGTATTCTCATCTATGCACATATTGTATGTCCAATCTAATGGCGAATTGCTAGTTAATTTTCTCAAAATCAGAACCGACAGCCGGCATCTACTACATCTGGAGTGCGGCTTTGGTGCTTATACTAGATCAAGTAAGAAAATAAGCCGGTTCCGGAGTAACACATGCGGGAATCCACATTGGCAAACCTTTCAGTTAACGACTTTCTCGACCGGCTCGCGTCGGATTCGCCGACGCCCGGGGGTGGGGCCGTTGCCGCTTTGACTGGTGCGTTGGCGGCGTCGCTGGGACGGATGGTATGTGCGCTGACGGCCGGCCGACCGAAGTTCGCCGAGGTTGAGTCGCGGATTAATCAGATCGCCTCGCGCCTCACTCGTTCCGCGCTGATGCTAAAGCGACTGGTTGACGAAGACGCCGCCGCCTACGCCGAGCTCAACGCCGCGTTTAAGATGGATCGATCCGATCCGCGGCGAAAGGAACATCTGACGAAGACGGCCGGTCTGGCCGCGGCGGTGCCGCTTGAAACGGTCGCGGTCGGCCGACAGGTACTCGGTGACCTGCGGCGGCTGGAGCCGATCGGCAATCCGAACCTGCACTCGGACGTCGAGGCGGCCATTCACCTAGTTCGGGCCGCGATGCAGGCCGCCGCCGCGAACGTCCGCGTGAACCTGCCGCTGTTACCGAAGGAGCAGGCAGAAAGGGTCACGAAGGAATTGGATCAGTTGCTGAACGTTTGACCTAAATGACCGTTCGCGATCTTGCAACGGAGCCGGGCCGTCCTCGGCCCGGAAGTGCGGCGTGGGGACACGCCGGCTCTGTTTGTCCGAACGTCACGTCTCCCACGATTGAGCACGGTCGTTGAGGAGCGGAAAGGACAGGAGATACGCGTGCAAACGTTTTCGTTACAATCCGGCTCGAACGGCAATTCGATCTATGTCGAAGCCGACGGCGCGCGCCTGCTCTTCGACTCAGGCATCAGCGGGCGGCAGGCCAGAAGGCGCATGAGCACGCACGGCCGCGACATCCACGACGTGGACGCGCTGCTGATCACGCACGATCATGCGGACCACATTCGCTGTGCCGGGATATTCCAGCGGCTCTTCGGTATTCCGATCTACCTGACCGAGCCAACGTATCGGGCCGTCGGCGATCAACTCGGAAAGCTCAACGACGTGCGTTATTTCCGCGCCGGCGAGTCAATCTCGTTCGGACCGGTTACCGTCCACACCCACCCAACACCCCACGACGCAACCGACGGTGTGACCTTCGTGGTCGAGTGCGGCCGCAAGCGGCTCGGCATCTTCACCGACCTCGGCCACCCGTACGACGGCCTGGCCGAGCAGCTCGAAAGCGTCGACGCCGCCTATCTCGAAAGTAACTACGATCCCCTCATGCTCGAGGAAGGCCCGTATCCGCCGTATCTCAAGGCCCGCATCCGCGGCGCCGGCGGGCACCTATCCAACGAAGAGTCCGCCCAACTTGTCCGAATGTGCGCCGGTCGTCACGCCTGGATCGCGCTGGCGCACCTGAGCGAGCAGAACAATCACCCGGACGTCGCCCTCAACACGTACCGCAACATCCTGGGCCTGGGGCAAGACTTGACCGTGGCCGGTCGTTACGGCGTTTCCGAAGTGCTGTGCTTGTAGCGTCCGGGCTCGGTTGTATGACACTATCAATCCACGCGGCGCCGCGGGGAGTAGAATTTACACTTCCCCAAGGACCGTGCGGACTGAAGTCCGCGGCTCTTCGCGGTTTCCCATAGTCGACGTATTTATAAAACAGAGCTCCAGGAAACTTGGCGTGGGGACACGCCGGCTCTGTTACTCGCACACGTCGCCATAGTGCCCCAGCAACTCCGCCAGGTCGGCCAAGTCTACGTCGCCGTCGTCGTCGAGGTCGCCGTCGACGTACGCCGCGCCGCTGGTCATGCCATAGTGCCCGAGCAACTGCGCCAGGTCGGCCAGGTCCACGTCGTAGTCCGCATCCAGGTCGCCGGGGCACTCCGGCTCGCACTCGTCCGGAATCTCGTTTTCGTTCTGATCCAAGGAAGTGCCCGACAGCACGTCGCAGATGTCCGGCACGCCGTTGCCGTTGCAATCGTCCGGGCCGATCGCCTGATACTGAATCGTCACCGCGATGTACGATTCCGCGCACCACTCGGGATCCACCGCCGACGAGGCCACCATGTTGATGACGGCGTCGGTACCCTCCACCGCCGGGTTGTACGTTTCCGCCGGCACAATCAGGATCTCCACGTCCGGCTCCGCGGGACAGTCGTTCGCATCGTTCATGAACACGCGTCCGACCGCCACGCCGTTGATGTCCACGTCCACCCATTCGGTCAGCGCGCCGAGGTCGCCGACGGCCTCAAAGGTCAACTCGACCTCGATGCCGGTCAGCGGCGGATTGGCGATCGTATAGCTCTGCGGCACGCCGTCGCCGAGCGGGCTCAGTTGCGGCGAGGCCTCGGAGAAGAAATACACCTCACATTCGTCCGGGATTTCGTTGCCGTTGCAGTCTTCGCTGGTACCCTCCAGCACGTCACACGCGTCGGGGATGCCGTTCTCGTTACAGTCGTCGCACAACCCCTGGGCCACTTCGCAATCGTCGGCGATGTAGTTCTCGTTGCAATCCGTCAGATCGTATTCGCACCCGTCCGGCACGCCGTTGACGTCGCAATCGGCGCAGGCCGCGTCATCGACGCAGTCGGCGATGTCACACTCGTCGGGGATTTCGTTCTCGTCGCAGTCCTGGCTGGTTTCGTCGGCGATGTCGCAACTGTCGGCCACGCCGTTGTCATTGCAGTCCGGCTCGCATTCGTCGGGAATACCGTTGCCGGTACAGTCCTCGCTGGTGCCGTCGGCGATATCGCCCTCGTCGGGGATTTCGTTCTCGTTACAGTCCTCGCTGGTGCCGTCGGCGATATCGAGACTATCGCACCGGGAGTTATCGTTGCAGTCTTCGCCGGCGAGGTCGAAGACGTACGCCGCCCCGGAGTCGTCCTCACCGTACCGATAAGCCCCGATCACGGCCGTATCGCCGCACAGCGCCGCGGAGACGCCGAAGCGATCATCAACCGCGCCGTCCGAGGCCGACAGCTTGGCCTGCTCGATCCATTCCGGATCAACGAAGCGAAAAACGTACGCCGAGCCGGTCTCATCCTCGTCGTAAATCGCTCCGATCACGGCGGTATCACCGATCACTGCCACGGAGTAACCGAAGCGGTCACCCTCGGCGCCGTCCGCGGGCAGGAGCTTTTGCTCCTGGCCCCAACTCGAATCGACATAGCGAAAGACATACGCCGACCCGGAGTCGGTGCCGGGAGCATCGGCCTGGACCGCCCCGATCACGACGGCGTTAGCGGCAATAGCCACGGAATTGCCGAAGCGATCGCCCGCCGCCCCGTCGTCGGCCAGCAGCTTTTGCTCCTGAATCCAACTCGACTGGTCAAAGCGAAAGACGTACGCCGACCCGGAGTAAGTCCCGCTGTCGCAATCCAAATATGCCCCGATAACGGCGGCGGCGCCGTCAATAGCCACGGAATAGCCGAAGTTGTCACCCATCCACCCGTCGTCGGCCAGCAGCTTCTGCTCCTGAACCCAGCTCGATTCGTCGAACCGGAAGACGTATGCCGCTCCGGCGTCATTGCCGTTATCGTCGTCTCCGAAAGCGCCGATTACGGCGACGTCGCCGGAGATTGCCACGGACCAGCCGAAGTACTGATACTCCAGACCGTCGTCGGGCAGCAGCATGTCCTCCTGAACCCAGCTCGACTCGTCGAATCGGAAAACGTACGCCGAACCCGATGTGATCCCGTTGTCGTCGTTGTCATACGCCCCGACGACGACCACGTTGCCGGAAACAGCGACGGCGTAGCCGAATCGGTCGCCCTCCGCGCCGTCGTCGGCCAGCAGTTTCTGCTCCTGATTCCAAGCCTCACCGTCGAAGCGAAACACGTACGCCGCCCCGGTGTCCGTGTCGTTGTCGTTACCAAACATCGCCCCGACCACGGCAACGTCGCCATCAACGGCCACGTCGATCCCAAAATAATCCCCCTCGCCGCCGTCCTCCGCGACAAGCTTGGCAAACTCACATTGCCCCCAGGCCGGCACCGACCCGACGACACCAAAAAAAATACCCATAACCAGCAGGATCAGCAGACGAGCGGCAACCAAACGAGACATGCGGAAGTCCTCCATCACGGCCATCAGGCCGCGCCCCCGAGCAACCTCAACGAAGCCGGTACATATGGGTGCATGACACTTTAGGCGGACGCTACAGGGCCCACGCCGAAGCCCGCCGGAAGTGTCATGGACCCGGTACATATCCCTCTATATCGACGCCGCGACAATACCCGATGAATTTATCCACCATGGAATCCGCACGCCCCCGCACTTCCTGGTGAAGCCTCCGCCGCCCATCTTCGGTAAGATTCCCTGCGGACGTTCGATAAACGACCCGCGACGGACCCGCCCGAGGATTCCGCTGATGCCGGCCGACAACATTGCTCCACCGACAAACCGGCAGGTCTGGCTCGGCACCGCCGCCCTGATCGCCTGCGCCACGCTCTGGAGCCTCAACGGCCCGCTGATCAAGCTGCTCAATCAAGCCGGCGAGGGCTTTACCGGCGTGCCGGGCGTCACGATCGCCTGCTATCGCTCGCTCTTCGGCGGCGCGATCATTCTGCCGATCGCAATACGCCGCTGGAAAACCCTGCGAAACGTCCGCGTCGGCTGGTCAATCGGCTCGGTCCTGGCGTTTACGCTGATGACCTCCTGCTTCGTGATCGCGACGACCAAGACGGCGGCGGCCAACGCCATCATCCTGCAATACACCTCGCCAATCTGGGTCTTTCTGCTATCGCCGCTCCTGCTGAACGAGCGCCTGCGGCTCAGCGATGGGTTGGTGCTCGTGCTGGCGATGATGGGGGTGGCGATTATCTTTTTCGGACACGCTCCCGGCAACGCGCCGCCCTTGCTGCTCGGTCTGGCCAGCGGACTCGGTTACGGCTCGTTGATTGTGATGCTCCGCGGCCTTCGGCGCGTCGACCCGACCGTCGTCGTTGCCCTGAATTTCCTCGGCTCCGGGCTGTTGCTCGTCCCCGCCGTCGCGAACTGGGCCACGTTCGGCCTGACCGGCCAACAGTTCGTGCTCGTTCTGCTGCTGAGCGTCGTGCAGATGGCGATACCGTATTTGCTCTTTTCGTGGGCGCTGCAATACATCGAGGCCCACCGTGCCGCCCTGATAGTGCTGTTGGAAACCGCCCTGAATCCGCTGTTGACGTATCTGATCGTCGGCGAGACCGTCCCAATCCCCACATGTATAGGCGGCCCGCTGATCCTGCTCAGCGTCGTCGGCTGGATGCTGCTGACCCGGCGTCAGATCTCAAACTCGACCAGCACCGGCAGGTGATCGCTGGCGACGCGGGCCAGCTTCAGTCGGCTGTGGTGAGCGTGCAGCGGACGCAGGCCGCCACGATAGAAAACCTTGTCCAGGCCCCCCGCCGGTGCATAACTCGGAAACGATTTGATCGCACGGCATGAATCCGGGCGGTGGTTCGTCGCGCAGCGGAAACCCGCCGGCTCAAAGTGGCGCCGCCTCAGTAACCCCCGCCAATCATTCATATCCCCCGCGATGATGCACGACTTCGACAAGCCCAGCCGCGAAACGTCCGGCGTACTCAACAGCCGGTGCGTCTGCTTGCTCCGCTCGGTGGCGGACAGCCCCATATGAACATTGAACACGTCGAGGTCGACCGTTCCCGTGCTATTGGGAATGTGGAAACGCGTGTGCTGTGCCCCGCGGCGTTTCCGCCACGAGATCGTCAGATCAAGATTGCTCTGACGGCCGATCGGGAAACGTGAAAGCGTCGCATTTCCGTAGCGGCCTTTTTTCAGCGTGACGTTCATCCCGACCGCGCGATAGCGGTATTGCAGCTCCCGTGCCAGCATTGATGCCAGATCCAGATGGTTTGAGCGCGGCACCCCGCGATCAACCTCCTGGAGCAAGACGATGTCGGCGTCATGATGTCGGAGAACCTCGACGATCCGCTCGGGCGCGAACTTCCCGTCCACGCCGATCGCCTTGTGAATGTTGTACGTTAGAACCCGAACACGCATCGCAATATAATAGTCGCTCGGCCCCCCAAGGTGGCAAGCCCTTTTCGACCTCCCCGTGTGGATATCGCGTGTTCGCGAGCCTGCACACTTGCAACGTTCGCGAATTCGTTCATATTCTCATCTGACAGATATGTTTTTGGAGTCGTACGCGAGAATGTCGCAGACCGCGTTCATTCTGATTTTGCCTAGCGACGAGGCCAAGGGGCTGCGTCTGCACGACCTGCTGCGCGAAAAGCACGGGCACTCGTGCCGGGTGGTGCCGACGCTCGACGACGCGCTGCACTCGATTCGGGCGCGCGTGCCCGACGTGGTCGTTGCCGTCTCGCCCCTTGATGAACAAGACACGATCCAGCCGCTGGCCGACCTGCTCGACAGCCTCGCGCCGGACGCGACCTTGCTGGCGTTGGGCGACGCCGGCCCGCCGCCGATGATCAAGCCGCGGCGTATCCAGTATGAGGCCCTGGCAAATCCCGACGACGACACCGAGCTGGTTGACCCGATCGGGTCGGCGGCGACCAAAGCAGTTACCCGGCGAAACGATCGGCTGCTCAAGCAATCGGTCGCGGCGACCACTATCGAATCGTTCGAGGGCATCGTCGGCACGTCGCCACAGATGCAGAAAATCGTCGAGCGCATCAAAAAAGCCGCCCGCAACAAGCTGACCGTGCTGATTCTCGGCGAGACCGGTTCCGGCAAGGACCTGATCGCACGCGCGGTCCACAACCAATCCGATCGGGCGAAAAAACCGTTCAAATCGCTCAACTGTGCCGGGCTGAGCGAGACGCTGATCGAGAGCGAGCTGTTTGGGCACTTGCGTGGGTCGTTCACCGGGGCACTTGCCGACCGCAAGGGCTACTTCGCCGCCTCCGACGGGGGGACGCTATTCCTGGACGAGATCGGCGACATGCCGCTACGGATGCAGGCCAAGCTGCTGCGCGTGCTCGAGCTGCGCGAGTTTACCCCGGTCGGCTCGACCGACGTGCAGCGGGTCGACGTCCGCATAATCGCCGCCACCAACACCGAACTTCGCAAAAGGGTCGAGGAAAAGGAATTTCGCGACGATCTGTTCTATCGGCTGAACCAATGGGTGATCGAGTTGCCGCCGCTGCGTGAGCGCCGCCAGGATATCCCGCTCCTGGCGCACCACCTGTTGAAAGAGGCGGTCGTACAGCACGGCGTGAGCGTGGAGGGCATCTCGAGCGAGGCGATGATTCTGCTAGCGAAGTATTATTGGCCCGGCAACGTCCGCGAGCTGAAGAACGTGGTCGAAGCGGTCGCCTGCGAGGTCGAGGACCGCCAGATCGAGGCCGACGACCTGCCCGAGCAAATCCGCGGCCCGCGCGACCTCGTTCCGGTCTCGGCCGGCGGATTGGTCGGCCTGACCATGGAGGAGGTCGAGCGCCTGATGATCGAGCGAACGCTCCAGGCCACCGACGGCAACCGCGAGGCTGCGGCTAAAATGCTGAACATCGGCACGAGGACGCTGTATCGGAAGATCAAGGAGTATGGATTGTAGGAAAGGGGCCGAGGGACCAAGGGGTCAAGGGGCCGAGGGGCCGAGGGGTGTAAACGCTCCTGAACCCTGAACCCCGAACTCTTAATCAACCCTTAACTCTAAACCTCTCGAAATCGTTTAGGTTTTCTGGTATAAACTCTTTTGGAGGAGGCTCCACGGACCGGAGCATGGCCGGGCCGACGGATCGGCGAGTTACAAGTCAACCAGGTGCGACGACGTTATCGGCCGGCGCGGCCGTGCGATAAGATCAAACGACGGAAGTCGATAACGGGCAAGATCGCCGAGGTGGGTTGATGGAATCGCTGAAAGCAAACGCGGGCAAGCTCAGCCTCGTCGCCGTGCTACTCGTAGCGGCGATCGTTTTTCTATTCTTTCGAGCCAGCAGCGAGCCCTCCCGCTCCGGAAAAAGTCAATTCGTCTGCGTCGCCACCGGCGAGTTATTCTGGCTCAAGCGCAAGCCCCGAATCCCCCCGGTCGCAAATCCGAAGACCAGTGAAAAGACCCTGCTACCTTGTCACGAGAACGAGGATGGCAGCATCTCCGTCAGCAGCCGCGTCCGCAGCGTGGTCGAGCAACTAGATAAAGACGGTATTAATAAATGCGTTGATCCCAAGACGCTTGTCGTTCGCGCGAGCCCGTAAGGGCCGCGCGGGAGGAAGAGACATGCCCACAATCGAGCGAACGAATCGGCGAGCATTCACACTAATCGAGCTCCTCGTCGTCGTCGCGATCATCGCCCTGCTCATCTCCATTCTCCTGCCAAGCCTGACCTGCGCGCGCGAAAAGGCCCGCGCCGCCAAGTGCGGCGTGCAGCTCAAGCAGTTCGGCACGGGACTGCAAACGTATTTCACGGAGAACAACGATTGGATTCCAGGTGTCAATACAACCGGTGTGGCGGTCAGGGCCGCTACGCTCGGCAACGATATCAACACGCTGCGAAAATCGTACACGCCGGTCCAGAGCTACGACTGGATGAGCCCCTTTATGCGCTATTCCACAGAGTTAGGCGAGAATCGAGCTCTGCGCCTCAAAACGCTGATCAATGACTACGCTTGCCCGTCTTTCAACGGTTTACGTATTGACTTCCTCTGGCCCCAGGGTCTCGCAAATTCCCCGGACCGCGCTGATTTTACGGATGATATCATCCAAGACTATGCACCACTCAGTTATCTCATGCCGGCTCACTTTCAGTGGTGGGGGACGGACTACGAAAACATGATCGTTGCCACCAGTCTTACGCCGGCGGGGCGCCCGATCAGGATTCCGGCGATGACTTCGTATGATGGCTTCTCCACCTATCATCGTACATACAAGTCGCGCCTGGATATGGTTGGTAGGCCCGCCGATAAGATAGCGGTGGCCGACGGCATGCGCTACATGACAGCGGATCTTGACATCGACTTCGACGTCGATCCCGACGCGCTCTGGTTCGGTTGCTTCTCCAGCAATGGTGCCTGGTTCGCCGGCTCACAAGCGTACGGAGTTGACGAAACCACCTCGAACTGGGACGGCTCCCCGCTGGCACACGGCTCGGACGCCGGAGGTCGAAACCTGACCTGGTCTTACCGGCATGGTTGTACGCGCGGAGACAATGTCACTCAGGGAGTCCGCGATAACGGCGGCGAAATCAACGCTCTATTCTTCGACGGGCACGTCGCGCGCCTCGGAGATCGAGTCTCGCGTAAAGTAGATCTCTGGTACCCCGCTGGTACTTATGCCAAGCCAAATTCGAGCGGCCTCACAGATGTAGACCCAGATACGGTAGATCCTCAAAACGGTCAGTCCGTATACGAAGTACAGTAAGTCAAATAGTAGTATGTAGCCCACCAATCTTAATCAAATGGTGGGCCATGCCCACTACACTGCTAATTGTTGCCCCACGGGCTATATTGCGGGGGATTTCGGGAGATTTTTTGGGGGGTTGAGTGAACCTTGAGGGGGCGGCGCGCGACTTAATGACATGAACAGACCCTTGGACAACGCGCGTGAACGAGTTATCGACGAGTTGCTCGTCGTGCGTTGCCAGCAAGGGGATCGCAAGTGTTTCGACCTGCTGATCCGACGTTGGCAACGCCGGTTGTGGCGTTACGCGCGGAGTTTGACGGGCGACGACGACGCGGCGTGGGACGTGATGCAGGAAACGTGGGTCGCCGTGCTGAAGCGGTTTCGGAAACTCAACGATCCGGCGTGGTTCGCGGCGTGGGCTTGCCGCATCGTGCGGAACAAGAGCGCGGACCATTGTCGGCGGGCGGTTCGGCGACGAAAGCTGGCGGACGGTCTGACTCGGCGTCAGGAGGAACATACGACGACGCGGGCGGGATCGAACGACTGCGCGGCCGGACCGAGCGACGCCGTGGCGAAGGCTTTGCGGCGGCTACCGGCGGAGAAGCGGGAACTGTTGGCGTTGAAGTACGGCCAGGATCTCAACGTTGTGGAGATCGCCGTCGTGCTCGGCATCCCGGCGGGGACGGTGAAGAGTCGGCTGCATCACGCCCGGGAACAACTGAGGCAAATTCTCGAAGGAGACGAATCATGAGCAATCTCGACGACGACATCAGAAAGGCGCTCGCGAACGGGGATGTACCTTACGACTTCGACATGGAGGAGGGGTTGATGGTGCAGATGGCCAGCCTGTTTCGCGGGAAACTGCGGTGGATTTCGATCTTCGTGGTGATCGAGTCCATAGTGTTCTTAGTGCTGATCGTGCTGGCGATTATCGAATTCGACCAGGCCGAGGACGTGAAATCGCAGATTTTCTACGCCACGGGCGTGCTGATGATGATGTTGATGATAGTACTGCTGAAGCTGTGGAGCTGGATGCAGATGAACCGTTATTGCATTCAACGTGAAATCAAGCGGCTGGAACTGCGGATATTAGAGTTGGGGGAGCGGAAGTAGATTTGAGGGTTCAGGGTTTAGTTTTCGGTTTTCGGGCGGGCGGCCGGTTTAGATTTGGGTGCCATGGGCAGGCTCGCCGAAGGCGGGTTTGCCCGTGCCTCTTCCACCCGAGACACGGTTCGACCAGAACGTAATCGAATCACCGAGCCCGCCCGCGCCCGTGTCGAGTAAGTGACGGCCACGGCGGCGGCTCGTCCATTGCCAGCTTCACCTGATCGAGCCCGTCGTACCATCGCGCGCTCGACCACATCCAGTATGTAGTATGTAGCCCACCAATCTTAATCAAATGGTGGGCCATGCCCATCCTGCACGCTACACGCTGAATCAACCCTCCGTCCGGATGAACCACGTTTATCGGCACCGGGGCCACTTGTGCCATATCAGCCTTTGATTGAGGGGTGGTTCGACAAAGTGTAGCGGCCCGCGCCCCGCGCGGCCGACGTAGATCGCTGAACGCTTCCATGTGGCCTACTTCGGCCACGGGGGGCCGACGCTACAACCCGAAAGCCAAGGCATGACAAAGCACTAGATTCCTCCGCGCGTCCGCCGTCGGCGGACACGGTCGTAATGACGTGCAGGCGCCACGCATTTTCGTGGCACTCACGCCAGAACCCAGAATCCCGAATCCTCGAATCAACAGTTGGCCCCCACCCGATCTTAGGTAAGATACGTTCGTACCCCATAGCGGGCCACGTCACGGATCTTTGATCGAGGAGTGTCGGCCATGAAACTCGAACCGTTCCTCCAGGACCACGGCATCGGCTACGAAAAGCACACGCACACCCGGATCTATACGGCACAAGGCCTGGCACACGCGGAGCACGTCTCCGGCTACCTGGTCGCCAAGCCGGTGATCGTCAAAGGCGACTCCGGCTTCACCATGTGCGTGCTGCCCGCCCCCAAACATCTCGACCTGAATCGCGCCGCCGAGGTGCTCAACGAGGAAGTCCGCCTCGCAACCGAGTCGGAGATGACCGAACTCTTTCCGGACTGCGACCTCGGTGCCGAACCGCCCGTCGGCGCGCTCTTCGACATGAAGACGGTCATGGACGAGAGCCTCCGGGAAGACGAGTTGCTGGTCATGCAGGCCGGCACCCATACCGAGGCGATCAAGATGAGCCGCGAAGACTGGCAGCGCCTCTGTAACCCGGTCGTCGCGCCGATTGCCGCCGACTAGTGCTCCGTCTGCCATCGATTGATGAGCTGGTGTGCCACTGCTCTTGAGCAGTGCTAAGCATCACTGGAAGCACGGTGTTCAGCTATCTACGTCGGCCGCGGGGGGCCGACGCTACCTGTAAAGCGGGCCGACGCTACCTGTAAATCGGGCCTACGCTATCCGTTTTTTACTTCTGCCTGCGCCGTCCGACCGTTACTATGGATTTCGTGGGAGCCGGTCCGTCGGGCCGAGCGAATCAAACCGTGAGGAACAGTGAATTCCCGGCTCCCGGAAAATGAAAACGACGCCGTCACCGGAAAACGGCGTGAATTAAACGTAATGTAAGCATACAGCGGTCAGCAATCAGCGATCAGCCGAAAGACGAGCACCGGCGGCCATGTTTCGCACATAGCGTGTTTTTGAGAGCAGCGCGGGAACATGACCAAGGCAAGGCACCTGCCCGCCCTACAACGCGAATGGCTGACCGCTGAAAGCTTGTTGCAAACGGCTGAACTGTTACAACGTAATCTACGTTGGGTTGGGACTCCATCCTGACCCCGGTAAGCGAGAAAGACCAAGAACATGATAAACAGCAGCACGAACACCAACAGCCTCCGGGTCCGGATGACCTTCGCGTCCGTGCTCATCCTTCTCGTTCTCCCCGCTTCGCCGGCATCCCCCGGCACAACCGAGATACAGATCTCCGATGATCATCTCGGCGTCCACTGTACCACCACCTTCTCGCTCGACGACCTCATCTTCGACAAACTGCTCGGCTACGACATTGTCAGCTTTGAGGACGGCGGTTACCTGGGCGAACCCGGCCGACCGATGTTGCCCACAACCACACTCCGCATCGCGTTGCCCGCGGGTATGACGGTCACCGGGATAAGACTCGTCGATGTGGAGACCGATTCAATCGCCGGCAAGTACACCATCTTCCCCGCCCAGCCGCCGAGGAGGGTTTCGGACGAAACCCCGGTCGGTTTTGCGGCCCCGGATTCGGGGACATACGCGTCGGCCGCGGCCTACCCGTCCAAGGTCGTTGAGTTTGTCCGCCAGGTCGATCTTGCCGGGCAACCCATCGCCGTCGTTCGGCTCTACCCCGTCCAATACCGCCCCGCCGAACGACAATTGAGTTTGCACACTTCCATCACGTTCGCGCTCGAGGGCGCCACCGGCTATCGGTGCGGCGACTATCTTCCCGCGCGCGTCTCACAGCGCCGCCGCGCCGAACGCTTGCGTGAAGTGACGGACCTGGTCGTCAACCCCGACGTCGTCGTCCTGCGCGCGGACGACCACCCGAGGCCGCAAGCGCGCGGCGTCGGATCGGGTAACTACGACTACGTTATCATCGCCAGACCCCTTTGGGTCGAAGATTTTCAGCCGCTGGCCGACTGGAAAACAAAGAAAGGAACACCGGCCATCGTTGTCGATCGCAGTTGGATCTACGGCACCTACGCTGGATCGACCAATCAGGAAAGAATCCGCGCCTTTGTTCAAGATGCCGCCGCGACCTGGGGGGCGAGCTATTTCCTGCTCGGGGGCGACACCAATACGATTCCCTGCCACACGCGGCACATCTACGACGAAGACGTTCCGAACGACACGTATTACGCCGATTATGACGATGACTGGGTCTGCGAAGTCCACGTCGGCCGCGCCCCCGTCCGCGGCACCGCCACCATTGCCGACTTCATCGAGAAAGTGCTGACCTACGAGCAGAACCCGCCGCTGGTCGACTACGCCAAGACGGCGCTGTTTCTCGGCTTCGACCTCGCGGAGTACGGCAGCAACGAGGGTGAAGGTTGTAAGGAGGAGATCAGGGAGCTGTACATCCCCGCCGATTGGGCCTTCAGCAGCGAATACGACAGCGAACCGGGCAGTCACGGGCAAGACAGCATCAACTACCTCAACCAGGGGTACCACCTCGTCAATCACATCGACCACTGCGGTACCAACGTCATGGGCGTCGGCAGCATTAACCACGGCGAACACCTTTTCAACGACGATATGTCGGGGCTCTGCAACGGCGAACACCTCAGCATCCTCTACACCATCGGCTGCTGGCCCTGTAACTACCCCGCCGATACATGCATCGGCGAGGCCTTCGTCCAGAACACGAACGGCGGCGGCATCGCCTTCATCGGCAACTCCCGCTCCGGTTGGTACAACCCCTACGCCTACGACACGCTTTCGCTCCGCTACGACCGCTTCTTTTTCCGTTCGCTGTTCCTCTTCGATTACTACAAGCTCGGGGCGTGCTTCTCCCGCCACAAGAATCACGCCCTGCTGAACAGCGAGCTGATGCGATTCATCTTCACCGAACTAACCCTGCTCGGCGATCCGGAAGTATCCATCTGGACCGACGATCCGCAAACCGTGACTGTTACCCACGATTCGGTCGTGCCGTTCGGTTCGGATCTCTTCGCTGTGTACGTGGAAGACGCCTCGGGGCCCTTGGTGGACGCCACCGTCTGCCTCTGGAAAGACACCGAGGTCTACCTGATCGATACCACCGACGCATCGGGCACGGTGTTCTTCATGCCGGCGCCCGCCTCGGCCGGAGCGATGTACGTCACCGTCACCAAACGGAATTACAAACCCTATGTCGGACAAGCCGACGTCGGCTGCCTGCTGAATGTCAACGTGGTCGGCAACGGTTGGGTCGCGCGAGTCCCCGATCAACCGACCTACGGCTACGGCGACGAGGTCTGGCTCATCGCACAGCCCGATGAAGGCTGGAGTCTCGACCACTGGAGCGGCGACGCCGAAGGCACCGATCCCGCCGTCCTGGTCACCATCACCGGTAACATGAACGTCACCGCCCACTTCACCGACGGGACTTCCGATTGCCCCGAGGATCTCACCGGCGACGGAACCATCGACCTCGCCGACCTCGCCGAGTTGCTCGGCCACTATGGCGATACCGGCGCGGGACCCGAGGACGGTGACTTCGATGGCGACGGCGACGTCGATCTCGCCGACCTCGCGCAACTGATCAGCGTCTACGGCCAGGATTGCCCGACGCGCTTGTGAGGAAGAGCCGCGGGCTTCAGCCCGCGCGGCCCTCAGTGCACAGATAGGTCCCGGATCCCCGAGTAGTCAGGCATGACCGCGAATCGCCGCGCTGTCTGCTCCCGGGACGGGACTCGCACGCTACTCGATGCCCATGCGCTGCCGGAAATCGTCGTAACCCTTCTCCAAAAACCCCCGCCCGACGTGCAGGTCGATGTGATCCCACGGCAACACCTCGTCGAAACTCCTCTCGCGATGGGCGTACCACGCCGGGTCGACGCCGGTCGCTTCGTAGGACTCCTGCCAGATTGTGTCGTCGTAGCATTCGCTCCAGCCGTCGAAGCGGGCGCCGCGTTTCCACGCCTCGAAAATCACCGGACCCAGTCGGCGATCGCCGCGGGCCATGACCGCTTCGAGAATCGAGGTCTCGACCCGGTGTGTGTGGATCTTGACCGCCGAGCGGCGACTGTGCTTCAGGGCCATCAACTGTCGGCGGACTTCCAGGAAGTATTCCTTTCGTGGCTGGGCCACCCATTGCAAAGGTGTAAACGGCTTGGGCACCAGCCACCCGACCGATACGGTAACATGCGCCGGTGCCTGGCCGAGCTTCTGCCGCTCCTTGCTGACGGCCAGGCTGAGGTCCCAGATGCCGGTGATGTCCTCCTCGCGTTCGCCGGGCAGGCCCGTCAGGAAGTACAGCTTGACCCGTTTCCACCCGGCCTTATAGACCTCGCGAACGCCCTCCATCAGATCGCCGTCGGTCACTTTCTTCCGGATCGATCGGCGGAGATCGTCGCGGGCGGCCTCGACCGCCATCGTGATGCCGCCCTTGCGGACGCTGCTGGTCATCCAGGGGATGTCTTGCAGTATTTTATCGATGCGCAGCGATGGAAAGCTCAGGTTAACTTGCCGAGAAGCGAACCGCTCGTTGAGGCGCTCGGCCAACTCGCGCAGATGCGGATAGTCCGCCGTCGAGAGCGACAGCAAACCGATCTCGTCATGGCCCGTTGCCCAGTAATTCGCCTCCGCAATCTCGAGTATGCGATCGACGCCGCGGTATTGCAGCGGCCGCTTCGTATAACCCGCGTGACAAAACCGACAAAGCTGCGGACACCCGCGCATGATCTCGATCGCAATCCGATCGTGTACGGTCTCGACCCACGGCACCAGCGGCCGTAGCGGAACCGATACGTCTTCAAAATCAGGCGTCCGGCAACGCGCGATCCGAGCGGGCAGACCGTCAATCGAGGGAACGACTCCGGCTATGGTTCCATCATGGTGATAGCGAACGTCATAAAAGTTCGGCGCGTAGAGCCAGGGAAAACGCCGGGACAGCAGCGGAATCATCTCGCGCCGCGGCACGCCGTCGCGTTTGTATTGCTTAAACGCGTCGAGGATGCCGGCCAAGCTGTGCTCCCCGTCGCCGATCACGACCAGGTCGAGAAACTCCGCCAGCGGCTCGGGATTGTCGGCCTGCGGCCCGCCGGCGATAACCAGCGGGTGATCGTCGGTACGGTCGGCGGCGCGCGGCGGAATATTCGCCAGATCGAGCATGTTCAGCACGGTGGTAAAGCACAGTTCGTATTGCAGCGAAATCGCCAGAATGTCCGCATCTCCCGCCGGCCGGCGGGTATCCCAGGTAAACAGCGGGATGTGCTCGGCCCGCATGATCTGCTCGGCATCGAGCCAGGGCGCGTAAACGCGTTCGGCACAAACGCCGGGGGTGTGATTGCAAAGCCAGTAGAGAATCCGGCAGCCCAGGTGTGACATGCCGATCGTGTATGCGTCCGGGAACGCCACGGCGACTTTGACCTCGGCCCGTTCCCAGTCGCCGGGCTGGACGAGCTGGTTGACCTCGCCGCCGATGTACTGCGCGGGTTGACGCACCTGGGGGAGCAGTCTATTGCTGACGCGGTCTGCGAGCGAGTCGGTCATTGCGTGGGTCGTTTAACACCTTGGGTAGCCCGAGTATGGAACGTTGCCGACGTGTCGCGGCCATTGATATTCTCGGACGCTCGATTCTCGTTGATTTCATAGGAGTAGATGACAAGAATAGCAATAGGAGGGCATCTCGTGAATCGGCGGCCGCGGCAATTCCGAGGCGTGTCCGATCACGCGCTTCGTATTGTACTACTAACGGTTGTTTTCTTCGCGGCTCGCGAAGATTCTTCCCTTCCAGGGTGGCACAGGCGTCTCGCCTGTGTGTTCGTTGGGCGCGGCTCTCTCACAGGCGAGACGCCTGTGCCACCCTTGGTTTTGGTTGCGGCCGAAGGCCGCGC
>JAUWNI010000126.1 GCA_030612705.1 Phycisphaerae bacterium | reverse complement strand
CCGCGGCTCCTCAGGTTGAACCCATCAAGGCAACACTGACGGAGCACTGGATTCCTCGGCGCTGCACTTCTCGGAATAACAAGTTACGCCCGCAAGTGACGCACGCTCTTTCGTCGTGAAAGAAACGAGCCCCCGGCTAGTCGGGGGCTCGCATGAGTAGTCAGTTATTCAGTTGCGCCCGGGCGATTACGCTCTTCGGCGTCGTCGGGCCACAACCAGCGCTCCGATACCACCGAGCACCAGGATCGCCGCGGCCGGTTCTGGAACGTGCTCGACGCCGATGCCGCCCTGGGCGATCACGTCCGTAGCCCTACCCCAGAACATGCCCGCCAGAAGCGTAACTTCCTTATACGTGGTGTTATGGATCCAGGTACCCTCGCCCATTTCGACGCCGGGTGCCCACTGGCTCGCCGTCATGGGCTGACCACCGGGCGTGAAACCGACATAGAGCAGGTTCGACGGCGCCATGCTGGTGACCCAGCCGGAAAACGGGGTAGCACCATAGATATTGAATGGGTGGTACATCCCGCCCCCGTCGAACGTGATGTCGACGTCGCCGTTGTTGGCCGTCGTCGTGTTCTGAGCATTGAACGTGACGTTGGCGAGTGTGAAAACGGAGCTTTGCGGCGGCAATTGCGTCGCGCCGCCCGGATTCCAGATCGTCACCGTCGCACCGCCGGAACTGGTGGCAAGCAGTCCGGGGCCGGCCGTCACACCCACGAAGTTCACTTCGGTCGGGTCGTAGTCAATGCCGAAGCCTACTCCGACCCAGTTGCCCCAGGTGTATGTTCCCTGCGGATGATACTCGATTGGTGCTGAGTACTGCTCACCCTCGGCCAACGGCGGCGTGTAAAGAATCCCGAACGATCCGCCGGACCACGTTCCGCCCGGCCCAATCTCATCGACGGCCAACGCCGCCGGTGACACGAGAACGGCCACTGCCAACAATCCCAATAGTTTTAACCTCATACTACTCCTCCTTAGCGTTAAGTTCGGCTGCCAAAGCTCGACTTTCCTAGACACTCCTCGACGACGGTACAACCTCCACGGACCGCAAGAAAACGGCTTTTCCTCCCACTCTCCTCTGATTGGCTCGCGAAGAAACAACCATGTCTCGCCGTCTCCCTCCAAACGGCGGGACCGCTCCTTTCCACGGAATGAACCATCTACCTTAACGGTCGTGGCCAAGTGTGTGCCCAGCAAGGCACTACCCACATGCCAGTCTAACGACCGGCGTTGCCGAAAACAACGGTTTTGCTGGTTTTTCAGGGGGCGCATGGCACTCTTGGCGATCAAGTCACCCGCCGCTGAAGCAACGGACCACCCACGCAACAAACATCTTCGCGAGCCGCGGAGAAATCGGACGTTTGTAGTATCGAATTGTGGACTGCTATGCGCTGAACAGACGCCGTGCCGATGGCAGAACCATCCCGCCGACACCGGCGGCCAGAAGTGTCTTGGCGACCAGAGCCGGTACGAACGGCCATAACCCCAGTGCCAGCGTTTCCGCCAACCCGGTGCCCAGCCAGAACGACAGCCACGTAAGCCCGGCGGCAAAGATGATCAGATTGCCCACAACCACCGCCGCTACGACCCGGCGCCATTGTTTAGGCCCCAGTCGAGCAAGCCCTCCGATAACAGGTTGTGACAGCACGAACCCGATCAGATAGCCCCCGGTCGAGCCAAACACCGTCGCCATTCCCCAATTCCCCAGGGCGAAGACGTGATATCCGGCCGTACCCAGCAGGAGATAAAAAGCCATGCTGACGGTGCCGAGCCGTGGCCCCAGTGTGACGCCGGCCAGCAGCACAAACAGCGTCTGAAGCGTCATCGGCACCGGCGTCCCGGGAAGGGGAATCGCGATCTGGGCGCCCACCGCCGTCAGCAGTGCAAAGCCCACGACGCCGCCCACCGATATCCAAACCCGCGTCCAACGCTCCAACGCGCCCGGATTCCCGATATAGCTCATTGTTTCCGGTTTCATAGTGCGGAAGATGGTAGTCGAGCATGTTCCGCGCTGCAACGTGTCTTCGGCAGCGACCGGGGCGCAAAAAAACGCCACCCGCCCTCGTCAGACGGGTGGAGTGTCATTTCAGCTTTGTTGCAATTCCGACGCGCTTAGCGGCGACGGATCAACGCCAGGGCACCAAGACCCAGCAGAGCCAACGAAGCCGGCTCCGGAACGGCGTAGACGTACACGTCGTAGCTGATTTCGTCATTCTGGCCGTATTCCCAGACGGCGATGTCAATAACGTCGCCGGCATGGATCTCGTGCCAACTGGGGATGTCGACCAGCGAGTCGAGCCAGTTGTCGGCGTGGCCGCACTGATCGTCGGGGTATTGATTCATGTCGTCGTCGTTCCCGTCGTAGTAGACACCGTTGTGCCATACTTCCATGACGGTATCACCGCCGTCGGAATCGACGTCCACAAAGAACTCGCCGGTGACGTCAAACGGGATGATGCACTGGACCCAGTCCATGTCGCCTTCCGTGAGGATGCCCGTGGCCAGGTAGAAGCAGCCGCCCATCGGATGAACGGCACTGGGGCCGGGCATGGTGTCGGGGAAGTCCGGCGGATCGACCAGTGCCTGACCGAAAGCCGGGACGGCAAGTGCAACGGCTGCTACGATTGCTAGAACTCTCATTTGCTAACCACCTTCTGTTTTTTGAGACCTCCTCGCGCCGGCTACCACAGCTCGGCGCAACAACAACTCCTTTGCGACGAAACGACCGTCGCTGATCGCAAGTGACTACGCCTCCTTCCTCCCCCCATGATTAGCTTGCGAGGAAGCGGCTCACCGCCGCCATTCCTCTGAATTGTGGGAATCCTCTCTCCGCTCTGAGTCGGGGTGTCTATCGAGCCTGTCGAGCGTTAGCAGTCCGACGCTACAGGAATTCGGTCGTCGAAGACCTTTGCGGCGGACATCTAGGTCGGTTACTAGTGCTCCGTCTTGCCTCAATTGATGGGTGACATGCCCAAGCCGAAGGCGCGGGCATGTTTCTCGATAAGGGGCCGTCATGGCAGCACTTCACTTGGCCATGGCACGCAACCCGTTCGTACCCGTCAATTCAACTGCGACAGAGCACTAGTCCGACCATGCACTGCCCGAGTATTAGAGTAGCAGGTGATTCGTTGGAGTCAATACTTGCTAGCTAATTTTCCAGAAAATATGCTAGTTTTTCAAAGCATCGCTCGCATCGCTCGACAAGTCCACACACAGCGTGCGAAGCTGCATTCCAAACCATGCATCTACAAGTATCTTGTGCTCCGTCACACATCAATTGATGGATGCCATGCCCAAGCCGAAGGCGCGGGCATGTTTCTAAATAACCGTGCGTGAAAACGCGCCGCGCGATGGCCCGCACAGCGGAACAAGCGTGTTCCCACAGCGGAGCAGGCGTGTCCCCACGCCGGTTTCCGGGCCAGGGACGGCCTGGCTCTGTTGCGTGATCGCGCACGGTCATATAGATACGGGACCCGCATGGCCGCGCTTCGCTTGACCATGGCACCAAACCCGCTCGTACCCATCAATTCAACTGTGAAAGAGCACTAGCCCTATCTGTCCGCTTCCCAGGCTTCGTGCTGGAGCCGGTTCCAGGCGTTGCAATATCTTGCTCTGACTGTACTTACACGCGGCTTCGATTAGCAGGGCACCCTTACGAAGCGGGGAACTTGCAACATCAGCGGAGATTAGCTAATACGGTGTGTTATGGTGGATGCTGATACCGGTCCCGGCGGCTCTGTCCCATTCGAGAAACACGCCAAACATGTGCTTCATCAGGTGAAAGGCGCGTTCGCCGAGATCATCGATGCCCTCCCAGGCTACATCACACGCCCGCATGCGCTTGCTAAAAGCCTGAAAATCGATGCGAAGCTCGCCTGGAGGATCGTGAAAGTTGCCCACGGGAGTGATCCCTTCACTTCGGCCCAACACATTCCAGGCACGGCCGGTATCAAGGTCTTCTTAAAGGCCGCCGCAAGGCAAAACGTGCCCCAGTCCCGGATTCAGCCGGCCTGGACAGCAATGGAGGAGTTTGAGCGACTGATCGACGTGCATGCCGGTGACCGTACGACACTGGAGATGATGCTGCTCGGGTACGCCAGGGAGGGCCGGGATCAGGCGGACCTGGTGCAGCGCAGGACCGCTTTTGGCGCCAACAGCTACATTTGGGGGGTACAGGCCAGGACGCAGTTGCAGGTGGTTTTTCTGCACCCGGCGGCTGAGAAAGGTCGATTGGACATCGCAACGCTGAAAGGCTTCGTGGGCTTGCGCCGCATTCACTCCAACGCTCCCTGGGCAATCACGCGGTCAAGAGTCGTCGATGATGACGGAAAGTTACTTAGCACCCCCGTCCGCGAGCCGCTGGATCCGGTGCCGGATGATGCGGAGGGTACGGCGGATATCCCATTGATGCGGGAATTCTGCTCGAAGCCGCTACCGCAGTTTCGCAGAGTACCGGGACCGCACAAGATACTGCAAGACGATCTGGTGGAGGGAGAAGTCGGAAACACCGGCGCCGTAACGTGTATCACCGGAGATGTGACGCGTAGCGCGGCGACATACTACCGCGCCGAGCACAACCGCTGGGCGACGGCAATCAGTCTTGTGCGCACGCCTTGCGAGCTGTTGCTTTTCGATTTGTTCGTGCAGGAGGATGTGTTTGGCCTAATCGAGCCGGAGCTGGCTGTCTACAACGAACTGGCGGGCGGGCCGCCGGTTCCCCCCTTTGAGGATCGGGAGCGCTATCGGATGACGACATGGGAATCAGTGGAGTACCTGGGCAAAGGGCCGGGGGTCGTTCACACGCCACACGTGCCTCGCTACTCGGAGATGATACGTTACGCGCTAGATAAACTGGGCTGGAACGGCCGTCACCTCGACGTGTATCGCGCTCAGATCCAGTTCCCAATCATTCCCACCTCCGTCCTGATAAGACACGAATTGCCGGAATCACCGGTGGAGTAGGCGATCGCAGGAGGTCAGCGTAACGCGTGTCCACCGGCAAATCCGGCATAAGGATGCGTCTTCACGTTCAGCCAAACAAACCGCCCCCACCCCTGATCCGTTCATGACAGATTCGACAGTGATGGGGGCGGCATGTGATTAACCTTCCCAACGTGCATTATGTTTTAGCGCCGGCGCAATAACGCCAGCCCGCCAAGAGCGAGCAGGCTCAACGAAGCTGGCTCGGGAATGCAGTGGGTATCGATGATGATCTGATCGAGCACCAAGCCCATATCCGTCTCCGGATAGATATAGATCCACTCCATATCGGGGCAATAGTCAATGGTGATCTCATACAGGCCATAGTACCACCCCGTCATCGTGCCCAGCTCGTACCTCTCCAACTCCTCAAAGCATCCTTCTCCGCCGAGGTAAACCGGGCATTCGTCGTCGAACGGCCCCGAAGTGTGCCAAGTTGCCTGCACCCGGATTGTCTTTTCATCCATTTCCGGATTGTCGCAGTTCGGCAGCGGGATTTCGATCGAGCCGAAAGTCTGGGTGAAGATGCCATAGCGACCAGCATACTCCTCGAACCAGCCATCCTGAGTGCTGTTGGCCAGGATGTACCCACCCAGACCACCCTCAGGAGGGTACCTTTCGTCAGGGTACCAATAGCCATACGCGTTCTCTGATTGGTCTTCAGTGAACTGCCAATTCCAGTACGTGGTGCACTCCTCGAACCGATCCCACGAAGGCGGATTAAGATCGTCCGCCATTGCGATCGGCGCGATTAGCGCCACTACGAAAAATGCACATATTGCTTGTTTCATTGGAAATCCTCCTCAGGTTCTCGTGCCGGCTCACACGGCTCGGCACACATCAAATCACGCTACTCCGCGGCAGTACAATCTGCCGCTAATCACAAGAAACCGTACCTCCCTTCTCCGCCTGACTCGTTTATAGAGGAGTAATCAGGTTCTGTTTTCTCCCCTCACACGTCTCGATTCCTCCGCCAACTGGAATCGACGTCGCGGTGGAGGTTGCCGGGTGCCCAGCGGAAGACATGCTCAACATTCCTCCTCCATGTATACCAAGATAGCAAGACATCCGAAGAGGTCAATGCCCGCTGGGCAAATTTCTAGAATTATTTCTTGTCCGTTGCCGGGCCATGCAAGCGGCCTTGCGTACAATTAGTGCAAACAGGCTTATCGGGCTAGGTATCTACGAATTGTGACTACTTCTCAGGTTTCCGCGCGCGTCGGCAACATCTGTTGGGCAGGCCGCAACATATTGTAATAACTGCACTTACAGCAAGCATCTATCGGCGATCGGTCATTGGGCAGCCGAGCGCTTGCAGGCAAGAGAGAAAGCTGTAATAATGAGGGGCATCGTGAATGATCGCATGAATCTTAGCGAAACATTGCCGTTTGAACGCCATGCCAAACAGGTACTCCTGCGAGTCCGGGGGGCGTTTGCCGAGATCGTCGATGCCTTGCCGGGGCGTATCGCACGGCCACACGAGCTCTGTAAAAGCCTCAAAATCGACATGAAGCTCGCCTGGAAGGTCATGAAAGTGGCCCATGGGGCTGACCAATTCATGGTGGCCCAACATATCCCGGGGAGTAACGCAATTGAGCTTTTCCTGCGAGCCGCCTCCGGGCAAGACGTGCCTTCGGCCCGGATCGAGTCGGCCGTGTCGGCGGTGAGGGATTTCGAGCGGCTGATCGATGTTCACGCCGGCGACCGCACGACGCTCGAGATGATGCTGCTCAGCTATGCCGGCGAGGGCCGCGTGCAGGCGGATTTGGCACAGCGAAAGGCGGCCTTCGCGGCCAACGGCTATATCTGGGGAGTACAAGCCGCGACGCAGTTGAAAGTCGATTTCCTGCACCCCGCGACCGAGAACGGTCGGCTGGACATCGCGACGCTCCGCGGCTTTATAGGCTTGCGCCGGATTCGCCCCAATGTGCCCTGGGTGATTGCTCGGGCAAGGGTCTCCGACGATGAGGGTAAGTTGCATAGAGCCGAAAATCGCCAGCCGCTGGATCCCGCCGAAGATGATTCCCAGGAAACCGCCGGTGCTCCATTGCTGCGGGAATTTTGCTCGGAACCGTTGCCGCGCTTTCGCCGCGTCAGCGGGCCACATGGATTTCTGGAAGACGAGTTGGTCGAGGGTGAGGTTGGAAACACGGGTGCGGTAACGTGTATCACCGGCGAGGTGGCCCGCAGCGCGGCCTCGTACTACCGGGCTGAACAAAATCGCTGGGCGGCGCTCGTCGTTCGCATGCACACGCCTTGCGAGGCGTTGCTTTTTGATCTGTTCGTGCACGAGGATCTGTTTGGGCCGATCGAGCCGGAACTCCACGTCTATAGTGAGTTGGCGGGCGGGATGCCGATTCCGCCGATCGAGGGTCGCGAGCGTGATCGGCTACCAACGTGGGACATAGTGGAGTATCTAGGCAAAGGCACATCGGTCGTTCACACGCCGCACGTGCCCCGTTACGCGGAGATGATCCGTTCCTCGGTCGACAAGCTGGGTTGGGACGGTGAGCGTTTCGACGTGTATCGCGTTCAGATACAGTACCCGATCATTCCCACGTCGGTGCTCATGATGCAGGAATTGCCTGAAGCGCCGGTTGGGTAGTGCAGCGCTTCGGTTATGCCCTTATGAATCGGGTTTAATCCCACGCCAGGCAGAGCTTTGCACTCCCCCGATCGATGGTTCTCAGTCTTCGCCGACAAACGTGCCCAGAGCTTCGCCGAGGACGATACGGCGCAGGGTGTCGGGTTTGAAGAGGTTGAAGACGATGATGGGGACGTGGTGCTGTTGGCAGACGTCGATGGCGCTGACGTCCATGACTTTGAGTCGGCCGTCGATCACGTCGTTGTAGCTGATTCTTTCGTAGAGATGGGCATTGGGGTTGGTTTTTGGGTCGTCGTCGTAGACGCCGTCGACTTTGGTTGCTTTCAATAGAATGTCGGTCTTGAGTTCGGCGGCTCGTAGGGCGGCACAGGAGTCGGTGGTGACGTGTGGGTTGCCGGTGCCGGCCGCCAGGATGACGACGCGGCCTTTTTCCAGGTGTCGGATTGCCCGACGGCGGATGAAGGGCTCGCAGACGCGTTGGATCGAGAGTGCGCTTTGCACGCGGGTGGCGTGCCCGCGACGATCGAGGGCTTCCTGCAACGCCAGCGCATTGAGCACCGTCGCCAACATGCCCATGTAGTCGGCGGTGGCGATTTCGATGTCAAGATCCTGGGAGAAATTCGCTCCGCGCAGAAAGTTTCCTCCGCCGACCACGACGGCAATCTGAACGCCCAGCTCGACGACCTCGTGGATCTCGTTGGCCACGCGGTTGAGCGGCTCGGGATGGATTCCGAAACCACCGGGTGGGCACAAACCTTCGCCGCTGATTTTCAGTAAGACGCGTCGGTAACGGGGCTGAGAGTCCGGCATGGGCGTAATGCTCGCATAGTTCTCGGGATCAGCCGGGATGATAGTCTGCCGCCCTGGGCTTGGCCAGCAATCGATGTGATTGGAGATTAGAGATTAGAGATTAGAGATTAGGGATTGGGGATTGCGGATTGGGGAGGGTGGGGCACGTGGTGGGCTCGTCGGGATGACAGTCGTGCGTGGGGTCTGGAGATATTGATGCTTTTCGGGTATCACGTTAGTCGAAAAGGGTGCAGCGGATGTCCAGGAAGACAAGTAACACGTATCGCAACGCCGGCGTCAATCTTGACGCGGCCGATGAGTTGGTGAAGCGGATTGCGCCGGCGGTGCGGCGGACCTACGGGCCGCGCGTGCTGGCGAGCCACGGCGGGTTCGCGGGGTTGTTTCGGCTTGACCACGACTCGAAGCTGTTTGCCCGCAACTACCGCGACCCGGTGCTGGTTTCGTGTACGGACGGCGTCGGGAGCAAGGTGCTGATCGCCGCCCAGGTGAAGCGCTACGACACGGTCGGGATCGATCTGGTCGCGATGAGCGTGAACGACCTGCTGACGCGCGGAGCCGAGCCGCTCTTTTTTCTGGACTACATCGCGGTTCCCAAGCTGGACCCGCGGGCGGTGGCCGAAATCGTGCGGGGAATTGCCGTCGGTTGCGAGCAGGCTGAGTGCGCCCTGCTCGGCGGCGAGACGGCGGAGATGCCGGAACTGTACCGCCGGGGTCATTTCGATCTGGCGGGGTTCGCCGTCGGCGTGGTCGAGCGCCCGCGGATGATTCGGCGGGAGTGGGTTCGTCCCGGAGACGAGCTGGTCGGCCTGGCTTCGAGCGGGCTGCATTCGAACGGGTATACGCTGGTCCGCAAATTGTTATTGCGGGTGGCGGGGCTGAGATTGAGCGAGACGGTCCGTACACTCGGCGAGCCGCTGGTCGACGCGCTTTTACGGCCGACGCGTATCTATGCCCGCTCGATCCTGAAGGCCCTGGGCCACTATCGCGGTCGGCCGCGGATCACGGCGATGGCGCACATTACCGGCGGCGGCCTGCCCGGAAACGTCCCCCGCGTGCTGCCCGCCAACTGCAACGCGGTCATTCATCGCGGCTCGTGGCCCGTGCCGGCGATCTTCGGGCTGCTCGAACACTACGGCGTCGAAGAAGAAGAGATGTACCGCGTGTTCAACATGGGGATCGGGTACGTGTTGGCGGTGCGGCCCAAGTCGACGGCGACGGTCGCGCGGATACTCGAACGTGCCGGCGAGCAGGCATTCGTGATCGGCCGGGTGAAACGCGGCCGCGGACGTGTGGAATTGCGATAGATGTTACCTAAGCGTTTTGTGAGATATTGCTTGATTCTGCCGGCTTTGGCCGCGGGCGTGACCTTCATGCTTGGCTGCGCCGGTTCCAAGAAGATGACGCCGGTACTGGAAGATGTCCCGTTTGAGATCGACACATGGCAGTACGGCAGTCAAGCCGGCCGTCGGATCACGAGCGAGCACTACGAAATCCATACCACACTGACCGACGAGGTGCTGCTCGAAGCCTTGCCGCAGGTAGTGGAGACGGCGTATCTGTTCTATCGTGAACTAGTGCCAGCCGCCCGCGAGCCGCAAGGGCGCATGCAGGTTTACCTTTTCGCACGGCGGAGCGAGTGGGCCGCCTTCACCAGGCGCTTCGGCGAGCGACGCGCGAAGACTCTGCTGAAGGTTCGCCGCGGCGGCTATATGGAACGCGGCATTACGGTGGCGGAATACGTTTCGCACGCCGTCACGTTTCCGCTGCTGACGCACGAGGGGTTTCATCAATACCTGTATTATTGCGCCAATCGCCGCGTGCCGGCATGGCTGAACGAGGGGTTGGCGGTGCTCTGCGAGGGGCAACGGTGGGGAAACGTCGGGCTGAAAGAGTTCGACCCGTGGCATAATCCCGCGCGGCGCAACATGTTGGCCGAGGCGCTGCTGCGCGACGACCTCTTTTCGTTGGATGAATTGCTGCGGATCAACGCCGGGCACGTGGTCGGCGGCTCGACCCGCCGGGTCGGCGCTTACTATGGCCAGGTCTGGATGCTGGTGCTGTTCCTGCGCGAGGGCGAGGAGGGCAAGTATGCCGAGAGCTTCGCGCGGCTGCTCGAGGCGCTCGGCTCGAAAGACCTGGAAGACTATGCCCGCGCGTACCACGTCAAGTCGGCGCGGCACTCGTACAACTTCGGCCGCGAGCTGTTTTGCAACTTTATCAGCGACGATCTTGAAACCGTCGAGCGAGAGTACCTGGCTTTTCTACGGCGGCGGATTCTCGGCGGACGCTAACAAATCGCAAGTGTGGAGGTGCCCGATGGCGGATAATCCGCAAACCATTCAATTCGACGACTTCATGAAGCTGGACCTGCGGGTCGGGACGATCAAGCAGGCCGAACTGCACCCCAAGGCCGACAAGCTGATCGTTCTCCAGGTCGATCTGGGCAGCGAGCAGCGGCAGATCATCGCCGGCCTTCGCGGCTACTACGAACCGGAAGAGCTGATCGGCAAGCAGATCGCGGTGCTGACGAACCTTCCGCCGCGAAACATGCGCGGTTTGGAAAGTCAGGGGATGCTGCTGGCGGGGGTGAGCGACGATCAATCGTCGGTAGTGTTACTGACGTTGGATAAGGAGATGCCGCCGGGGTCGGAGATCTCGTAGTACACCGGCTCGCGGCGTCAGGTTGTCATTCCGAAAGAATCTGCCTTGGGCAGACTCTTTCGAAACGGCGCGTAGGCAGGAGTGTCGAAATGAGCTCCGATCCGTCGAACGGCTTTGACTCACTCTCTCAAGGCGAGCTCAACGAAAGCGACAATGTCGACATTGAGGATGAGGGACAGGTCGTCTGCGCTCGGTGCAAGCAGTCGTCCCCCGAGGACGACCTGGATTCGATGCCATCTTGGCTGGCGGTCGCTTTCCGCGTTTTCTTACCCGCGGGCCACGACGAGCTCGAAGCGCTTTATTGTCCGCCCTGCCGAGCTTACCTCATAAGGATAATGGCCTTCATCGTATTTATGTTTGGTGGCGTGGTCGTCTTGGCGGCAATCGTGAACGTGACGAAGTACCTGGGTTGGATATAGGACGGATATGGCTCGGCGGCAATCCAATGTGCCAAGGCTCAATTTCACTCGAATGCACGAGGATCTATACGCTGACAAGAACAGTCCTCTGGCGGTCGATCGTCAGCGGATCATTCACTCGGCGGCGTTTCGTCGGCTGCAATACAAGACCCAGGTGTTCGTGGCGCGGCACGGCGATCACTTTCGCTCGCGGCTGACGCACACGCTGGAGGTCGCTTCGCTGGCACGGACGATCGCGGACGCGCTGGGCTTGAACGTCGAACTGGTCGAGGTGGCGGCGCTCACGCACGACCTGGGACATCCGCCTTTCGGTCACGCCGGCGAGCGGGCACTACACATGTGCATGAAGCAGCACGGCGGGCGGTTCGAGCACAACGAGCACACATTGCGGGTCGTCACTGAGCTAGAACATCCCTATCCGGAGTTTCGCGGGTTGAATCTGACGGAGGCCGTACGGGCGTGCCTGCGTACGCACGCGACCGCATACGACCACCCGGAGACGGCAACGGATGAACAAGCCCCGCTGGAAGGGCAAGCGGTCGCGCGGGCCGATCAATTGGCCTGCGCGCTGCACGACCTTCAGGACGGGTTGTACGCGGGCTTGCTGGAGCCGGCGAGATTGATGGACTTCGAGCTGTGGCGCACGGCTTATGCCGGTCCGGACTCGCCGACACGTAGCGATGCCTTGCGACACCTTCGGCCGACGGTTGAGCGCATACAAGCAGTATTAATCGACGATCTGCGGGAATCGTTCGACCAAAGTTGGGTGACAATCTCGGAGCATGGCCGGCGACAGCTGGATGCCTTGGGCGAATTGCTGCACGAGTCGGTGTACAAAAATCGCCAAGTAGTGCGCATGGATAACAAAGCGACGCACATTGTGCGGGCGGTTTTCGACGCGTACGTGGAAAAGCCGCAACTGATGCCCGAGCGTTACGCCGCCCGGGTAACGCGGGACGGCAAGGCGCGGGTGGTGGCGGACTACGTTGCGGGCATGACGGACCGCTTCTGCCAGGAAGAGCACGCCCGGCTGTTCGATGCGCGTTTTGACGTGTGAGGCGGGGTGCAAGGGGGTCCATGATACTTCCGGCGAGCTTCGGAGCGGGCCCTGTAGCGGGGGGGCCCCCCCGCGGGGGGGGGGGGGGGGGGGGGGTGGGGGGATGGTGTTGCCCCGCCGGGGGGGGGGGGGGGGGGGGGGTTTGGGGGGGGGGGGGGTGGGGGGGGGGGGGGGGTGTGGGGGGGGGGGGCGGGGGGGGGGGGTGGGGGGGGGG
>JAUWNI010000048.1 GCA_030612705.1 Phycisphaerae bacterium | reverse complement strand
CCGCGGCTCTTCGAGTATTGTTGCCCTCTTCAAGTATTATCACGGTCTACACACTTCCCTCACCTGAAGTATCATGCCCCCCCAAACACTGAACCCAATACACCGGTTTGCCATTTTCCACGCGCGGCTACAGAATTGGCGTATGCGACATGACGACCGTCAACCCGACCAACTCCGCCCGATCGAGATCATCCGCGGGTTCACCCAATCGGCTCCCGGCTCGGTCCTGATCCGCATCGGTCACACACACGTGTTCTGCACCGCCTGCATCGATGAGGGCGTGCCCGCCTGGCGCGAAGCCGGGGGCGCCGGCTGGGTCACCGCCGAGTACGAAATGCTCCCCGGCTCCACCGGACAACGCCGCAAACGCAGCCGAACAAAAATCGACGGCCGCACTCAGGAAATCCAACGCCTCATCGGCCGCTCGCTGCGCGTCGCCGTCGACATGGCCCGGATGGGGCCGTATACGATCTATCTCGATTGCGACGTGCTCCAGGCCGACGGCGGTACACGCACCGCCGCCATCAACGGCGCCTATGTCGCACTCTGCGACGCCCTGCGTGACGGTCGGCGACGCCAGTTGTGGGGCGACGACATACTGACCACCGCCGTCGGCGCGGTAAGCGTCGGCATCGTCGGCGACAACGTCCTGCTCGATCTCGACTATCACGAAGACATGAGCGCCGCCGTCGATTGCAACCTCGTCATGACCGAACGCGGCGAGTGGGTCGAAGTCCAGGCCACCGGCGAAAGTGCCGCCTATAACGACGCACAACTGACTGAAATGCTGACCCTTGGCCGAAAGGGTATCGAACGGGTTTTCAAGCTCCAGCGCGACGCGCTCGCGCGGCCCTGATCACGAAACCGAGCCATGAAAACAATAAGCAGCCAACCTATCCGACGACGACGGTTCGCATATCTGACGTTGCTGTTACCATTGCTCGCCGGCTGCGAGATGTCGACGGGTACGATGACGGCACGCTCCACCGGCGCCGACGACGAGGACATCTGGGCGATCCGCTGCCTCACGCTGCAAGGTCCAAACCGTTTCCAGTTGGCCAATAGCTACGCCGACGCTCTCAGGAAGGTCGCCGGTCTCAAGCCCAAGCTGGTCCAGGTCTTTCACGAGTCGGGTGAAACCGCCGTCTATTACGGCCGCTACCGTCGCCAATACAGCGCAAAGACCGACACCGAGTCCTTCCGGCCCAATCACCTGCGCGATCTCGACCTGATCCGCCACCTGTCCATGAACATCCGGGACCCCGCCGTCGGCAGCCGCCCCGTCTGGCCCTTCCAAATGGCGACGATGAGCACGCTCCCGGTCGGTCGCGGCTCGCATCCCGATTGGCTGCTGTCCAAGGCGCCGGGCTATTACTCGCTCCAGGTTGCGGTCTTCTACGACACCGGCGAGATGCGCCGCCGCAAGTATGTCGCCGAGCAGTACTGCAAGCTGCTGCGTGAGCAAGGCGAGCAGGCGTATTACGACCATGGCTCGGTGAACAGCTCGGTCTGCATCGGCGCGTTTCCGGAGGAAGCCATCCAGACCTTCCAAAAGCAGGATCCGCTCACCGGCATCATCCACGTGACTTCCAAAATCGTCGATGAGCGCATGCTCGCGTTGCAGCGTAAGCACTCTTTCAACCTGCACAACGGCAGCAAGTTCTACGAGATCATCCGCGATCCCAAGACCGGCAAGAAACTCCGCGACCCGCACACGTCGTTCGCGGTCGAGATCCCGCGCAAAACGCAAGGGACAAATTCCCTCGGCGGATAGCAGCCATGCTCGAAATTCTGCTCGCCACGCACAACGCCGGCAAAGTCCGCGAAATCCGCCAACTCGCCGCGGATCATGATTGGCACTGGCACGGCCTGGACGATTTCCCCGACGTCCCGGAAGCGGTCGAAGACGCCGACACGTTCACCGAAAACGCCCGCCTCAAGGCCCTGCACTACGCCGCTGCTACCGGCCTGCCGACCTTCGCCGACGATTCCGGGCTGGAAGTGGATTGTCTCGGGGGCGCTCCGGGCGTGCGCTCGGCCCGCTATGCCGGCGAGCCCCACAACGACGCGGCCAACAACCGCAAGCTCGTCGCTGCACTTGCGGAAACACCGCTCGAACAGCGTACCGCCCGCTTCCGCTGCGCGATGGTACTGGCTCGGCCGAACGAAGTCCTTTCTGAAACACAGGGCGAGGTTGAAGGCGTAATCATCGACGAGCCGCGCGGCACCAACGGCTTCGGCTACGACCCGCACTTCCTGATCCCGAGCCTTGGCAAGACCATGGCCGAACTATCCGCAGACGAAAAAAACACCATCAGCCACCGCGGTCAAGCGCTCCGCGCCATGCTGCCCAAGATTGCAAGTATCCTGGGAGCTGAAAACAACCAGCAAATGTAGCGGCCGGCGCCTCGCCGGCCGAGTCGGCAATTCAAATCACCTAACGGATTGCGATCAATCACCACCCAACATACGATCGCCCCAACTTGAGAAACAACGGTCCCCAGCGGCGGAGGAAAAAGCATGCTCAACGTATACCTGGCCGGTGCCGTCCGAGGCAGTAAGGGCAACTGGCGAAACCAAATCCACGAAATCCCCAACGTCCGATTCATCCACCCCGGAGCATCGATCCCCGGCGGCAACGAGGAACGCCGAACCGATCTCTACGGCCCCGCCGATCGCATCTCCGTCCAGAAGTGCGATATTCTCCTGGCCAACTGCGACCGCATCGAAGCCGGCCACGGCACCGCCGTCGAGATCGGCATGGCCCTGGCACTCGGAAAAGAAATATTCATCATCTGCCCGAACGAAGAAACGCGTTACATTTGGCGTTTCGCCGTCGGCTCAACCCCGATGATCTACTCCTTGCTCGAACAGGCCGTCGAGGTTATCCGCTACGCCGCCGCTCAAATCTCCGGCGAGTCCCGCTGCGCGGCACCGCATCCCCAGAGGGGCGGCATTCAGTAGCCGGGCGCGCGAGCACTCGGTATCCTTGCGCCCCAACATCGTGAGCCCCGTAGGGGTGGCAGAGGAGGACGAGCGCTGCGCCTGTCTCTGCCGCCCCTCCGGGGCTTCGGTTCACGGACGATCACGAATCCCAGGGCTTGCGCCCTGGGCTACTATCACTCGTCCCTCCGGGACTGGTCCCCGCCTGGTCACGTGCCTGCACCAAGCGGGCGGCAATGCCATCTTATCTAGGTAGTCAGCACTTCAACGTAGACCAATCCCGAATGCGGGTCGAAATACAGGTTCACCCAAAATTGACGCCTTGCCTCCCAGCCTTGCCAAGTTCGCGGACTTTCGATCTCTGGAGATTGCCACCACTCCGGGACGGGCAGGAGACAGCGCGGTGGCGGGATCATCGACCGCGACTGCACTTCAGTGAGCCGGGCATTCTTTACGATGTGCCCAACGGTATCCTCACTCGCGTAGAACCGCAGGAAGTAGGCCGGGTCGCGCCCCCAATTGTCATTCCATCGCCTGAGATCCCGAACATCATTCGAGGCACTTACACCCAAGTGCCGCGCAAGCAGCCGGCCCGTTGTGGGCGGCGCGCAGAAAAAGTACGACGTCAGAATCGCCACGGCCGCCGCAATGATCATGGAAAGCCTCTGGGGCATTCGTAAAAAAAACAGCGGCGCTGTGATCACGAGTGCCGGTGGCATCGTGAGAAACAAGAACGGCAGAAAGAAGAAAGGTCCACGAAACCAGCAGTCGGCGACCACCGATGAAACAAGGATCGCAAGGACGATCATCCATCTGCGACTCATGGCCGTCCTCCGTGCCGACGGGTGTGCTGCTTCTAATACGTGATTTGAAAAGTGCTCTCTCCGTCGCGGGGCGCGATGTCGTTCACATCAATATTGCGGATGTTGCCCTCGAACTCGCTTCCGATCGCCCTCAGAAATCGTTCGACCTCCGGCGCCTCGCCTTCGGCCTCGAGTTCGACCGTCCCGTCCGGCAGGTTGCGGACGTAGCCGACGACCTGGAAGTTTTGCGACAGCTCGCGCGAAATCATCCGAAAGCAAACGCCCTGGACGCGTCCGTGATAGATGACGTGTCGTCGGATGAGGTCAGGTTGCTGCTCGTCGTTCACTTCTGTTTGCTCTTTTTTGTTTTTTGAAGAATCACGTGACGATTGCCGTCGAGCACCTTCAGCCTTTTCGACCCCATCACGGTTTTGTAGCGCCGCTGGCCGCCGCCTTGCGGGCGCATCGTCAGCGTGAAACCGTTGAACGCGTAGGTTCCCTTCTCATGTGTGGTCTTGCCCTCGATCGTGACGGTGGCGGCAAAGCTGCCGTCGCGGGCAAAGAGCGCGTCCTCGATCGCGAACATCTCCTTGTTCGGGACCGCCTTGATCATGCGCCAGTCACCGACGATCGCGCCGCCGCAGCCGGTTGTAAACAGCAATGCCGACCCAACGATCGCGAGCGGCAGCACGATGTTCCGTTTAGTGCGATTCTGTTTCATTTTGGTTTGCATAATGACGTGATTATACGCGTCCAACCTCACGCCGTCGCCACCCGCGTTAGCAGCCGATCGATCCGCCTCAGCGTTCGCTCCCGGCCGATCATTTCGAGCGTGTCGAAGATCGCCGGGCTGATCGTCGAGCCGGTCACGGCGACGCGGATCGGCTGAGCAACCTTGCCGAGCTTGAGTTCGCGCCTCTCGGCGAAGCCGCGGATCAGCTCCTCCAAAGCCGACGCGGTCCAGTCGGTCAGCGTTTCAAGCTCGCCGCGCATCTCCTTCAGCACGGCGGTGCCGGCCCCATCGCCCTTGAGCAATACCTTTTTAATCGCCGCGTCGTCGTATTGAAGTTGCTCGTCCGCGACGTACATCGCGCCGCATTTGAAGTCGATATCGTGGAACGTTCGCATGCCCGCGCACAACTCGACCAGCCGCTGGAGTGTCACGTTATCCAGATCGCGGAGCGACGAGTTTTCGTTTGAGTTCAGATAGTCACGCAGACCCGACAACCTGTGTTCCATGTCGGCCGCCGCCAGCGCGACGGTGTTGAAGTTCAGCAGCTTCTCGCGGTCGAACTTGGCGTTGGTCTTGCCGATCCGCTCGACGCTGAACGCCTCGCACAACTCGGGTAGCGTAAACTTCTCGCGGTCGTCGCCCGGCGACCAGCCCAGCAGCGCGATGAAATTCAGCAGCACCTCGGGCAGGTAGCCGCTGACGCGGAAGTCATGTATCTCGATCTCCGGTAAAGCCACGCGCAGCTCGTTCGCCAGTGCTTGCAAGCCGGCGTTTTCGAGCTGCGTCTTCTTCTTTCGCCAGGCCTGGAACGCATCCGCGTCCGTGCAGCCGGACAACTCGAGCACGCGGTCCTCGTCGATCGTGCCGGCCTTGAGCGCCTCGCCGACGGCCGCCCGGACGGCTTTGTCCTTCTCGCGCTTGCTCATCTTCGAGCCGTCCATGTTGAAGATGATCGGGAGATGGGCGTAGTTTGGTATGGGGTAGCCGAGTGCCTCCTGCAACGCCAGGTGGTTCGGCGTGTTCATCAGGTGTTCCTGACCGCGGAGCACGTGCGTGATCCGCATACCGGCGTCGTCGATCACGACCGCGAAGTGATACGTCGGCCAGCCGTCGGCCTTGACTATCACGAAGTCGCTCAGCTCGGTCGCGCCGATCCGGACCTCGCCGAGAATCTGATCGTGTACAACGAAGTCGCGCTCCGGCATCTTGAATCTGACGACGATCGGCCGGCCCTCGTCGCGGGCCTTGCGAGCTTCGGCTTCGGATGGAAAATGCTTCGGCCGCGGGTAGCGGAAGCCGCGCTGTTGGCTCTTGCGAGCTTCCCGGCGCATCGCCTCCAGCTCCTCGGCGGTTTCCATGGCGTAGTAGGCTTGGCCGCTATCGAGCAGCTTGCGGGCATGCTCTTTGTATAGTTCGAGCCGTTGGCTCTGGTAGTACGGCCCGTGCTCGCCGCCGACCTGTGGGCCCTCGTCCCACTCGAGGCCGAGCCAGCGAAGATCATCGAGCAGCTTCGCATCGGCGGCTTCGATATTACGAGCCTGGTCGGTGTCTTCGATCCGCAGGACAAACTTGCCGCCGAGCCGCTTGGCCAGCAGGTAATTGAACAGCGCCGTGCGTGCCCCGCCGATGTGAAGATACCCCGTCGGAGAAGGTGCGAAACGTGTTCGAACAATATCACTCATGGCTTCCTCGCCCTTTGAAGCCGATCCTTCTCAGCGGGAACCGGATCATCTCAGAGCAGGGATCGTACTGTAATATGAGGCGCTTGTCGTGGATCTGCGCATCGGGGGGCGCTTGGGTAGCGTCAGCTCTCCTTTGATGGGTGGCCCATGGCTTCAGCCGTGGGGGACACGAATCGACCGAACATTCGCGTCACCCACCTCTAAAGAGATGGGCCACCCAATCAACGATGATCCATCAATTCAACTGTGACAGAGCACTAGATTACCGAGTCGTAATTGTCCTGATAATCTTCGTTGTCGGGGTAGAGGTCGAGGGCTGCGAGGAAATCGTCGGCGGCATCCTCATAAAAGTCCTCTCCCAGTGATTTGTGGAACAACCCACGGGTGTTGAAAGCGTCGGCGAGGCTGGTCTTCGCGGTTTCGTTGTCGTGGTCGAGGTCGTACGCCGCCTGGTACGCCGTGATCGCCTGGTGGTGATCGCGAGCCTCGCCGCGTTCGTCGCCCCAGTTCATGAACGCGCTGATCGCGCTATCTTTATAGCTCTCCTCGCGCGAATTAACCTCGTAGGCGTACTGATAGGCATAGGCGGCATCTTTGTAGCTGCCCTCGGCGAGGTATTCGTCGCCGATCGTGTTCTGCGTCTCGGCCAGTTTGCGCTGGTACGTTAGGTTCTCGGGGTCGAGGTTGTAGGCGGCCTGGTAGGCGATCGCTTCGTCCCCAACCTTCTCGCCCGAGCTTTCACGCCGCTGTTCTAGCGTGCGCCCCACACTATAGAACGTCGCGGCGATCTCGCTGGTGAGCTCCTCGCTTTCAGCCATGGCGAGGAAGCCCTTGGCGGAGTTGAGTTCCTCGATCGCCCGACCCGGGTCGCCGAGGCGGGCCCGGTACTGCCCGAGCGCGAGATACCCCTCGGCCAACCCAAGGTTGACCTCGTCGCCCAGCGGGTCGAGCCCCTGGGCGGTTTGGAACGAGCTCATCGCACTGGTGCGGTTGCCCTGCGCGAGCGCGTCGCGCCCGAGGGCAACGTGCGCCAGGGCCTCATCAGCTTGGTAGAGCGGGTCGTTATCGCTGAGCCGCGTGGCCAGCTCCAGCGTTTCGGCGGCCTGCTCGTGCTTGCCGAGATTGAGCTCGACCTGGCCGAGCAGGTTTCGCAGATACGCCGCCTCGGGCGCGACCTCGACCAGGTCGGCCAGTTTCGATTCGATCTCCCGCGACTGCGTCTGGTTGGCGGTGCTGATCGCGAGCTGGTATTCGACCAATCCCTGAGTCGCGTCGCCTTCCTTGATCAGATTTTCGGCGAGCAGGCTGCGAGCCACCGCGTCGGTCGGCGAGCGGCGCGTCAGCGAAACGAGCAGCCGAACCCCGTCGCCGCGCGTCTCGTCGCGCTCGGTCATCCGCCGCGCTTGCTCCAGCACGTACTCGTCGTCTTGTTGCAGGATTTTCGCATTGTTGGCATCGCGGTCGAAGCCGTACTCCGGTGCGAAAACGTGGGCCTTGTTGAAATAGCTCTCGGCTTTTTCGTAATTGCCAAGTTCGAGCTCGATCGCGCCGAGCCCGTGGATCGCGGTGCCGCTGGTCGGATTCTTCTTGAGCAGGCCTTCGAGCAGGTTGCGGGCCTCGTCGTACTGCCCGTTGACGCGCAGCACAGTGGCCTGCTTGACAGTTTCCTGCTCGGCCTTGAGCTGTTTGGGGGAAAGCTGCTGGGTTATCGGCGATTGGAACTGGGCGGCGGCACTGGCCAGGTGTGTGTATCCGAAACCGGTGTTGCTTGCCGAGGTCGCCTGCCCCAGCGAGAGCAACGCCGCCGGCCCGAAACCGGCGGCGCTGGTCCCTACGCTGGTCGATGCGAACGAACTCAAGGTCGCTTCGAGAAGCGATGTAAGTCCGGCGTTGATGGTCGCATTTGTATTAATCTGCATCGAAGGACCCTTGCGTCCACACCTTTGCGTATAGGCAAGTATTCAATTCATTGGACGGCCGTGGCAAGTTAAATGAGGTAAAGACCAAATCATTCCAGCAACCTACCAACCTGCGCCGGGTATCTCCTTTGTGTTCTCGGAAGCCGTTATTACGGGACCTGTCTCGCCGAGAAGATTCGCGCGTATGATTAACGACCATCCGGCGGGCGATTAGAATCTGTCGATGCTGACGTGAGCCCAGGGAGCACGCAATGATCCTGAGAACGCTTGTTATAAGTCCCCATGAAGAGCCGCGGGCTTTAGCCCGCGCGGATATGCCGCGGGGAGTAGAATTTACCTTTCCCGAAAGACCGGGCGGACTGAAGTCCGCGGCTCCTTGGGTCTTGTTATCGTTTCCAAGTTACCGGTCGTTATGGCTGGTGCTCCGCCACACATCAATTGCTGGGTGGGTGGCCCATGGCTTTAGCCGTGGGGGACACGAATCGAAGCCCTGTTCGTGTCCCCCACCTCTAAAGAGGTGGGCCACCCAATCAACGATGATCCATCGGATCAACTGTGGCAAAGCACTAGTCATGTGTTGTGTAGTGATCGCGCTGTCCCAGCCGGTCGAGCTGCGCGCCGGACAAGATAATGCTGCTAAAAGAGCAACGTTGCACTATACGGTTTCGATCGAGTCGCCCGAGTCCCAGCGCGTCGCCGTGACCGTTTCGCTGACCGGGATCGAACCCGGCCGAAACACCCTCCGCTGGGTGATGCCTCAACGTTTCGCCTTCGTCCGACTGCCGGAGCCGCTGATCGAAGGGTCGATCCGAGCGACAGCGGACGGCAAGCCGCTCGAGGTGCAGCGCGCCGAGCCGTATCTATGGGACGTCACACTCGCCGGGCAGACGGCGGTCACGCTGAGCTACATCGTCCCGCTCACGCACCGCACGCTCGACGCCGTGAAGAACCGCGACGCGTACGAGTATCCCTATCTGGCGAAAGATCACGGCCTGCTGGTTTCGCCGACGCTGTTTGTATTCCCCGAGGACGCGGAGCCGGGTGACATCCGCGTCCGGTTTGAGTTGCCGACGAGTTGGCGGGTGGTCGCGCCGTGGCGGAGCTTGGGAAAACACGAGTTCGATCCGGGCGGGCGCAAAGCGCTGCTCAACGATTTGATCGCGGTAGGGGCCTGGCACATACACGAGATCCGCGTCGGTAGCTTCGAGGGAACCATCGCGATCGCACCGGGGCAGGATGCATTAGAGCAGGCGGCGGTCGAACCGATGCGCCGTATCATCACGCACGAGCTGGAGCTATTCGACCGCCTGCCCATGGAACGTTACCTGTTTATCTTCGGTCGGCCGGACATTTCCGGACTGGCCGGCTCACCCAAGACCGGCTCGATGACGCTGAACGTCGAGCCGCGGCTGGCGGCGCGGGCGTCGAGGTATCTGCCGCACCTGATCGGGCACGAATTCTTCCATACCTGGCTCACCGGCGTCGAGATGCCCGACGAGCTGCGCTGGTTCAACGAGGGCTTTACCGACTACTACGCGTATCTCGTCGCCGCCCGCGTGGAATTCATCACCTGGCAGGATTTTGCCGACACGCTCGCCGACAAAATGTTGAGCTGCGCGCTGAATCCCATGCGCGAACATCTTTCACTGTCCAAAGCCGGCGGCGATGTCTTCTTTACGAACCGCCACGCCCACGACTTGGTTTACGACGGCGGCATGCTCGTCGGCGCCTGGCTCGACCGCGCCGTCCGCGCGCAAAAAAAGGGCAAAACACTCGACGACCTGATGCGCGCGTTCAACAACGACCCGCGCTGGCACAAAGACGGCCTCAGCCCGACCGCCAAAGACCTCGTTGCCGTGGCGCGGCGGTTTACCGACGAGACTACCGCCGCCCGGCTCGAACACTACGCCAACCAACCGTTCGACTTCGATCCCGTCGCGGCGTTCGCGGAGACGGACGTCAAGATCAGACATGTGGCCAAGCCGCCGAAGATGGCCCTGCGCGCCAATCTGGACGGCACGCGCGTGATTGACCTGGACCGCCACTGGATTACGTATCGGGTCGGCGTCCGCGCGGATGACCGCTTGATCGAGATCAACGGCCAACCCGTCAGCGACGCTCAACAGGTCCGCGCGGCCTGGCGAAAACCGGTCGATAACCGCATTCGCGTGACGCTCCTGCGCGACGAAAAGGAAGTTAAGATTGACGAGCCGTTGCCGCTGATCCAGACATTCACCGTCCCCGCCGACCCTTGGCGCCGACATAAGTAGCGGCCGCCCCCCGTGGCGGCCGTAAACTACGAACGTTTCACGGTTTTCGACGTCCGCCACGGGGGGCGGACGCTACATGGCTCGCAGCGGACTGTTACGTATCGTTGCCGTAGACGCCGAGTAACGCGGCCAGGTCCGCGAGGTCCACGTCGCCGTCACCGTCGAGGTCGCCGTCTTCGTAGCTCATCCCGCTGGTTTCACCATAGCTGCCGAGCAATGCCGCCAGGTCGGCCAGGTCCACGGACCCATCCCCGTTGAGATCGCCGAAGATGGCGATCTGGATCAGGTTCTCGGGATTCGTCACGGTGCCGTTATTGATCAACTCCTCGTAATAGATCCTGCACGTGGGGTTGATCAGCGTTGCGCCGGCGTCGATTTGGAGTGTGTGCACGTACGCCGCCTCGCAGGCCGCCTGGCCCAGCCCGTCGTTGTCGTGGTTATCCACGAGCTGCACCGTGGCGGGCGTCGGGCCGAGGTGCAGCGTGCCGAGCGGGTAACGACCCGGCTTCGTACGATCGAGCCCCAGCGGGTTGGCGCCGATGTCGCGGCTCATCAGCTCAAGCCCCTGCTCATCGCCGAGGCCGACCATGCGCAGCTCGGCCACGCCCATGTCGTAGTGCGTGTTGTCGGTTATGGCAGCATCGAAGTCGCCGCCGAGGCGGAAGACCGCGTCGGTCGACACCATTTGCAGAGACGAATCCGCCCCGGCGACGAAGTCATTCTGGACGAAGAACCCGTCGCCGCCTAAGCGCGGCAGATTCGGGTCGCCGTGCCGCCCGGCGACGAAATCGCCGATGATGCTGCCATTGTTGGTCAGGTCACCGAGGATGGTGAGCGTGCCGTTCTGGATCGTGATGGTGCCGTCGTTGAGCAGGTTGCCGACGATCTGCGTGTCGGCAACGAAGAGCATCTCGCCGGCGCTGTCCACCGACGAGTTGATCGTACCGAAGCCGGAGACCTCCGCGCCGAGCGCATTGGTCAGGTATGCCGGGTCGAACGACCCGCCGGCCAGACCGATCAGGCCACCGGCCTCGTTAGTCAACGGATGGTCGAACTGCATGCTCGCTCCGCTGTTTACCATAATCCCCCACGCCTGTGTCACGTTGGCGCATCTCACGTGCAGGAGCGTGCCGACCTGCGCCCGCAGCGTGCCGCCAACCGAGTTCGTCAGCGTGTCGCCGGTGAGCACCAAGTTGCCGCCGTAGCTCTCCACGATGCGCGTGTTCGTCAACGAAGCGCTGATTTCGCCATAGCCGCTGATGTAGCCGTCGTTGACGATCTCGCCGCCGGCGATCTCGGCATCAGTCAATGCGATGTCGCTGTAGGAGTTGAGACTCGTGCCGCCTGTGGATATCAGTGTTGCATCGTCGATTTCCAGGGTTTGGTGGCCGGTCCCGTTCCCTTCCACGGTCAGCTTGCACACCATAGTCTCGCCCGGCGCAGCCAGCACGCATGTGTTATCACCCTCGCTGGTGTTGACTAATTCCGCCTCGCCGCCGGGGACGCCACCGAGGTCCCAGTTGGCGGGATCGTCGAACGACCCGCCGTCCGGACCGATCCACAGGAACACATCGAAGGATCCCTCGCACTCGTCCGGTATCATGTTCCCGTTGCAGTCCTCGCTCGTGCCGTTGAGGATGTCCATCCAGTCCAGCACGCCGTTATTGTTGCAGTCCTGGCACTCGTCGGGGACACCGTTACCGTCGGTATCGAGGCTGGTGCCGTCGGCGATGTCGCACTCGTCCGGGACGTCATTCTCGTTGCAGTCCTCGCTCGTCCCGGTCGTGATGTCCCAATCGTCCGGGACGCCGTTCGGCTGGCAGTCCGGCTCGCACTCGTCGGGAATCCCGTTGCCGTTGACGTCCTCGCTCGTTCCGTCGGCGATGTCGCACTCGTCGGGAATCTCGTTCTCGTTGCAGTCCTGGCTTATGCCGGTCGAGATGTCCCAATCGTCCGGCACGCCGTTTGGCTGGCAATCCGGCTCGCACTCGTCCGGAATCTCGTTGCCGTTGATGTCGTTGCTGGTGCCGTCGGCGATGTCGCACTCGTCCGGCACGCCGTTCGGCTGGCAATCCTGACTCGTTCCGGTCTCGATGTCCCAGCCGTCCGGCACGCCGTTGGGCTGGCAGTCCTCCTCGCACGAGTCGGGGATGCCGTTGCTGTTTACGTCCTCGCTCGTGCCGGCGTCGATGTCGCACCAGTCGAGGATGCCGTTGGCGTTGCAATCGTCGCACCAGGGGCTGCCGTCGCAGTCGGCCATGTCCTGATAGTCCGGGATGCCGTTGTTGTTGCAATCCTCGCACTCGTCGGGGATGCCGTTGTCGTTGGTATCCTGGCTCGTACCGTCAGCGATATCGCAGGCGTCCGGGACGTCGTTCTCGTTGCAGTCCTGGCACGCCGGATCGTTCGGATCGCAGTCGGCGATGTCGCACTCATCGGGAATGCCGTTGATGTTGCAATCCGGATCGCAATCCTCGGTGCAGTAGAACGGCCCGCCGGGCGCCCCGCTATTGATGTCGATCTCACACTCATCGGGCACGTCGTTCTCGTTGCAGTCGTTCGAGTTGCCCAGCAGGATGTCGACGTGGTCGTCGATGCCGTTCTCGTTGCAGTCGTTCACTACGATCGACAGCGCGATAAATCCGTCGTCATACGCGATCTGGTTGGTCTCGGGCGGGAAGAGGCTGTTGATATGTACCCACTCGTCGGCCTCCTGCGCGTAGACCTGTATGTTCTGGATGACCAGCGTCGAGCCGCCGAGAATCCGTAACCCGTTGCCGCTGCCGGGGAAGCCCTGGAGGTAGAGGGCTTCGACGCCGCTCGTGCCACGGTTGCCGTTATCGAAGTTGTCGACGAGTTTGACGATCGTGGGCTGAGCCATCTGGCCGACCATCAGTTGGCCGATCTCGAAGTTATCGGAGACGGCCCCGTCGGGCACGCCGATGTCCTCGCCGCCGACTTCGAGGAGTTGTGTTCCGGCGCCGTTCATGTGGAAGACGCCGCCCCCCGTGTTGATGTCGTCCTCGTTGGTGTGGTTAAAACCATAATCTCCGGTGAGATTGACCGTGGCGGCTAGCGTGGCGGAAAGTTTGGACGGCGTCTCCAGTGTGAGTCCACCCGTAAAGTCCAAGCCGGATGCCGTGCCGTCAATGACGAACTGCGTGCGTCCGACTGAGACGAGCAGGTCGCCGAACAGTAGGTGGCCGCCGCTGTCGGTCGTAAACTTAAGCCAGTCGTTGCTACCCGCGGCGCCCGTTACGCTACTGACGTCATGCATGTCGATCACGCCGCTGTTTGTGGCAGCGATCGTATAGGTTCTATCATAGGAGACGCTGAAAGGAACACTCACGCTGGTCAGAGATGAAAGATCAAGCAGTGACCCAGTACCGTCCGCCGAGAGAATGGTAATATTGGCACTAATCCCAGTATTGTAGGTGTATGAAGGTGCATCGACGGCAAATGTCGAGCCATCCTCGAGGATGATACGCGAATGATTGATGTTGGTAAACGGCGGGAAGTTGAGGAAGGGTCCGCCCTGCTCGATCTGGGTTAGCGTCAGCACGCCTGACGTGAAAGTGGTCAGATTGGGGGCGTCAATGGTTCCTCCAACGGCCAGTTCGATTGTAGTCCCATTCATCTCCGTGAGGGGGGGGGCCGCGTCAAAGGTGGCGAAGACGGGAACGTTCAGCGTGTTTCCTGATCCCTGTATACGCTCCAAGATGGGGACGTGCAGTGTGGTTCCCTCATTGAGATTGAATTGCACCGTCCCGGTCGTCTCCAGGAGCGACGGTAGTTCATAGTCGGGTGCGTCGATATCGAGCTGGACTCTTCCGCCGATCTGCGACAGCGACTGAAGGTCGGCGTTCCCACCGCTTGCGACAAGGAACTTCAGCCAGTCATCGCCCCCCGCGCCCGTTACGCTAGTAACGTTATGCATGTCGATCACACCGCTGTATGTGGCGGCGATCGTATAGGTTCTAGCATAGGTGACGCTGAAAGGAGCGCTCACGCTGGTCAGAGAGGAAAAGTCAAGCAGCGAGTCCGTACCGTCCGCCGATAGAATGGTCATATTCGCGCTAATCCCGGGATTGTACGTGTACGAAAGCGCGGCGAGGGGAGGAAGTGTCGCGCCTTGAGAGAGCAGGATGCGGGCATGGTCAATGTTGGTAAACGGCGGGACGTTCAATACCCGGGTTGGATTGAGTTCCAGATAGCTGCCCGTCACGTTGGTCAGTTCCGGAGCGTTGACCGAGCCGCCGTCGGCAATTGACATGGTGCTCCAGATAAAGTTTCCCATCAACGGTGCGTCAATTGTCGCACCGCCCGGCACTGTGAATGTCCCACTGTTGAACTCGCCGAGGTTCGGCAAATCAACGGTGACCGCGTCGGTGGCGTCGATATGCGTGTTTGAGGCATTCTCAAGCGAGAACAGTGAATAGGTTGGGACGTCGATATCGAACCAGGTCCGCCCAAGGACGTGTGTGAGTCCCTCGAGATTGATGTTCCCTCCGCTTGAGACGAGGAACCGCAACCAGTCGTCGCCCCCCGTCGCGGCGCCCGTTACGCTACTGACGTTGTGCATGTCGATCACACCGCTGTTTGTGGCGGCGATCGTATAGGTTCTAGGATAGGAGACGCTAAAAGGAACGCTCACGCTGATCAGAGAGGAAAGGTCGAGCAGGGAATTCCCATCGGCCGACAAAATGGTGTGATTGGAGCTAGTCCCAGGATTATACGTATACGAAGGTGCGGCGATGTGCACATGGGCGCTCGACGCGGTGAAAACCTTGGGCCCACTCCCGGAAAATGCCGAAAACTGACTCGGTGCCAGGAACGCCGCCCCATCACCGGAGGCATCGATGATCCCCGAGATCACAGCCGTGCCATTTACCAGCAGGCTCTCGCCGGTGACAAAACCGAACGTACTGTCGTAACCCAGGGCGAGGCCGCTGAGCCGCGACTCGCCGGCGATATCGAAATTCACCGAAATGCTGCCAGGGATGATCACGTTGTAACGAGCAAGATCAACGTTCAATGGCACAACTCCGACATCCCAGTTGTTCGGATCGTTGTACGTTCCGCTGTCCGGACCGGTATACGTCGCCGTCACCACCGGCTCGTAGTCGGCCGCGCTGATCGTCCAGGAATCGCTGACGCCGCCGGGCTCGTCCGTCGAGTAGACCGTCACGTCGACCTGCCCCGACCACGATGAGGAGTCTGGCAGGACGGTGATCTGCGCAATGACGTACGTCCCGTCGGCGGACGTAATCGTGTCGAACCAATCGGCCTGAAGCGTCGTGGCCGTTTCGTTCGGCCCGACGTTGAAGCCGACGACGGCCCCCGAGTACGCCGCGTTCGGATGGTCCTCCGGGCTGGTGTAGTACGAGGTGACCTCGCTGTCCGGATAGGTACCGAATCCGTTCGGATCGGGCGGATTGCCGTCGTTGTATGCGTTCTGGTAGAACTCGGCGTCCGTGACGGATGCGTTGATTTCCGCCGACGTCCAGTCGTCGATTTCACTTAGCGCCACCACGACGCGATATGTCACGTACTCCTGCCCGTTCTCCAGCAGGGGACCGACGTCGTACACGACCAGATTGGGAGTGATCTCGGCGCCGGCCGCCGCGACAACCGCGAGCATAAGCGTTGTGGCAAGGTTTCTCTTCAACATGGTGTGCCTCCTTCGTGTTGCTGTCCTTTCATCTACACCATCTCCGCACATGACGCGCGGCGTGTATCTGGTGGACAGTAGACCATTGGGGTCGTCAACCCCGCCGGCCAAGAAAATGAGTGATGTGACCGCCTCCGTCGAACTGCCCCATCGGATCCGATGTGTGCATCGCACACTCCGGGATAGCGAATTACAGCCCCCAGTGTAACCGATCCCGACGACGCCCCGAAAGAAAAAAGACCGAACACCGTAGCCCCCGGACCCCGTTATCGGCCATCGAGTGGAAGCGGTACCAAGCCACACAACCCCACGCGCGATTTGACAGGTATAAGGAGTCGGCCTACGTTCGATTGTATGGTTCTGATAATCGATAATTACGATTCATTCACGTATAACCTCGTACAGACGCTTGGCGAGACTGAGCCGGGAATCGAGATCGAGGTGTACCGGAACGATCGGATTACACTCGATGAAATCGCGGCGAAGGGGCCGAGCCATATCATCATCTCGCCGGGGCCGTGCACGCCGCGCGAGGCCGGCATCAGCGTGGAGGTAGTCAGGCGGTTTTCGGGGCGGATGCCGCTGTTGGGTGTATGCCTGGGGCACCAGTCGATCGCGTACGCGAACGGGGGACGGGTGATCCGGGCAAAGCGTCTGCTGCACGGCAAGACGAGCATGATCCGTCACGATGGGCGGTACCTGTTCGAGGGGCTCGAGAATCCGTTCCAGGCGACGCGCTATCATTCGCTAATTGCCGAACGGGAAACGCTTCCGGAGGAATTTGAGGTTTGCGCGACCACTGAAGACGACCCAAGCGAAATCATGGGCTTGCGGCATCGCGAGCAGCCGGTGTTCGGCGTGCAGTTTCACCCGGAGAGTTTCTTGACAGCGGAAGGGCACAAGCTGCTTGCGAATTTCCTCGCGATCGGATAGTCATACGGCATGAAAGCCACGCTGAGAATTACATTGCTAGGGTGTGTCGTACTGCTGGCGGCGGGGGGGTGCAGGCAGGCCGACCGAGCTATCTCAACGCCGCCAACGTGGGCCGAACTGCCAACCTTCGACGAGCTGGAACCGATCCTCCCGATTAACGTCGGCGTCGAGGGGGCCGGCGCTGACCGCGGCTATGTGATCGTCCCGAAATACGAAAAGATCGAGCCGACACCCGAGGAGCGCGAAATCCTCGGCGAGAAAGAAGAGCCGGAACTGGACGCATTGGTGTTCTACCGGCCGCCGCGCGGCACAGAGCACGGCGTCTCCTCGGAAATGTTTGAAATGTTGACCGGGATCGCCGGCGTCGGCGGGGCGCTCGTAGGGCGGGAATTCGTCTATATTCGTTACGGCACGGACGGGTTCGCCGGACGACACTACGGCATCTCCGTGTCCGCCCGGCCCGAGGCGGGAGTCGGCCGAGCCCGCGGACGCATTAGCGACGTGGGGTTACCGTGGAGGATGATGGTCGGCGAGAACCTTCCCCGCAAACCCGCGCAGCGTGCTACTCACAACTACCGATAATATACAGTATCCAACGCAACTATCGCGCATTCTCTTCCGAATCAGCATATATCGTTTCCAAAAAACATGGTTTACTAGGAGCCGCGTGCTTCAGCACGCGCGGAGAGGCCGCGGAGAGTAGAATTTACCCTTCCCGAAGGACCGGGCGGACTGAAGTCCGCGGCTCTTCACGGGGGCACGACTTGCGGCTTTTCGTGGTGTGATATACGGGGGTATTCATCGTAGCTGCACCGTAAAACGGCACATTATTGGCCAATGAAGCGGTGCAGTTTGTGTTTGAATACTATTAGGGTTTTATGGTACTATCACATAGCTTTTGGTTCAGCTAACCAGTTCCCCCAAGGAGGTAATGCAGTGATGACATCTCATATTCCGCCGACCAGCGTAAAGGACGCTGTGCGCTATCGATCTGCGCTGATTTCGCTGTGTGCGGTCGCCATGCTGTGCGTTACGGCTGCCCAGGCGGGCGTTGATCAACCCGTCGTGGACGTGACCGTTCTGGAAGACACCCAGGACCATGTCGTGCTCTCGTACTCGTTCGGGGCTTACGATGCGAGCATCGTGACCATCGATGGCAACGAGTACACATTGATCGGGCTTGGCGAGGAGAGCCAGATCCTCCGGGTCGGCGCGCCCGACCTGCCCAACGTGTGCCGGAGCGTGATTGTCCCCAACGATGCCGCCATGATGGTTAAAGTCGTCGCGGCGGACTTCTACGAGGTTGAGAACATCGACATCGTGCCGTCGAAGGGCAATCTTTATCGTAGTATCAATCCGGACGATGTGGCTTACACGTTCGGCGAGGTGTACGACCGTGACGCGGACTATCCCGGCGAACTGGCTACGCTCAGCGAGCCCTACATCATGCGCGACCATCGCGGCGTCGTAGTCCGGGTCAATCCGCTCCAGTACAACCCGGTCACACGCACGTTGCGGGTGTACACGGAGATGACCGTCGAGGTCGTCAACAGCGGCCCCGGGACCATGAACGTTTTGAACCAGCCGGCACGACAGCGCGCCCTCAGCCTCGCGTTTCATCAGGTTTACAGGCACCAGTTCCTGAACTACGAAGACGGGTTGCGCTACGATCCGATCGATGAGGAAGGCGAGCTGCTGGTTATCTGTTACGACGCGTGGATGCCGAACGCGCAGCCACTGGTCGATCACAAGAATTCGATCGGCATCGAAACCACAATGGTCGGCGTATCAACGATCGGGAACAACGCGACCGCGATCGGCAACCACATCCAGGACCTATACGACTCGGGCGACCTGGCGTTCGTGCTGTTGATCGGCGACTCGACACAGGTGGCCAGCCCGTATGCCTCGGGCGGCAGTTCCGATCCGACGTACTCGCTGGTAGCCGGCGGTGATCACTACCCCGACATCTTCATCGGACGGTTCTCCGCGGAGAACAGTTCGCAGGTAGATACGCAGGTCGAGCGGACCATCGAGTACGAACTGATGCCCGCCACCACGCAGGACTGGTTCTGGAGAGGGGTCGGCATCGGCTCAACCGGGGGCCCCGGCGACGACGGCGAGTATGACTGGCAGCACATCGACAATATCCGTACCGACTTGCTCGGCCACGGATATACGGTTGTGGATCAGATCTACGATCCGGGTGCCACGGCGTCCGAGGTTACCAACGCCGTCAACGCGGGCCGCGGGATTATTAATTACGCCGGGCACGGCGGTGTCACGGGTTGGAGCACGACCGGCTTCTCCAACTCGCACATCAATACTTTGGTCAACGATAATATGCTGCCATTTGTCGTCTGCGTGGCGTGCAACAACGGACAATTCGCCGGGTATACCTGCTTCGGCGAAGCTTGGCTGCGCGCGACGCACGGCTCGGAACCGACCGGCGCGATCGGGTGCTATGCTTCTTCGATCGGTCAGTCCTGGAACCCTCCGATGGCCGCCCAGGACGAGATCGTCGATCTGCTGGTGGCCGAGGCGTACTTCAGTTATGGAGCCCTATGCTTTGCCGGGTCTTGCCGGATGATGGATGACTATCCCGGAGGGCAGGGGACCGACATGTTCGATACCTGGCACGTTTTCGGCGATCCGTCGGTGCGCGTGGTCGGCATTGCGGAACCGCCGACCGGGTTGAAGGTCACGGGTGATGATCTGGTCGCTGCCGGTCAGAAGGGCGGCCCGTTCACGCCGGAAAGCACGATCTACACGTTGGAGAACAAGAACGAGACGCCGATGGACTACGAGGTGACCGCGTCGGTGGCGTGGGTGGACTTCGCCAACGGCAGCGGCACGTTGCCGGGGCTCGGCACTATCGAAGTGACCGTTTCGTTCAGCGATGAAGCGAATGTTCTGCTGCACGGGTTGCACGAAGGCACGATCTTCTTCACTAACCTGACCGACCATGACGGCGACACCGAGCGGTCCGTCTCGATCGACGTCGACGACATGCAGGTGCGCTACAGCTACCCGCTCGATGCCGATCCGGGTTGGTCCACCGAGGGCCAGTGGGAGTTCGGCGTCCCGGCCGGCGGCGGTAGCCACAACGGCGACCCCGACGCGGGCCATACCGGCGGCAATGTCTACGGATATAACCTCGCGGGTGACTACCCCAACAACCTACCGGCTTGCTACCTGACGACGACGGCGATCGATTGCAGTCACCTTTCGTTCGTCGAGCTGCGTTTCCGGCGGTGGCTGGGCGTCGAGAAGTGGGATCACGCGGCCGTTGCGGTGTCAAACGACGGCACCTCCTGGACGCAGCTTTGGACCAACCCCGGCAGCATATCGATCTCCGATGATCATTGGATTCAGAAAACGCTGGACATCTCGACGATTGCCGACGGTGAACCGACGGTCTACGTTCGCTGGCAGATGGGCACGACCGACGGTTCGATTACCTATCCGGGTTGGAACGTCGATGATGTCGAAATCTGGGGTGCCTCCGACGAAACGCCCGTGCTGGGTGACCTGGACGGCGACGGCGACGTAGACTTGGCCGACCTGTCGCAACTGCTCGCACATTACGGCATGTCGAGCGGAGCGACCTACGAGGACGGCGACCTCGACGGCGACGGCGACGTTGATCTGGCTGATCTATCGGCGCTGCTGAGCAATTACGGCTACGGCGTGTAACGCCGACGAGCAGGAAAATCAGAGCCCTGACAGTCCGCTGCAAAAGTAGGCTGCGCCCATAGACTGTAGCGGCCGGCGCCTCGCCGGCCGTTATAGGCCGGAAATGTCGCTTTGGGCGTTCGGCCCGCGAGGCGCGGGCCGCTACACGACTTTTGCGGCGGACTTCCATGCGCGAATCTCCGTCAAGCGGGTTAATGCAGTATAATGAACTTTCACGTTGCCACCGGCGCAAGCGGCAGGTGTATCGGGATAATCCCGGTTCAAGCATGTCAGCTACAAAAGAAGGAGTCATTTCCATGAGCAGAGCAATTGGAGCGACTGCGTGTGGTTTGCTGTTTGCACTACTGATGACGCTGGCGGCCGGGGCTGATTACGGCGACGGGTCGATCGTCGGCTGGGGGTCGATGGTTGTCGGCGCAGACTTTAGCGCGGACTACGTGGCCGTCTCGGCGGGCGGGTTTCACGGTCTGGGTCTGAAGACCGACGGCTCGATCGTGGCGTGGGGGAGCAACGGATTCGGCAAATGTGACGTGCCGGCGCCGAACACGGACTTCGTCGCCGTCTCGGGAGGGTTTGATCACAGTCTTGGTCTAAAGGTGGACGGCTCGATCGTGGCCTGGGGGGTCAACGACGACGGCCAATGCGACGTACCGGAGCCAAACGCGGAATACGTAGCCGTCGCGGCGGGCAGCAGGCACAACCTAGGTCTGAAGTCAGACGGCTCGATCGTGACCTGGGGAAAGAACGAAGATGGCCAATGCGATGTGCCGGTGCCGAACACTGACTTCGTGGCCGTCGCGGCGGGCTCCCGGTACAGTCTCGGCTTGAAGTCAGACGGCTTGATCGTGGCCTGGGGTGACAACTTTGACGGCAAGTGCGAAGTGCCGGCGCCGAACACGGACTTCGTGGCCATTGCGGCGGGAGTCAACCACAGTCTCGGCCTGAAGGCGGACGGCTCCATAGTGGCGTGGGGAAACAACCTCGCGGGCAAATGCGATGTGCCGGCCCCGAACACGGACTTCGTGGCTGTCGCGGCGGGCGGGTGCCACAGTCTGGGTCTGAAGTCCAATAGCTCGATCGTGACCTGGGGACGCAACACCGAGGGCCAATGTGATGTGCCAACGCCGAACGCGGACTTCGTGGCCGTCTCGGCGGGCTACTACTACAGTCTCGGCCTGAAGTCCGATGGCTCGATCGTGGCCTGGGGGAAAAACAGCAACGGCCAGTGCAACGTGCCGGCGCCGAACACGGACTTCGCAGCCGTCGCGGCGGGCCAAATGCACGGTCTCGGTTTGAGGTCCGACGGTTCGGCCGTGGCCTGGGGGGGCAACAGAAAGGGGCAATGCGACATACCGGAGCCGAACACGGATTTTGTGACCGTCGCGGCGGGCTTGGACCATAGTCTCGGCCTGAAGTCCGACGGCTCGATCGTAACCTGGGGATGGAACGAAGATGGCCAATGCGATGTGCCGGCGCCAAACGCGGACTTCGTGGCCGCCGCGGCAGGCAGGGACCACAGCCTCGGGCTGAAGTCCGACGGCTCAATCGTGGCGTGGGGGGACAACGAATACGGCCAATGCGACGTGCCGGCGCCGAACACGGGCTTCATGGCCGTTGCGCCGGGCGGCGGTGTTCGGGGTAGTCACAGTCTCGGCCTGAAGACCGACGGCTCAATCGTGGCCTGGGGATGGAACGAAGACGGCCAATGCGATGTGCCGGCGCCGAACACGGACTTCGTGGCCGTCGCGGCGGGCTTGTACCACATTCTCGGTCTGAAGGCGGACGGCTCGATCGTGGCGTGGGGATTAAACGAAGACGGCCAATGCAACGTGCCCGCGCCGAACATTGACTTCGTGGCCGTCGCGGCGGGATGGCGCCATAGTCTCGGCCTGAAACCCGACGGCTCGAGCGTGGCGTGGGGACGGAACGAGCTCGGCCAATGCGACGTGCCGTCGCCGAACACGAACTTCGTGGCCGTCGCGGCGGGGCTTTACCACAGTCTCGGCCTGAAGGCCATGCCCGTCCCCGGCGATCTCGACGGCGACGGAGACGTCGACATTGCTGACCTGGCCCAATTACTCAGCAACTACGGCGAGACTTCCGGTATGACCTATAACGACGGCGACCTCGACGGCGACGGCGACGTTGACATCGACGACCTGGCGGCACTGCTGAGCAATTACGGCTACGGCGTGTAACGCCGACGAGCAGGAAAATCAGAGCCTTGAGCGCCGGCGAGGGGTTTCTTACGGCAGAGAACCATCACTGCCGACGGAATCCCTCGCTGGCACCCAAATTGAACCGACCGATGGGGCCGTGACACAATTTGCGGGACGCGTCGTCCCGTAGGGACGAAGTGAGCGTAGCCCAGCACGCAGTGCTGGGACTCATGCGACGTCGAGAAAGCGAGTCCCGGAGGGACGACTGAAGCTTCAATCGTCCCTCCGGGACTCAATAGTATTCTTAACGACCTACCCCAGCACTTCGTGCTGGGCTACGTTCAGATGCCCCTCCGGGGCAGATTCGGCCAAAGCACGGGCAAGAGACGCCCGCAGATTATGTCACGAACCCACCACCGATCGTCTGACGAGAACAGTTTGATCTTGCGGCCGGCAATTGAGTAGAATAACGAATGCGTGAGGGTTGCTGAATCAGCCGGGCGGTGACGTGGGTCATGCTCCGGGCCGTGGATTGTTACCATTTCAGAGGAGGGAAAAAATGAATCGCACGATTCATAACGTGACAGCGCTTAGTGTGTATGTGGCCTTCATCCTTGGTTCGCTATTGTTAATCGCAAGTCCGGCCGGCGCGGATACCGCAACCTGGGACTTCGACCTGCAAACGGCCGGCGAGGATGTGTTCTGGACGTCATCAACAGCGGTGTGCACTACCGCGCCCCAATACGACACGGTGTATGAAATCACGCTGGTCGAGGTGATGGTGTCTTACCTCGGCATCCCGTTCGGCCCGTTCGACGTGACCGGGGAGATACCGCCCGAGCAGATCAGCGGTGAGGGGACGTATGAGGGGCCGCCGCCGTTTGTCGTGTACGACAATCACATTCGCTATCCGGACGAGCCCGAGCCGGCCGCGTTTGAGGCGAGCCTGCTGATGCTGGTTGACGGCAACGGGTATGGTCAGGTCTCGGTTACCAACCTAACGCTGGGGACGGTCGTATATGATCTGGGCTGGCCTTTCGGCGAGGTGGAAGTGCAGATCGAAAGCGTGCGCATGGCGGGAACGGTGTGGATCACGCCGATAGTCCCGGCCGATCTCGATGGCGACGGCGACGTCGATCTGCAAGACCTCGCGATACTGTTGGCGCATTACGGCACCTCCAGCGGGGCGACATACGAAGAAGGTGACATCGACGGCGACGGCGACGTCGATCTAGCCGACCTGGCGGAGTTGCTCGGCAACTACGGACAGTGGGATTGCTGAACGCCGTTCAGTAGGGCAGTTCAGTAGGGCAGGCCGTGGGTCGTAGAACCAACTTGATATTCAAATGGGACGTCGCCAACCTGGAACGTCTCGCACGCAAGAATGCGAGGCCTGCCTTCACGATGAGGAGCCGCGGACTTCAGTCCGCGCGGCGCTACGGGGAGTAGCATTTACCTCTTCCGAAGGACCGTGCGGACTGAAGTCCGCGGCTCTTCGAGTTCAGCGAGGCCTGCCTTCCCGTGCTAGGTTAAAGCGCTACTCGCTCATTGCCGGGACTTCGAAGCCGGCCGGCAGCGGCTGCGTTGATTTGCACTTTGGATAGGCACTGCAACCCAGGAATTTACCGCGCGGACCCTGGCGCACGAACATCGGGGAGCCGCACTCGGGGCAGGGGATGTCGGTCGGGATCGGCTTGGGCTTGGCCGGCGCGGGCATCATTTCCTCGGCGAGTTTTTTGGCCTCGCCGCGCAGGTTGCTGACGAACTTGCAGCTCGGGAAGTTGTTACAGGAGAAGAAGGGGCCGAAGCGACCGCGTTTCATCTCCATCGTGCTGCCGCACTGGGGGCAGACCAGCTTACCCTTGGCGGGCATTGTCTCGACGACCGGACGGCCGGTCCGCGTCCACTCAAACCCGGGGGGCGGGTTGCCGAACTTCTCATGGGCCGTGGGTTTCTTGCCGTTTTTATTCTTCCGTTCGGGGGCTTGTTTCGCTTCGGCGGAAATTACGCCGGTTGTGGCATTGATGTCGTCGGCGGTTTCCTTGGCCGGTGTGTTTTCCACCTGGGCGGCGGCGGCGATCTTTAGCTCCTCCAGCTTGTCGATCGGCTTGGTATTCCGGCACTTCGGAAAACCCGAGCAGGCGATGAACCTGCCGCGGCTGCCCGTGCGTATCACCATCGGCCGGCCGCACTTTTCACAGGGAAAACCAGCTTCCTCGGGCGGCGGGGCGGGTTTCCTCTTGACCTGAACATCCTTGGGAATCTGCCCGGTGTTCTTGCAGCGCGGATAATTGTCGCAACCCAGGAATGCCCGGCGACCTTTCCATTTGACGATCATTGTGCCCTTGCCACAGGTCTCACACGGGCGCTTCAACTCGTGCTCCTCGACCATCCGCAAGGCGTTGCCGTTTTCGTCACAGGCGATCGTGTTGCGACATTCCGGATAGCCGCTGCACCCTAGGAAGATGCCCGTCCGCGACTGGCGCAGGATCATGGGCTTGCCGCACAATTCACAGATCTGCTCGCCGGCTTCGGGAACGATCGGACGGCCCTCGCGGTTGACGTTGAGCGTACTTTTGCAATCGGGATACTTGGAGCAGGAGAGGAAGCGTCCCATCCTGCCCCAGCGGTAGACCATTTGTGCGCCGCACAACTGGCAGTCGTATTCGCTCGGCTGGCTGCGGGTGATTTCCATCTCGTCGCCGGCCTTGGCGAGCAGGTCCTTGAACGGATCGTAAAACTCGTGCAGAACGTGGATCCAATCGAGGTTGGCGTCCTCGATCTTGTCGAGCTCGTCTTCCATGTATGACGTGAACTTGACATCCAGTATCTTGGGGAAGTGCCGCACCAGTTTGTCGGTCACCACCTCGCCCAGCGAGGTCGGATAGAACTTCCTCTCGTCCTGTTCGACGTAACCGCGCTGTTGGATCGTGTCGATGATCGCCGCGTACGTGCTCGGCCGACCAATACCCTCGGATTCCAACGCCTTGACCAGCGAGGCCTCGGTATAGCGTGGCGGCGGCGAGGTGAATTGCTGTTTCGGCTGTAGATCGAGCGTGCCGACCGGCGTTCCTTGCTCCAGCGGCGGGAGGATCTGGTCGGGACTGGTCACGCCCGCGACCTTCATGTACCCGTCGAAGACCAGCTTACGACCGTTGCCGGTGAACCTGGCCGGACCGAGAGGGGTTTCGCACGTCAGGCTGACGCTAGTCGAGTCCCACTGTGCCGGCGGCATCTGGCACGCGACGAAACGCTTCCAGATCAAGTTGTAGAGTTTGTATTGGTCGTTACTGAGTGCTTTCCTGATGCTCTCGGGCGTGTGCCGCGGGTCGGTGGGGCGGACTGCCTCGTGAGCTTCCTGCGCGCGGGCCTGACGTTTGCCGTAGAAGTTGGGTTTTTCGGGCAGATACTTGTCACCAAACTCGCGAGTTATGAAGTCGCGGACAGAGGTGATGGCCTCGCCGGCGACGTTGGTCGAGTCGGTTCGCATGTATGTAATCAAACCAACCGGGCCTTCGCCGTTGAGATCGATTCCTTCATAAAGCGACTGCGCAATCCGCATCGTCCGCGCGTTGGGGAAGCGCAGGACGGTGCTGCCCTGTTGCTGGAGGGTTGCGGTCGTGAACGGGGCGGGCGGGCGGTTGGTCGTCCGTTTGACGGTCAGGTCGGAGACGGACAATCCCGGGGCGCGTGCCGGATCGAAGCCCCCGACCAGCTCGGCTTGCTGGAGACCGAGATGCTCGTACTCCTCCCAAACTCGGCGTTCGATGCGTTCGATGCTGTAACCCAGGGCGTCGACGACCTTTGCGGCATCTTCGGCATTGATGGCCTTGAAGGGTTGTCCGGCAATGTCTGCCAGTTCAGCTTGAAAGGAGCCGTGCTCACTGAGCCATTTCTGGATGTCTTTTTGCGTGGGTCCAGCCGCGATGAATTCTTTCCAATCTGGCGCACAATTGGCGGCATCGGCGGCGTTACCGGTTACGTAGGCGATAACTTTCCAACTCTCCGCGGGCACGAACGCACGGATTTCGCGTTCACGGTCGACGATCAGACGAACCGTAACCGATTGCACGCGTCCGGCTGACAACCCTTTCGCGATTTTTTTCCATAGCAGGGGCGATAGCTCGTAACCGACGATGCGGTCGAGGATTCGGCGGGCCTGCTGGGCGTTGACGCGGTCGATATCGAGTTCGTGAGGGTGCTCGAACGCCTCGGTAATGGCCGATTTGGTGATTTCATTGAAAATCACACGTCGAATTTTGTCTGCGGGCAGGTTGAGCGCCTTGACCAGGTGCCAGGCGATAGCCTCACCTTCACGGTCGCGGTCGGTTGCCAGAATGACCAGCCCGGCTTTGTCCGCGAGCTTCTTGAGGTCGTCGATGACCTTTGTTCTGCCGGGGACGATTTCGTATTGCGGTTTGAAATTATCGGTAAGATCTATGCCGAAATTGCTCTTTGGCAGATCGCGAACGTGCCCCATCGACGCTTTGACGACGAATTTCGTGCCGAGGAATTTGTTGATTGTCTTGGCCTTGGCCGGTGATTCGACAATCACCAAGTTCTTGTTATTTACGCTGCCAGCCTTTCGTTTGGCCATGAAAACCGCCTTTAACTCCTTAGTGTTGCTAGGCTTAGCCCTTGGACCGGTTGCATTGTTTCCAATAACATCGGTCCGAGTCTGCGACAAACTTCATCGGCAGTCCAGGGCGTACTTCGCAAGATGCTTAAGAGGAATTCACAGGCTGTCAAGGACCCCCGTTAGGATTCGCGGGCTTTAGTCCCGTTTCTGTGTGGAGATCGACAGCATTACGAGGACAACCGGAAGCGCTCCCGGATTACGGCGTGTTGGATCGATACTAATGGCGGAACGCGTGCCAGCAGGGCTCCCACCCAATCGCATTACATAGTAAAATACGATGACAAGCCATGCGAGAGTGGCGGAATTGGCAGACGCACAGGCTTTAGGTGCCTGCGGGGAAACCCGTGGGGGTTCGAATCCCCCCTCTCGCAATGCTCATAACTTGCGACTGGCAGGGTGAGCTTTGCATATCAATGTATGTCGTTGTCCAGGAACGTATAGTAGTAGCAAGGCGCGAGTGCTCTGACAAACGTAATGTTGCGGGTAGCGTCGGCCCCCCCACGGCCGACGTAGATCGCTGGGTGCCACGGACAAGCGGCAGTTTGCTTGTCCGTGCTTCCAGCGATGCTTAGCACTGCTCAAGAGCAGTGGCACACCAGCCCATCAATCGATGGCCGACGTCGG
>JAUWNI010000111.1 GCA_030612705.1 Phycisphaerae bacterium | reverse complement strand
GATATCCTGTGTGTCTTGCATGGCGGTCTCCCGGCCCACGCGGGCCACGCTACGAAAGCTCCAATTAGCTTTCATTCGGGCGAGAATACTCGACCCGACGGGAGACCGCCTTCTTACTCATGCCATCTGCGGGGCTTTCCGCCACCGGGGGACGACTTCCGGGGGCTGACGCCCCCGGCTATTGACTACCGCCCCCGCGGGGCTGGACCAGGCAGGATTTCCGGGGCTCATATGCCGAGGGTTGAGCGACAAGGTCTGACACGTAGCGTATTCGACGCGGGTATGCTTGAAGGGAAGTTTATGCCGAGGGCGATCTTTTTCACGGTTTTAATCTCGCTTGGCCTGACAGGTGGGTGTGGCGGCTCGGACGACAACGCGGCCCCGGAACGCTCGGCCGCTGGAAACCAGGCTTCGCGGTCGGTGAAGACCCGGCCAGAGCGGGTACAAGCGGAAATCGATCGTTTACAAGCCCTCCCGTACGCCGGCTTCGTCGAGGTCGACGAGGGGATGGAGGAAGACGGCGTCGTTGTTCACGACGCGGAGCGTTCATGCCCCGGATACAACCTCTACGTCTTGCACGAGTTGACCAAGGCAGAGCTTTTCGACGAAGAAGGGCGCGTAATCAATTCGTGGCAACACCAGCCGGGCAAAATGTGGGCGAACGGCGAGTTGTTGCCCAACGGCGATTTCATCGTCATGGGAGCGGGACCCTGTGATCTTCCGGGGCCGCTGATTACCGACGACTCGCGGTACATCATCCGTTTCAACTGGCAAGGTGAGATCATCTGGAAACGAAAGCTGACCGCGCATCACGACGTCGAGGTCACGCCGCGCGATCAATTGCTAACACTGACGTTTGAACGCCGGATCGTGCCGGAGATCGATCCCGAGGTGCCGGTACGCGACGACCGGCTCACGTTGCTGTCGCACGCCGGCGAGGTATTGGAGTCGTTCTCACTTTACGACGTGCTCAGCGCCCGGCCGGAGCTTTTTCCGCTACGGAAGGTGCCGCCGACAACATGGAGCGAGGCGCCGTGGATCGACCTTTTCCACTGCAATTCGATCGAGTGGATGCACCACGAGCACCTGGTGGGCCGAGACCCGCTCTACGACCTTGGCAATGTGTTGGTTTGCTCGCGTTGGCAGAATCGTATCTTCATAGTGAACTGGGAGCGAAAGGAACTACTCTGGTCGTGGGGGAATGGACGACTCTCGGGTCCGCACGACGCGCGGGTGCTGGAAAACGGCCACATCCTGGTCTTCGACAACGGCGTCGGCCGCAAGCGCTCGCGCGTGCTCGAAGTCGATCCGCTGAGCCGGAAAATCGTTTGGCGATATAAAGCACCGAACCCCGGCGATTTCCACACGATCACCCGCGGATCAAACCAGCGACTGCCCAACGGAAACACGCTCATCACGAACTCCGACCACGGGTTGGTGTTCGAGGTCACGCCCGGCGGCGATGTCGTCTGGGAGTTCCGCTGCCCCTACCGAGACGAAAACGGTCGGCGGGCCGCGATCGTCCGCGCGATGCGCTACGAACGCGCGTACGTGGAAAGAATCCAACAGCTGTTCGAGTAACCCGCAATACCGCCCGTGCCCTCAGTCCGCCGCAAAAGTCGGCACCGACTACAGACCGTAGCGGCCAACCCCCGTGTCGGCCGTGGTACACCGTTTTCATCCCGCGCCGGGCACGGAGACCCGGCGCTACATGACTTTTGCGGCGGACTGCTAGCGTACCACCCGTACGCCGTTCACGTACCACCCGTACGCTGCCCGCGTACCTGCCGTACGCGGAGCCGAGTCAAGTTGACCTGGCCGTCAGGCCAACTTGACCTGGACCCGCAACTAACTTGACCTCGGTACCGACCCAAGTTAACCTCGGGGCTGGGTCAATTGGGCTGCGGAGCAACGTCAACTTGGGCACAGATCGGTCCGCACTGACGTGCGGGCGCTATCGCACCGAGGGGCGGACCGTATCTCGACGAGACGGCGGCAAGAGGGTCCACTATATGCTCCGTTGGGTCGCCACGACCGGCGAAAAGGGGCCGTGTAGCGAAACGGCCAGCGCAACGATCGGGGCGTAGGGATTGATGCCTCGTGGCTGGAGGTTTGAACCACCCCGTCACCTGTCTTCTTTGCCCTTCATTCGGGAGAACCAACATGCGATTGCAAGAAGTCGAATACCGGCAGTACGTTGGGCAACCCCAGGAATGGCGCATCTCCGGGTTGAAGCTCGGTTCAGTCAATTTAATAGTCGGAGAAAACGCGACCGGAAAGAGTCGTACCCTAAACACCATCCACTCCTTGGCTAAGATGCTTCTGCGGAAACAGAAGTTCCATGAAGCCCATTGGATAACGAGTTTTGAGGATGCAAACAGTAAGTACAAGTATGACGTCGAGATTTCTAAGGGGGACGTCCGGGAAGAACAATTCCTCGTCGACAATGCGCAAAAACTCATTCGCCACCAGGATGGGACAGGAACCATTTTGGCCGTCGAGGTGGGGAAGAATATGAGCTTCAAGGTACCCAACTCCGAGCCGGCAGTCCTCACAAAACGCGATTTGGTTCAGCACCCGTTTCTCGAACCTCTTTATACGTGGGCCCATTCGGTTCTCTATTACCCATTCAGCACGCTCATGGGTAGAGATCGTCTGGGAGTCTTTGAGGAGGCTGATGAGACGAAGGCGGATCTCAGCAACTATGAAGCGGTCGTCTGGATATTCCGAGTTGGCGCCAAGCAGTTCTCGGGGCAATTCGAGTCTGAAGTTATGGCCGATATGAAGCGCATCGGCTACGACCTAAGGGAAGTTGGCGTGGACCAGGTTCCCAACGTCCGACCGGGGCTTCCGATTCCCGTTCCGGTGCAAGGGCTGTATGTTCAAGAGGGTGATATCAAAGGCAAGACATGGCAGACCGAGATGTCGCAAGGGATGTTTCGAGCCCTCTCGCTGATCATTCAGACCGTGTACGCCGAGCTTACGTCTGGCTCAGGGTGCGTGATCATCGACGATATCGGCGAAGGTCTGGATCACGAGCGCTCAACGAAACTGATTCAGGTCCTGATGGACCGCGCGGAGAAAAGCAAAGTTCAGTTGATCATGGCGACCAATGATCGATTCGTCATGAACGCGGTCCCGCTTGAGGCATGGTCCTGTCTACGCCGGACTCCGGGCGGATGTGAGGTCCTCAACCATCAGAACTCGAAAAACCTTTTTGACGAATTCAGGCTCACGGGCCTGAACAACTTCGACTTCCTCGCGACCAAGTTCTTGAGCACAGAAAACCAGAGCGATGAGTAAGCTAGCCGTCTTCGTGGAAGGGCAGACTGAACAGCTCTTCGTGCAGCGTCTCGTCCAGGAGGTTGCGGGACACCACAACGTCGCAATAGAAATGCGCAATGCGTCTTTTGGGGGCAGGTCCGGTCTGCCTCGGCGGTTTTTACGCCTCGGCCCCTAAGATACCCGCGGCAAGCAGTTCTTCGTGTTAATCGTGGATTCCGCGACCGACAACCGGGTAGCATCTGACATCCGGGATCAGTACGAGAGCCTTGTTAAGGCTGGATATTCACGAGTGCTCGGCCTGCGTGATGTGTACCCACAATCGCGCAGCGAGATTCCACTGATTAGGCGTGCTGTCGACCGTGTTCTCCCCAAGGGCAGCGTAGCCGTCGATATCGTCTTGGCAATAATGGAGATCGAGGCTTGGTTCCTCGCCGAATACACCCATTTTGAACTACTCTACACCGGGATTACGCTGGAGAAGGTGAACATCGCTATTGGGGATGACGCGCAGACTCTTGATGTTGAAAACATCGCACACCCGAGCGAAACACTCAATACCGTCTACAAACTTGTTGGGCGAGGGTATCGGAAGAAGAAGGATCAGGTTTCAGATATTGTCGATGCAATTGATTATGACCGTCTGTATGTCGAACTCCCCGAACGAGTCAGCGCCCTCAAATGCTTGTGCGCTCATCTTGATTTGTTTCTGTCATCGGAAATGGCTCCTGAGTCGCCCACGTAGCCAAGTAGATGTTCTCTGTGCTTGCAAGTTCGTAGGATGCGTCTTGACGCATCATCCTCTTGGTGCGTCAAGTCGCACCCTACTTCTTGACGCACCATTCAAAGTCTACGTCGGCCGCGCGGGGCCGACGCTACGCGCTAATCGAGGTGTGACGGAGCACTAGATCACGAGTTGGTCCAACGCCTCATCCAAGCGCGGCGCTAATTCAGGCCATGTGAACTTTTGGACCGCGCGTACGCCACGCCGCGGATCACCTTGCCACAAATTGCCGGCTGTTAAACGCCGAGCCAGCAGGCTTAACCGATCCGCCAATACGCGCGCCTCCCCATTATAGAAAAACAACTCCTCGTCGGCCGGAGCGATCCCATTGAGAATCTCCGGATACGCCAACCGTCGCGGCAACACGGGCAGCGCACCGGCGGCAATCGCCTCGACCACGCTGATGCCGAAAAATTCGTGGTCCGCGGTCGACACGACCACGTCCGCCTCGCGCAGCGCGGCTTCGTACTGGCCGCGCGTCTGCTGGTATCCCCAGCGGTCGATATGCCGGCGGAAGTAGTCTTTGGCCCACGCGAACACATCGGGCACGTCGCGGAACTGCTGGCCGATTACGCTGATGCGGAAATCAGTACCCTGCTGTTTCAGTTGCTTGAGCGCGTCGAAGAACAGCCGCGGATTCTTGTCGTGCTCCCAGCGGGCGGCCCACAGTATGCGCGGCGGACCGTCATTACGCTTGCCGCGCTGCGGCATTTCGCGTACGCCCTGCGGCTGGATGCCGGACTTCGCGCGGATGCGCTCGATCGCCTCGGTCGGCTGATGGTCGGGCATGCGTTTCAGAAACGCGGGCAGCGCTTCCAGAAACGAGTCGCGATTGAACGCGGAGTTGAACCACACGCGCGTCGCGGCCAGGGCCGTGGTCATGTTGGTGTAGCCGAAGTGGTAATCGCGCTCGCTCTCAAATTGCACCGGGTACGTCAGTTGGTTCTCGTGGAAATACGCGACGGATGGAATTCGGCGAAGCTCGGCCGGCGCCAGCCCGTAAAACGCGGCCAGATCGAGCATGTCCGAGCAGAACAGCACCTCCCACCACTCGCCCGCCGCCATACGACCGCGCACCTGTTCGGTGAGCGTGTACGCGGAATGGCGCATCCGCCATTTCCATTTGAATGCGGGCAGCCCGAGCACGGTCCACGCATGGCGGCTGTGTGTGCTCCAGCCGTCGAGGAACGCCTGGTGGCTACCGCCGAAATAGGGTTCGAGTGCGAGGATTCTCATCGGATGGCTCACATTTCTGCAAATATAGCGACGCGCGGCCCAGCAGTCCGCCGTGAAAGTCGTGTAGCGTCGGGTCTCCGTGCCCGACGCGGGATGAAAACGGTGTTCCACGGCCGACACGGGGGTCGGCCGCCACGATCTGCAAATATCGCGCCGCTGGCGGCGGGTTTCAACGCTTACCCGTGTGAACTGAAATAACGCGACGCGCGGCCCAGGCAGCGCGTCAGCCGCTCGAGCGCTCGGCCGGACAGTCGGCGGATCGCATCTTCCGAGCGGTTCAGCTCGGCGGCAACCGCCGACAGCGGTTGCTGTTGGAGATAGATGCGTTGTATGACCACGCGATAGTCGTCCGGCAGCCGGGCGATGCAGGCCAGCAGCGCTCCGATTGCGTCTTCGCGACGCAGGGCCATGCTGGGTGTCTTCATCTCCGGCAGGCATCGCTCCAGCAGCGATTGGTGTGACGTGCTCGCGCTGCCGGCGGCGTGTACTTCGCGGCTCGCGTCGCGTTTTTTGCGTCGCCAGTGCCTCACGTGGTCGATGAAGCGGTGGTCGATGATGCGGGTCGCCCAGTGGTAGAAGGAGTCTTCGCCGCGATAGCCGAACTTGCCGATGGTGTTGAAAATGTCGACGTAGGCTTCCTGGAGGATGTCTTCCGGATCGATCTTGCGCTGCCAGTCCACGCCGATCTTGCGGCGCGCGAAGCCCAGCAAGCGGGCGTGGTGGGTCCAGAGCAGTTGTTCCAGCGCGGCCGCGTCGCCGCCGGCAGCTTGATTACAAAGTGTTTCAAGCGAGGTCTGATTCAGCGGTGGTTGACTTTCCGAGGACATGACAACAGATAGAATAGAAACGCGGTCGCGATTTGTCACATCCGCCGCCGTTTATCCGAGGGTTTCTTATGAGTCACGAAGCGCCTCTGGAAGTTACCGACGTAGTGGCACGGTTTTTCGAGAGCCGTCGCGCCGGTTGCCGCGTCTCGATCGACGAAGTGCTCGGCTCCTTCCACGACTTGGCCGACCCCGGCCGTACGCGAGTTGAAGCGCTCCACGAGATCGCCCGGCGAGCCCGGACTGTCGAATTGCAGCCCGGTTCATCCGAAAACGTCGGCGATCTGTCCACCGGCGCCGCACCGCCGACAGAGTTCCCCGAACTCGCGGGCTACGACATCGTCGACGTGCTCGGCCGCGGCGGGATGGGTGTGGTCTACGAGGCTTATCAGCAATCGACCGGCCGGCGGGTTGCGATCAAGTTCATGCTCCAGGCCACGGCCCGCTCCGAGGCCGCCCGCCGACGCTTTGAACGCGAGGTCGAGCTCGTCGCCCGCCTCCAGCATCCCGACATCGTCGCGGTGATCGACTCCGGCATTGACCGGGATCGCTACTATTACGTCATGGAGTACGTCGACGGCCGGGCGCTGGATGAGGCCTTCACGCTCGGTGAGTGTGACCCGCGGAGCGCGCTCGGCCTGATCGCCGACGTCGCCGACGCCGTCGATTATGCCCACCAGCGCGGCGTGTTGCACCGCGATCTCAAACCGTCCAACGTGATGATCGACGAGCGCGGCCGGCCGCGGCTGCTCGACTTCGGGCTCGCGAAAGCCATCGACCCGGACTCGGCGATGGGCGTAAATCTCTCGCTGTCCGAGCCGGGCCAACTGGTTGGAACGCTCGCGTACATGTCGCCCGAGCAATCCCGGGGCGAGTTTGAGCAAATGAGCGTACGCAGCGACGTCTACTCGCTCGGCGCGATGACATACGAGCTACTCACCGGCCGGTTGCCCTGTGACGTGGATGGACCGCTGCCCGACGTGCTCAATCGCATCGCCGATCGCGAAGCGGCCCGCCCGTCGACATTGCGGCCGGGACTCGATGCCGACGTGGACGCCATTCTGCTCAAAGCGCTCGAAAAATTGCCACGGTGCCGCTATCCCACGGCCGGCGAGTTTTCGTCCGACCTGCGCCGCTACCTGGCCGACGAGCCGATCATCGCTCGCCGCGCGGGCCCGGTCGACCGCTTGTCACGCTGGGTTCGTCGCAACCGCGGCATCGCCGGCGTTTCCGCGGCGTCGCTGTTGCTGATCGTCGTCATCATCACCGTGGCGTTCTTCCAAATCATGGCCGAGCGAGACCGGGCCGTTGCGCGCGGCGAAAAGGCCCAGCGAATGATGCACGCCTTGGAGGAGATGCTGGCGGCGGGAGACCCGGATGACGCGCCTGGCGCGGATATCTCCCTGGCTAAGGAATTCGATCGCTGGGAATCGCAACTCGATGAGTACCGGGACGAGCCCGAAATGGAGGCCGGCTTGCGGTTGCTGCTCGGTCGAATCTGCTTGCTCCATAGTGAGCATCCGCGCGGCGAGCGGAATTTGCAACGGGCACTCACATTGCTGCGCGATGACGTGGCGGATCCCGACCCGCTCGAAGTGGCGCGCGTGTTGCACGTTCTGGGCAAGTCGCTGCACAGGCAGACGCGCTTCCAGGAAGCAGAGAGCTATTACAGGGAAGCACTGGAGATTCGTCGGCGGGAGTACGGTCCCCCGCACGGCGAAGTTGCCGGGACACTCACGGACTTGGGCTGTGTGGTTAAGGACCAGGACCGACTGGCCGAAGCCGAAGCTCTGTATCATGAGGCCCTGGATACGTTCGACGGGCTGCCGCCTGACCAGCGTAACGAGTTCCAGATCGCAAGCACGATGAACAATCTCGGGCTGTTATTGTCCAAATCCGGACGCTACGAAGAGGCCGAGCGGCTTCTTCGCGAGACGCTCGAACTCCGTCGAAAGCTTTATGACTCCAAGCCGCATCAGCATCTCGCCACCAGCATGGCCAATCTCGGCACATGTCTGCGACAGCTCGGCAAATTCGAGGAGAGCGAGACGTTTCTACGCGACGCGCTCGCAATGCGCGCCGATTTGTTCCACGAGCAACACACGACCACGATCGTCAGCATGAACTTGCTGGGCCTGCTGCTGAAGGATCGCGGTAGCTACGCCGAGGCCGAGCAGGTGCTGCGAGGGGCGCACGATTTGCGCGTCAAGGTTTGTGGCCCCAAGGCGAACGAGCACGTCGCGATGAGCAAGCACAACTTGGCCGCGGTTCTGATTGCGCGCGGCAAGTACTCGGAGGCGGAAGAGCTTTTGCTGGACGCGATCGATATCTCCATGGACGTATTCCCCAATTTCGAGCAGCACCGCGCCGCCGCTTACGACTGGCATGCTTTGGCCGACCTGTACCGCGCGCAAGGCGATTACGCACGGGCGCGCGAACTGTGTGCCAAGGCCCTCGCGATCCGTCAGTCGTGTTACGCAAAAGATGACCATACCGAAATCGGGTCGTCGCTGTTCCTTCTGGGCCGTATCACGCTCGACGCCGGCGACCCGCTCGACGCCGAGTCGCTGCTGAGAAGAGCGTTGGAGATTCTCCGAAAACTGCCCGAAGGACATTGGCGGCCGGCGTTGTGCGAAAGCGTACTGGGCGAGTCCCTCGCGGCGCGGGGACGTTTCAGCGAGGCGGAGGATTGCCTCACGCGCGGTTTCGAAACCCTGCGCCGCCGCGCCGACCTGCCCAATCCCGACACGCTGGCCGCGCTGCGACGCCTGATCGATCTGTATGACGCGTGGGAGAAACCCGATCAGGCCAGGATATACCGGGCGCTGCTGCCGAGGTCTGAGGATACGGACTAGTGCTCTGTCACATCATAATTTTCGGGTGGCTCGGGCGTCTCGTCCGAGAATCACACAGGCGGGACGCCTGTGCCACCCGACTTTTTACTTGTGACAAAGCACTAGTGCTCCATTACATCTCGATTGATGGATAGAGCTTCTTCAATCGTATCCGCGCATCGTCCGTTGTAAATTGCCAATCCACCTTGGCCTTGGCTGCGTTTCGCTCTGCTTCCCAGGCGGCGACTTCTTGCTTCAGTTGTTCCGCGTTGTCGATGCGCCGATCCAGACACTGGCGGCCCAGGATGCCCAGTTCGATTTCCGCCATGTCCAGCCAGCTCCCGTGCTTGGGCGTGTAGTGGATCTCCAGGCGATCCGCGATGCGTTTGGCCTCATCCGGAGGGAACGCTTCGTATAGCGACGCCGGCGTGTGCGTGTTGAGGTTGTCCATCACCAACACGATCCGCTTCGACAGCGGGTACAGCTCGTCGACCAGCTCACGAACACACCCGGCCCAGTCCATCTTCGTCCGCCGCTCGGTCACCTTCATACGCCGCTTCCCAGCCAAAGGCTCGAAGATCATAAACAGATTGGCCACGCCGTTGCGCTGGTATTCGTGGTCGTAACGCGCTTCCCGTCCGGGCGCGACCGGCGTCGGGGTTCGCGGCGATTGCCGATATCCAGGAATCTCTTGCGGGTTATGCCGCACCTCATTTCGCCGACTGGGGAGGCACCCGGGGGGAAAAAGATCAATCGTTTCTCCCGCCGCCGCTGCCGTTGCCCCGCACGGGATTCCACAGTTTTCAGGGCTCAACGTTTATCAGACGGCTTATACTCCAGTAGATGGCCGTAGGCCGGCGTAACCCTCATGAATTCCCGGAATATTCTCGTTTATTTGTGGTAATGTATTACCAGAAACGGTCCCGGATCCGTTTTCGAAGCACCGCCCCCGGGAACACGTTTTGCGAGACGGCGCGCGGCTGGCGTGAAGCACCGCGGGTCTTCCATCGATGAAGCACGATACGCGGGCAGAAAGCACTACGACACTGGACAAACGTGCCCCCGAGTAGCTAAGCTGAATTAAGAAAGCGTTTATAGAGAGATCCGAGTACGACCACTTCATTATGCGGTTTGCAAGGATGTGCCGGAGGAGTAAGTGCGGCATTCTTGCGTGAAAGGAAGGAGAAAGAGCATGTTCAAGAAGACACACGACCTTACGCTACTTGTGATTATTGGTATCCTGATCGCGGCCGGCGCCCCGGCACTCGCCGAGTGCGAGGTTGCCAAACTGCTCGCCTCGGATGGTGCCGCTGCTGACTGGTTCGGCCTGTCCGTGTCCATCTCCGGCGACGCCGCCGTGGTGGGGGCGTATGGCGGCGGGGGGGCTGGGGAGCCGGCCGGTTCGGCATATATATATCGTCTCGATCCCGGCCCCCCGGAAGACTGGGTCGAGGAGACCGAACTGCTGCCCTCCGACGGCACGCTGGGTGACGGCTTCGGCTATTACGTGGCCATCTGCGGTGACATTGCCGTGATCGGGGCGCCCTATGATGACGAAAACGGCTTCTTCGCCGGCTCGGCGTACGTGTACCGCTTCGATCCCGGCCCGCCGGGAAACTGGGTCGAGGAGGCCAAACTGTTGCCTGACGGTCCCGAAGTGCCTCATCACTTCGGCTGGACCGTGGCCGTCCGCGGCGAAACCGTCGTAATCGGGACGTTTGGCACCGGCGCGTACGTCTTCCACTTCGAGGGGGGAAACTGGGTTCAGCAGGCCGAACTGATTGGCTCCGACACCGTGTCCGGCGACATCTTCGGCCTGTCCGTGGCCATCTCCGGCGACACTGCCGTGGTCGGGGCATACCGGGACGACAATGACAATGGTGTCGATGCCGGCTCGGCGTACGTGTTCTGCTTCGATCCCGGTCCGCCGGGAAGCTGGACCGAGCAGGCCAAGCTCACCGCCTCCAACGGCGCGGCCTATGACTACACCGGCTATAGCGTGTCCATTTCCGGCGACACCGCCGTCGTCAGTTCACATGGGGTTGGCGGCCGCACCGGCGCGGCGTACATCTTCGAAAAGCCGACGGGCGGCTGGGAGGACATGACCGAGACCGCAACGCTCACCGCCTCCGACGGCGCGGCGAGTGACTACTTCGGCCTAACCGTGTCCATCTCCGGCGACACCGCCGTGGCCGGGGCCTGCGAGGACGACGACAATGGAGATGCGTCCGGCTCGGCGTACGTCTTCGAAAAGCCCATCGGCGGCTGGCAGGACCTGACCGAAACCGTCAAGATCACCGCCTCCGACGGAGCGGCGGGTGACTACTTCGGAATATCCGTGTCCGTCTCTGCCGACAACGCCGTAATCGGGGCACCCATCGACGACGACAACGGCAATGAGTCCGGCTCGGCATACGTCTTCCATCTGCCCGACTGCATCGGTTGCCCCGGGGATGTCGATGGTGACGGAGATACCGACTTGTCCGACCTGGCGGCCCTGCTCGCGGCGTACGGTAGCACGACCGGCGACCCGAGCTACAACCCCGATGCCGATTTCGACGGCGACGGTGACGTTGACCTGTCCGACCTGGCATTCCTGCTGGCGGATTACGGCTGCACCATCACGCCGTAGGTCTTCATGGCGTCGGTGCATTGGTGGGTCTGGACCGACGTTCTAGAGCGGTTTCAGAAATGGTGTAGCGTCCAACGCCCCTGTCGGACGTAGGGTTGTCGAGGAATCCACGGCCGACAGGGGCGTCGGCCGCTACAGTCTATGGGCGCCGCCGACTTTTGCGGTGGACTGCTAAGGCGCCGAAACCGCCGCGTACCTAATAGGCTCTCGATCACCATTTTTAGCGTGAATTCGCCGCACGGATTTGGTAGCATGTCTCTAGTGCTTTGTCACATCATAATTTTCGGGTAGCTCTGGCGTCTCGCCCGAGAATCACACGGGCGGGACGCCCGTGCCACCCGACATTTTACGTGTGACAAAGCACTAGTGCTTTGTCAAGGTTGATTTGATGGGTAGTGTTTCTTTCGAGGCCGTGATAATACTTGAAGAGGGCAACAATACTCGAAGAGCCGCGGGCTTCAGTCCGCGCGGTCCTTCGGGAAGGGTAAATTCTACTCCCCGCGGCGCCGCTCGGGCTTCAGGCCCGCGGCGCCTCAGGTTGAACCCATCAAAGCAACACTGACGGAGCCCTAGCCCTTCAGACGCAGGACTTCTTCCGTCAGGATCGGCACTACCTTGAACAGATCGTCCACGATTCCGTAGTCGGCGATGTTGAAGATCGGGGCCTCGGTGTCGGTGTTGATCGCCACGATGATCTTGCTGCCGCGCATCCCCGCCATGTGCTGGATCGCACCGCTGATGCCGCAGGCGATGTACAGCTTCGGCGTTACCGTCTTGCCCGTCAGGCCGACCTGGCGGCTGTGCGGCTGATAGCCGGCATCGCACGCCGCCCGCGACGCGCCGACCGCGGCATCCAGCTCTTTGGCCAGCTCGAAGATGAGCTTGAAATTGTCCTCGTTCTTCATCGCCCGGCCGCCGGAGACGATGATGTCGGCTTCGGTGACGTCCTTGACGTCGCCGCCGGTCTTGGCGATCTCCAAGACGTTGATGCGGTCGTCGCCATCGAGGGTGGTGTAGGGCAGGTCCTCGCGAGCGGCGCCGCTGCCGCCGGTGGGGGTTGGAAACGTGTTCGCCCGGATCGTGGCGATCGCGGGTCGATCCTTGGGGAACTTGACATGGCAGGTCGCCTTGCCGTTGTATAATGGGCGGACGATGTCGAGCTCGCCGTCGCCTGTCAGATCGAGTTCGATCACGTCGGTTGCCAGGGCAGCCTTTGTGCGCATCGCGACGCGTGGCGACAGGTCGCGTCCCATGAAAGTTGCCGCCATCAAAACGACCCGCGGTTCGACCTTTTCCATGACGGCAGCCAGGGCCGTCCGATAACGCAGGGCTGAGTACATTTTCAGCGCTGGGTCGCTGACCGTGATGATCCGGTCTACGCCGGTCTGCTCGACCGCGCTTGTCGCGCCGTCGATATTATCGCCGACGATGCATGCGACGACTTTGCCGCCGGCTTTTTCCGCTAGTGACTTGCCGGGGGTGACACATTGCAGGGCACCCGGGTGAACACGGTCGTCTCGTTGTTCCACAAAAATGAGTATGTCGTTTGTCATGGCTCGCTTCACTTTTTAGATGGCCTTGGCTTCTTCCCGGAGCAACTTCACCAGTTCCTTGGCGGTTTCCTCGGCTTCGCCTTTGAGAATCCGGCCTGGGGGGCGCTGTGGCGGGGGGGCGAATTGGTGCATTTCCGATCCGCCGACGCCGGCCGTTATCTCCGCGAAACCGGGCACGTCGGCCGCCGTCATAGCCTTGACCGGCTTGCGTTTGGCCTTCATCAGGTTCGGCAGCGACGGATAGCGCATCTCGCAGAGGCCCTTCTCGCAGGTTACCAGCGCCGGGAGCCGCACTTCAACCCTCTCGTCCGCGCCTTCGATCCGCCGATTGGCGGTAAACGACTTGCCATCCTCGGCCGGCTCGAATTTGGTTGCCGCCCCGACGTGCGGCCAATCGAGCGCCTCGGCCAGGGCTGGTCCGAGCTGTCCGCTATCGAGATCGATTTCCTGCTTGCCGCGGAAGACCAATTCATAGCCGCCGTCCTTGATGACCGCGCCGAGCGTGGCCGCCACCTGCAATTCGTCGAGCTTCTCGAACGCTTCGTCCTGGAGGTGGATAGCGTCATCGGCCCCGACTGCCAGGATTGTCCGCAGCGCCTCCGAACACCGGGCCGGCCCCATGATCAGGGCCGTGACCGACTCGACGTCGGAGCGCTTCTCCTTGAGCTGGACGGCTTGCTCGATGGCAAACTCGTCGAAGGGATCGACCACCATCTTGATTCCCGACCGCTCGATATCTTCGCCATCGGGCCGGATTTTAATGTTGGTGGTCGAATCGGGAACCTGTTTGATCACAACCAATATCTTCATCGAACCTGACACTCCTCCGCTAAGTTGAACGGGGTTGAGCTAACAATTGAGCCCAGGATAATAACGCCCCGGCCAGACCCGCGAAAGACCCCGAGTTGACGTATCGGACCCTCTTGTGTTTAACTAATGCTCTGTCACACGTAGATTTGCTGGTAGCGTCGGGTCTCCGTGCCCGACGCGGGTCGTCGAAGGTTGGGTGGCCCATGGCTTTAGCCGTGGGGGACACGAATCGGCCGAACATTCGCGTCCCCCACCTCTAAAGAGGCGGGCCACCCACTAGTGTAGCGCTAATGGAGCAATAGGCTTTCCAGTGCTGATTTTTGCGGCCGACTGCGGACGTACGGCCATTCGGCCGAAATACTGATGGTGAGTGACCATGCGGATTCGTGAACTGATATCTTCCGGCCGGCCGTGCTTCTCATTCGAGTTCTTCCCTCCGAAGGACGAAAAGGGCTTTGATCAGCTTCGTGATACGCTCGCCTCGCTTCGCGATCTGCGCCCCAGCTTCGTCTCCGTCACCTGGGGCGCCGGCGGCAGCACCCGCCGACATACCACCGATCTCGTCACTCAGATGAAAAAAGAATACGGCATCGAGGCGATGGCGCATGTTACCTGCGTCGGCTCCTCACGCGAGGATACCCGGCAGGTACTCCAACGACTCGGCGAGGCCGGCATCGAGAATGTGCTGGCCCTGCGCGGCGATCCGCCCCGCGGAAACATCCGCTTCGAGCCCCACCCCGACGGATTCAGCTATGCCAACGAACTAATTGAATTCATCCGCGGCGAGTTCGACTTCTGCCTCGGCGGGGCCTGCTATCCCGAAAAACACATCGAGACGCCCAGTATGGACCTCGACCTGTTCAATCTGAAACGCAAGGTCGATTCCGGCTGCCAGTTCCTTATCACGCAGCTTTTCTTCGACAACCAGAAATACTTCGACTTCGTCGCTCGCATCCGTGCCATGGGCATCGGCGTACCGATTCTGCCCGGCATCATGCCTATCACCAACGTCGCCCAGATCGAGCGGTTCACGAATATCTGCGGGGCCACCATCCCGCACTCGCTCATGAACGAACTACGTCTCCAACAGGACGACCCTCACGCTGTCCTGTCGCTCGGCGTCGCCTATGCCACCGCGCAGTGCCTCGAACTGCTCCAGCGCGGCGCCCCGGGAATTCACTTTTACACGCTGAATAAGTCCCCGGCGACGCGGACGATTCTCAAAGCCATGCAAACCGTTTATCCGCCCGCCCGCACACCCGCCGGTTGGTGGGTTTAACCTGAGGAGCGGCGGACTTGAGTCCGCGCGGCCTGAAGTCCGCGGCTCCGCAGGTTAAACCCACCAACCGGCGGGGGTGGGGGCGGGGGGCTAAACGGTGTGCATGGCGTTGAGCATCGTCCGCGTCGCCGGGGCCGTATTCAGCGTGTCACAGGGAATTCC
>JAUWNI010000035.1 GCA_030612705.1 Phycisphaerae bacterium | reverse complement strand
CCCCCCGCGCGGGGGGCGGGGGGGGCCCAAACATCACCCCCTTCCCCCCCCCCCGGGGGGGGGGGCACGCTACGTTTCCCGGCGCTACACATTTGCACCTGACTTATAGTCAAGCGGCTCGGGATGATGTACAATTCTCGTGACGGTCAGGATGGGGTCTGCCAGTCCGGCCGGGTGGCGACATGACCGAAATCAGGTCCGCGGGCGGACACTGGTGGGTCGCGGAGGCGGCCCATTTTTTGTGAAAGGCGGAAGCGACGATGAATCAGGATTTGCTCCGCATCATCGACAGTATTTGTCGCGACAAGAACATCGATCGGGACGGCTTCATGGTCGACCTCGAAAACGCGATGGCCAGCGCGATCCGCAAGGCGTACGAAACCGAAGAGGCCGAGGTCACGCTGGATCCGATCACCGGCGATATCTCCGCGGTCGTCGAGGGCAATTCGATCGATATGCAAACGCTCGGCCGAATCGCCGCCCAGACCGCCAAGCAGGTCATCATCCAGCGTACTCGGGAGCGTGAGCGCACCAGCATCTACGACGAGTTCTCCGAACGCCGCGGCACGATCATCACCGGCGCCATCGTCCGCGTCGAGGGCGGGAACCTGCTGGTCAACATCGGCCGGGCCGAAGGCTTTTTACCGCGCAGCGAGCAGATCCCCGGCGAAACACACCAGGTCGGCGAGCGGCTGCGTGTGCTGATCCTCGAGGTTCGCGAGCATCCCAACCAGGTTAAGATCATCCTGTCGCGCAGCCACCCCGAGTTCATCGTGCGCCTGTTCGAGCTGGAAGTCCCGGAGGTGGCCGAGCGGATCATCGAAATTCGGGCCCTGGCCCGCGAGGCCGGCTATCGCACCAAGGTTGCCGTCAGCAGCATCGACAGCAAGGTCGACGCCGTCGGGGCCTGCGTCGGCGTCCGCGGCAGCCGCATCAAGAACATCGTGGACGAACTGGGCGGCGAGAAAATTGACATCGTGCGCTGGAATGAATCGAGCCAGATCCTGATTGGGAACGCGCTCAAGCCGGCGGAAGTCCAGGAAATCGCCCTGGGTCTCGAGTTGGGCAAGGCCACGGTGGTAGTTGCCGAGGATCAGCTCTCTCTGGCGATCGGGAAACGCGGGCAGAACGTCCGCTTGGCGGCACGGCTGACCGGGTGGGACGTCGACATTCTCACCCCTGCCGAGCACAACAAGAACCTCGGCATCGTGGAGCAGACGCTCAAGAAGGTCGAGGGCGTGGACGATCTGATGCTCGACAAGCTGGTGGCGCTGGGATGCGTCTCGGTCGCGGACCTGGACGAGATCGGCCCGGAACCGCTGAAGGAGAACCTGGAGATCGATCCCGATTTGGCCGATCGAATCGTCTACGAAGCGGGCGAGGAGGTCATCCGGATCGAGGAAGAGAAGGAGGCGGCCGAAAAGGCCAAGGCCGCCGCCGAAGCCGCCGGCCTGCCGGAGTCCGCGGAAACCGAATCGGCCTTCGTCCCGCAAGAGGAAGGTGCCGAATCCGCCGAAACGCCCGTCGCCGCCACGCTCGAACCGTCGACGGAAATCCCCTCAACCCCGGACGAGACCGCCGACTCAACCTCCACGGAAGAACCCGCGGCAGAAGCGGATGAGAGTGAGCCGATTGCTGAAACGGAGCCGACGGTGAACGCGACGCCGGAAGAGGAGACGACTGAGGACGAGAGTAAACCGACGGCGTCAACGGTAGCGGACGTGGCCGCTACGACCAAGTCGGCGTCCGATGACGAGGCGGAGTCGGACGACGCATAACAGTCCGCCGCAAAAGTCATGCAGCGGCCGACCCCCGTGTCGGCCGATCCAATGAGTGGGTGTTTTTACGTACTCTACGGCCGACCCGGGGGTTGGCCGCTACAGTACTCTACGGCCGACACGGGGGGCGGCCGCTACAGTCTATGGGCACCGCCGACTTTTGCGGCGGACTGATAAGTTGAGTTTTCAGTTTTCACTCCTTGGGTTGCGGCCTTTGTGCTTCGTTTTGAGCGCTTGGTCTTTTCATGTTTGCGGTTGGTGAATTCACACTACTGCTGACCGACACGTCCCTGCGGAGCATTGGCGCGTTTGTCTTCGCGGCCGTTGCTTTTCAATGGCTCCGGAGTGGCGCGTGGCGTAAACCGCTGGAACCACTGGACTTCACGGGCGACGGGCCCAATCTGGCACATCTACTCGGCGTCTTCCTCTATTATTACATCCTCGCACGGGCTCTACTCAAAATCGTCGGCATCGACTCAGCGGCGTTACGAATCAGCGGTTCGCACGATTGGCACTTGGCGCAGTGCATCGACATCGGTGCGAAGCTGGCCGCCGGCGTGCTGATTATCGTGATTCTGCGCCGCCATCGTTCGTTCCGTGCCACCGCCGATGCCCGACTCGGCCTGTTTGGCATTATGAGAGTCGCTTTACTCGCGGTCCTGATCATTCTGCCGATCGCCTATCTCCAGCTTCAAGCGGGTCAGATTATCTGGTGGTGGCTGGAGCCGAACGCCAAGCAGCCGATTCATGAGGTGCTCGAGGCGGTTGAAACGAGCGTCTGGGGCAGGTGGGGAATTGTGCAACTGACGCTGGCGACGGTAGTTATCGCTCCGATCGCCGAGGAGCTGTTCTTCCGCGGCCTGCTGCTGCAAACCATCTGGCGATATCTGGGAAATGCCTGGCTGGCAATCGTTCTGTCGGGGGTGGCGTTTGGAGTGATCCATCACCAACAACCTCAGGACGTCCTGCCGCTGGTCACGATGGGCGTCATTCTCGGGTACGTGCGGGTGCGCTACCGCTCGCTGACGGCTTGCGTCGCGGTTCACGCGCTGTTCAACGCGCGCACGATGCTTTTCGTGCTGCTAAACCCGGAGATGGCGCGCAGCGCCTGGTAATCATCACACCTGCGGCTCCCGATCAGCCCTGAATGCGGCAACGCTGTCTGATTTGTCAAACTTTTTCGCGGGTCTTGTCCGATAAGAAAAAGGTGGACATCCGTCCCCTTGGCATGAGGAGTCGACACACAGGCGGGCAGCGGATCGCCTAGCCGACACCGGGGAGAAATGTTCATTATGGCGGCGCGAGGACTGGACAGGAACGTCGCCGTTGTGGATACTACCGGCGCATACCAAAGCCGGGCCGCGCACGCGACTCGCAAAATATTTGGGCCGTCTACGACGCGGAAAAACACGAGAACTCAGATTGAACAGTCGCGATCCGCGCGACCGAGTTCAGAATTTGCCTCGTAGTATCCAGGACAAGGAGTTTGTCATTATGCCGCGAAAGAAAAGTGACGAGACCACGGCGAAGAATCTAACCCGCCCTCGCAAAACCACCACGACCAAACGACGAACTACGCGGGCCGTCACCGCCACCGCCATAAAATCGGAAACAAACGTTCCCGTGCTGCGCTATACCGAAGGCCAGGTTCGCGAGCGCGCGTATTATATCTATCTCGAGCGCCAGGGCGGAATCAACGACCCCATGGCCGACTGGTTTCAGGCCGAGCTAGAACTGAACAAAGCAACGATCGGCTCGCGTAATTAATCCGGACCGCGGCCGGCGCGCGCGGTTTTTCCGCTTCAGGCCGGCCGCCTAACGCGAGGTATTAATCGAATCGGAAATTGGCGGCGGGTGCGGCAAACCCTCCCAGCGCGAGAGTGGATGCCCACGGTTATGTCCAACCAAGACATAGGAAGAATTGGCGTGTAACAGGCCGGCAGCACGGATAAGCTGCTTGTGCTCACATTCATGGAGGAATTGCAAATGTTACGAAAAAGAGGCATATTCGCCTCGCGCAGAACAACGCAACACAAGCCTGCCGCCGAACAGATGTCCACCGCCGCTGCGGACGAACGTACACATACGACCACAACCAAACCCGCCGGTACCGTCTTCGGCTCGCGAGAGCCAACACCCCGGGAGATCCGCGACCGGGCTTACTATATTTATCTCGCTCGAGGCAGCACCAATGGTGATGCCGTCGCTGATTGGGTTCAAGCCGAGCGCGAGTGCCGTGAGGAACGGCGCGGGGCCACCCCCGGCGGCCGGAGCTTCCGGTAACGGTTCTTCCGTCGTGTGACACACCCCATCGTGATCGAAACACACGGCCGCGCTTGGCGCGGCCGTGCTTTGCGCGCAGGCTACGGTACTCCCCCGCTCCGGAGACGTAGCATGCACCGCCTGCCCACCGGTCTAACCGTCCGAAACGTGTTGCTCATGTTCGTATGCATTGCTTTGCTCCGGCCCGAGCCGGCCCCGGCCGGGCAGCATCCACGACTGTTGATCAAGGCCGATGACATTCCCCGCCTCAGACACGCCTGTGGCGTCAGCCGGGCACCAGCGAACACCCGGGGACTCGGGCGCTTCGGCGAGCGCTCGGCGGAGTTCAACACGCTACGGTCGTACTTTTCGCAACGGCTGGGCAACGTCATTCTGCCGGGAGAACTACCCGCCGCCGCCTTCCTGCACCTGGTCGACCCCGACGACCCCGGCGAGGCGGAACGGCTGTCGGCGATTAACCTCGCATTAATACAGCCGGTAGCCCTGTCCGGCGACGTGCTCGAAACCATCCTCGCACTCGACTGGTGCCATGAGGCGCTCGAGCCGGCGGCGCGGCGCGAGTTCCTTATTCAAATGCGCGACATCGCCAAACCGTTGACGCCCGCCGACAGTCCGCTCGATCATCGCGTCTTTCGCGACAATCTCGCGGCCCTGGCCCTGGCACTGGTCATGGATGAGAACGACGAACCTAGTCAATCCTGGGCGCTGCTCCGAGAACATATCCTGGAGGCCGCCCGCGAGTATTTCAAAAACACCTTTCCGACGTACGTACGGTGGCGGGGATTGATTCCGACCGGTCCCGCCGCCGCCGCCTTCGAGGAAAACGATACCGCGTTGGCGATCGAGCTGGCCGGGCTGCTCAGCGGCACCAATCCTTGGGGTGACTATCGTGAATCGGTCGGGCGCTGGATGGAACACTACGTTTTGGTATCGTCAACGCACCCCGCAATGCAACATCAGTTTCTGCGTGACGACGGCACGACGGCACCGTTGACACCCGCGGCAAAGTATGAAGCGTTCCTGCCGCTGACGGCTCATCTGATCGCCGCGCGAACGCACGACCCCGCTGCCGCCTATATCGCCGATCGTGTTGAAGCCGGGCTACGAGATTCGTCCAAGGAACCGGCGGCGCTGTGGCGTTGGGTGCCCGTCGTGTTCAACACGCGTGAGGTGCCGCGGGTCGATACCGGCCGACTTCCGCCCGCCCGGAACCTCGACGGCGCGATTGTTCTGCGCGGCGGCGACGGACCGACCGCGACGGCGGTGTGGATCGACGCCGGCCAGCCTTTTCTGCGCCGCGGTCAGCACTTTGACGCCGGCCATTTTCTAATCCGCGCCGGCGGGTATCTGGCCGTGGCGGGCGGCGACGATATTGAATTCGAAGTCACACATACCAAGCGTGGCTTGCAGCGGCTGGGCAACGGTCGGCACACGTTTGATTTCTCCCAGTACTTCACCGCCAGCATCGCTCATAATTGCATGCTTTTCTGGGATCCCGCCCGGGTCACGCGCTGGTATGGCCGACTATACCGCCCCACCGGCGGCCAGGTTCCACTAGAGGGCACCTGCACCGATTTCGTCACCCCACTTGATGCGCAACTTCGGCAAACCGCCAAGCTGCTCGCGTACGGTTACGAGCACAACGCATCTTACGTCGCACTTGATCTCACATCCGCCTATGACCGGCGCGCGATCGAACATTATACGCGTGAGTTCATCTTCCTCCGGGGACACGTGCTGGTCGTGATCGACCGTGTGAAAACCGCCAACAGCCGCGTTGTTCCAACCTGGATACTCAACGTGCCGGCGCGACCGATGGTCGCCGGCGCCGACCTCGCTCCCGGCGCACGCACGGCGGGCAACGACAATGACGCCGGCGTCTGGCGCCACGACGACGACCAGATGCGCTGGCAGGACCGCGATGGGTCACTCCGCCTATGGAGCCTGTTTCCGAAATCCCGGCGGACCGCCATCGTAGGCGGCCCGGCTCGCAAGCTGCTCATCCCCGAGGGTGTCCACAAGGGGCGGACGTATATTGGGAGCGGTCCCGATGGTTTCGAACACTTGATTCTGCCCAGCACTCGGCCCAGATCGGCCAACGCTTGGTATCGCCTCGGCATACCCACGTTGCTCGGTCCGCAATTCGGCATCCGCCCACACTGGGGTCGAATCGAGATCGAACCGAAGACGCGCGGTGATCGTTATCTATTTGTCAATACATTAGTTATCGACAAGACCGCCCCCCCCGCCGAGCCGGACATCAACTTGAAACAAAACGATGGGGACATTGAAATTCTCATCTCGCTGGGCGACTATCGCGGGCGTATCAGCATTCCGGACTCGGAAACAACCGGTGGCGCGTTGCACATCGAGCGCCCCAACACGCTGCGCTGGGTTTTTCCGAGCAATGTCACCGCCGATCAGCCGCTGCCGGTCCGCTGACACAACCTTTCGCCGATCTCTGAGGTGGGTAATGTCTACCCACCTCAATTACCCACTTCTGGTGAACAGTTACCAGCCGAACCGGCCATCGTCTCCGCGGCCCGAAAGAACCATTTCCATAACCATTGTAAGCCAGAAGGGTTAAGCAACCTGGAATTGGACTTCCACAAATAGCGCAATTCTGGCACGTCAATTGCTAAAGCTATAAGTGTTGGACGGCGGGAACGGAAAGAAGCTTGGGAGCCTGGCATCCCGCCGATAAACCGAGCCTGCCCAACGGAGGGGAGGCAGTCTCAGTATTGGTGCCCTCCGGCCGTGCTCTCCGGAAGCGCCAAGCCGTAGCTCGGGACCTCGTCGGTCCGGAAGTGGGAGCCCAGCAACTTCCGAGCGAGGTCCCGACACTTTTTTCTCTCCGGCCCGAGGTATGCCGCCGGGACTCACGAGTATTTCCCGTCGGCCTCGGGGCCGGTTTGTATTCAAACTCCCCACGTTGACCCGTTCGGACTTCGCTCGCACAATGGCCGCCAGCGAGTGGAGACCTCGATGCCCTACCTGCAACTGCTGCGTCCGAGCCAGTGGATCAAGAACCTGTTCATCTTTGCCGGACTGGTTTTCGGCCGCAAGCTGACCGACGCATCGAGTGTCGGCATCACGCTGTTGGGCTTTGCCTGTCTGTGCCTGGTCAGCAGCCTGGTCTATATCGTCAACGACATCCACGACCGGGACGAAGACAAGCTCCACCCCCGCAAACGCAAGCGGCCGATCGCCTCGGGCAAGGTCGGCGTCGGTCCAGCGGCGCTGATGGCGGCGGCGCTCTTTGTGGTAGGTTTGGGCGGAAGCTGGTGGCTGGATCGCGGTTTCGGCCTGGTGGCCACGGCCTATCTCGTCCTACAAACACTGTACACCTTCGGATTCAAGCACGCGGTCATACTCGACGTGATCTCGATCGGAATCGGGTTCGTGCTGCGCGCGGTCTCCGGAGCGGTGTTGATCGACGTCGATATTTCCCCCTGGCTGGTGCTGTGTACCTTCACGCTCTGTCTGTTCATGGGCTTCAGCAAACGCCGCTGTGAATTGAACGCGCTCGCGGAAAACGGGGAGGGCGGTGCCGAGCGGCATCGCAAGACCCTCTCGATCTACACGCCCGACCTGCTCAACCACATGACAACGCTGACCGGGGGTATCGCGGTAGTCAGCTTCATGCTCTACACGATCGACGATCGCACGATCGAGCAGTTCGGGAAGTTCGGCGCGACCTGCCTGCTCTATACCCTGCCGATCGTCGTCTATGCCATCTTCCGCTTCGCGGTCCTGGTTGAGCACGGCGTGGTTGACGGTCCGACCGACGTGGTCGTCCGCGACCGGCCTTTCCAGATCGCGATTTTCCTGTGGATCGTCGCGGCACTGCTGATCATATATCGCACCGCCCAACTCCAGGAATTCGTCAACAGGCTCTTCGGCTGAGTCCGGCATGAACACCGGCGAACCCCGTTCAGGTCTCCTTGATTCATGTATCCGACCTTCCCATCGTTCCGTCGCCAACCACCTGACGCGCCCCAGCGCCGCTTTTGTCCGGCTAATTCACCGCGGAGCACGCAGAGATCGCAGAGAGCTGGAATAAAAGGAGATTATCGACGAGAGCACGAAACAATGGATAAACACACTGTCAAAATGAAACGCTCGATACTATAAACGGCTGGTTTCATCGCGATTCGCGAGGATTTCTCGCTGCGTGGGTGGCCCGCCGCTTCAGCGGCGGGGGACACGAATAGACGGTCGATTCGCGTCCCCCACGGCTAAAGCCATGGGCCACCCGACCTTGCCTGTCTCGGCGACTTGGCGTCTTGGCGGGTCAAGTTCCCCCGAAAGACCGAATGAACCTTTTTTTCTCCCGTCCCGGTTTCCACTTTGCTATCATGGAAGAATGAAGCGTTCTCCGTGATCACGGCCATGATTGGGCCGTGCAGAGCAAGCGTCGCGGCTGATTGGTCGTCAGGGAATCCTTTTAGGGAAAATGATATGCACGTCAGGCGACCTGATACGCGACTTTGTTCATATATCGTCCTGCTCGTTCTCGGCGTTACGCCGGGCGTTTTGGGTGGTGATGATCCGTCGTTTCGGGCCTTCTGGGCCGACGCCTTCAGTCCGGGCTTCAAGAGCACCTCGCAGATCAACTCCATGGTCTCGCGGGCGGTTACCGGCAACTACAACGCCATCATCGCCGAGGTGTTGGCGTACCACGACACGGGCTCCAACGGCCACGGCGCCTACTGGAATTCGAGCATCGTTCCCCAGGCGTCAGACATTTCCGGCGACCTGGATCCACTGGCCTATCTGGTTACGCAGGCGCACGCGGCCGGCATCGAGGTCCACGCCTGGATCGTCCCGTACCGCGTGTGCACGGTTTGGCCGCCCAATGGGAACAGTCTGTTGGCGTCGCACCCCGAGTGGCTCATGGTGCCGATTGCCGACATGGGCGGCGGACCGGCAACGATCAACGGCAAGTACGTCCACGACCCCGGCTCGCCGGACGTGCAGGAGTACCTGACCAACATCGTGCAGGAGTTGGTCACGAACTACGAGATCGACGGGATCAACCTGGACTACATCCGTTACACACAAGTGGACGCGGGCTACCCGGCTGATGAGGACTACCCCAAATCCACGCTGGCCCGCTTCCGGGATCTGACCTGGTATACGGGCACGCCCCCGCCGGAGGGGGTGACATCCTGGAACGATTTCCGCCGCCGAACGATCGATGAATATGTCCGCCGCCTGCGGGTGGAGATTCCCTCGATCACAGGTAATCCGCAACAGCCGTTGCAATTGACGGCCTGCCTGGTGACGTTTGGGAATGCCCCCGCCGATTTCACGGATTCCAGCGCCTACAGGCTGCACCAGAATTGGAAGCACTGGATGGAGCAGGGTTGGCTCGATGCCGGCATTCCGATGAATTACAAGCGGGAGTACAACTCGAGCGAGGCCCAGTGGTATCGCAACTGGGTTGATGCTGTTTTGGGTTGGCGTTACGACCGGCACATGTTCTGCGGTCAGGGCAACTACCTGAACACCAAGGCCGACAGCGTTACGCAATTACAGTACAGCTTGAACGCCGGCGCCGACGGGACGTCGAACTATTCCTACTACGCGACCGCGGACGAGAACATGAACGGAATCCCGGAGACGGATTGGACGTGGTACACCTACGTATCAAACAATCTGTTCCTGACGCCGGTAACCACGCCCGAAATGCCCTGGCGCGATCCGGTCACCGCCGACGAGGGCACGCTCTGGGGTCGGGTCGCCGATCCCGCGACGGATGAGCCGATAGATGGAGCTACCATCCAGGTCGGCCTAATCGATTCCGTAGAGACCGACGGCAACGGCTACTACGTCGTCACCATGATCCCGGCCGACCCCGGCGGAACTGCTTATGACATCACGGCCAGCAAGTTCGGCTGCCCCGAGGAATACCTGACCGGCGTCGTGGTTCTGCCCGGCGAGGTCGTGCGGCAGGACATCGACTTGTGCAATACCGCGCTGGTGGGCGACATGGACGAGGACGGCGACATCGACCTGGATGATTTCGCCTATTTCTCTTTCTGCATGCAGGGGCCCGGGTACACCTACACCGAGGGCCACGACTGTCTGAATGGCGACGCCGACGACGACTGGGACCTCGACCTGAACGACTTCGCACACTTCCAGCGGGTGTTTGAGGGCGAGTAACGTTTGTCGGACCGGTTGAAAACCGGCCCCACAGCTAGAGCTCTGTCAGTGTTGCTTTGATGGTTTCAACCTGAGGAGCCGCTGGCCTGAAGCCCGCGCGGCGCCGCGGGGAGTAGAATTTACCCTTCCCGAAGGACCGCGCGGACTGACGTCCGCGGCTCTTCGAGCCTTGTTGCCCTCTTCAAGTATTATCACGGCCTCGAAAGAAACACTACCCATCAAATCAACCTAGACAAAGCACTAGAGTCGGCCGTTGAATTCTGTCGCCGCCTCGATCATGGTCAGGTAGTTCTCGGGCGAGACGTAATTCGGGATGCTATTGCCCGAGCCGCAGGCGTAGCCGCCGCGGGGGGCGGCGTGTTCGAGGATTTCATGCACGCGTGTGCGAATCGCGGCTTCGTCACCGATCGACAGCAGGTGAACGTCCACGCCGCCCAGCACGGCGACCTTGTCGCCCCAGTCGTCGATGAATCGCTCCACCGGCTGGATGGCGTCCTCGAAACTGTGCTTGGCGTCGATGCCCACTTCCTCGACCAACGCGGGCATGATCGTGTCGGTCTTGCCGCAACTGTGCAGTAAAAACGGGCGGTCGTTTCTATGCGCGAGTTTCGCCAGCCGCTCGTACCAAGGGAAAACGTGCGTCTCAAGCAGCTTCGGCGAAACCAGCAGCCCGTGCTTGTGCCCCAGGTCGTCGCCGAGCCAGACGGCGCGGACCGACTCCATTTGGCAGTAGACTTCGAACACGTCGTAGATGATTTGGCCCACGCGCTCGATCACGGCGGCGACGAGTCGCGGATCGCGATGCGTGGCGAGCATGAAGCGTTCCATGCCGATCAGGTCCATCGAGAACTCGAGTACGCCGCCGGCGAACCCGATCAGGCTCATACCGTCCGGAAGTACCTCGGTCGCCGCTTCCAGGGTGCTGAAATCCACGTCGTTTTGTGTGGGCCAAGGAAAGCGCTCGAGATCGTCCATGCAGCCTATGGGGCCGTGGTGTTGGTCCTGCCAATTCCGCGTGTCGTTGCCGTGTGTCGAGGTGTCGTTCGTTGTCAGGCGCTGCACGTCGAAAGGGATGGGCGCCGAAACCTTGACCACATCGTAGCCCAGCCGATGGTGCAGCCGCACGTTGCGCTGGACCGCCACACGCGGGTCGCCCGTTACGGCGACAGGCTCGTCGAGCAGCACGTTCACCACGTCCGGGTGGACGGCCAACTCGATCAGCGGGATATGGTCGGGCCGCTCGCGGCGCAGCACCTGTAAGAACCGGTGATAGTCCGGCTCGGGCTTGGGTAATTGTTCGACACGCGGATGCATAGTGTGAGTATACCAGCTTGGCCGGTCTGCGCAGGTGTGGCAACCATGCACGCGATCGGTGCGGGTTGCTGAGTAGCGGTACATCGGCCGGCTGATAGACTGTCGCAATGGGATATCGGCATTAGAGCGTTTTCAGTTTCCCTGTAGCGGCCGACGCCCCTGTCGGCCGTAGGCGCCTCGATGATACTACGTCCGGTACAGGGTCCGGACGCTACACTTGAATGGGAAATGCTCTGGTTGACGAAGAGTTGGTTAACGAAGAGGAGAACGACATGGACATCACACGCCGAGAGTTTGTCGGCGGCGCTATTGCCGCCGGTGCTGTTGCACTGTTGCCGGGAAAAGCACCGGCCGGCCATTCGGCCGGACCGGCGGACTTCGGCTTCGTCCACTTGGCCGACATGCACGTCACGCCCAAGCGCTGGGGCGACAAAGGCTATCGCGGGTGCATCGAAAGCGTCGCCGCACTTAAACCCAAGCCGGCTTTCGCCCTGATGGGCGGCGACCTGGCGTTCGACGGCTGCTATACGCCCAAGCCCGACTTCGAGGAGCAGATCCGTCTATACAAAGAGATCTCGGGCGGCCTCGGCATCCCATACCACAACTGCATGGGTAACCACGACGTATTGGGCTGGTCGTCGCGACGGAAGGTGCCGGTCGACGATCCCGAGCTGGGCAAGAAAATGATTATGGACCGCCTGGGGTGGGAGAAAAGCTATTACAGCTTCGACGTCGGCGGCTGGCATTTCGTCGTGCTCGACAGCATTTACCCCATCCAGACCAAGTACGGACCCGGCTACGAGCCGCGGATCGGACCGGAGCAGTTGGAGTGGCTGGCCTACGACCTCGGCTCGGCCGGCGAGCGTCCCAAGGTCGCCGTGACGCACATCGCCGCGTTTTGCAACACCGGCCAAATCAACGGCGACCCGAACCGCAAGGCGATGGACGGTCACATGGTGCTCTGGGACACAAAGGAGCTGCGGACTATTCTCGAACGGCACAAGGTCAAGGCGCTGCTACAGGGGCACAGCCACCGGATCGAGGAATACCGCTTCAACGATGTCTGGTACCTGACCAGCGCGGCGGCCAGCGGGGCTTGGTGGGCGGGCAGTTGGGTCGGCTCCGCTCCGGGCTACACGGTGTTTCACTGCCGCGGCGACCAGTTCAGTTGGACCCATCACGTGTTTCCCTGGGAGCCGCACCTGGAGCCGGATGACGACCTGGAGCGCAAGAAGATCGCCGAGCAGAAGGCGTTTGAGCAAGAACAACGGCGTTTGCTGGAGCGCGAGCGCGCCGGGATTCGTCCATAGTGCCGTTTCCATTCGATGGGTTTCGCGCCGTTGGTAGCGGCCGCCGTCGGCTCCGAGATGAAGCCGGTTTGATTGGCTTTGGTACTATTTCAGTATGATTGCGGAGGGTGCCCCATCCCGTTCCGAGTGTCTGTCTGGCAGGCACTCGGACGGGGTGGGGGACCGATTCGAGGGAGCAAGGTCGGTGCAGGTTTGAATCAGTCCCCCATCCCGTTCGCCTGCCCTCCGGGCAGGCGAAACGGGATGGGGCACCCCCGCAAGAACCTCGCTTGCGCTTCGGGCTCTGATTGGCTGCCGCCTGTGGTGTTGTGCACCCCTGGGCAAGAGCCGGGTGATAATGGCTTGATACCGAGAGGGTTGTTTAGGTAGGATAGGGTGATGGAGTCCGGTGAATGAGAGATCCCGGATGTAGGTTCGCCACGGATACCGGTCGCGCGAGTATGTGAGGCGTGGGAATTATCCGGTCGGCGTATCGAGATCCGCCGGGTCCATGGTTGTGTTGCTGGAGCACGAAAAAAGAAGGAAGTCCCAGCATGTCCATTCAGGGATATCCCAAGGAAGCCACTCTCAAAGACGGGCGCGTCGTGACGATCCGCCCGTTGGCCAACAGCGATTTCGACAAGCTTTATGAGTTTTTCCAAGCGTTGCCTGAAGAGGATCGACTCTTCCTGCGGCATGACGTCACCGATCCGGAGGTTGTGGGCAAGTGGGTCGAGCAAATCAACTTTGACCGCGCGATTCCACTCGTCATCGAGGATAAGGATAAGATCGTGGCGGACGGCACGCTGCACCTCGACAGTCACGGATGGGCACGGCACGTGGGTCACATTCGCCTGGTGACCGCGCGGACGCACCGCCACGTCGGCCTTGGCACGCTGATCGCCCGGGAGTTGGCGGAACTGGCGGCGAAGCAGGACCTTGAGAAGCTTCAATCACAGGTGATTGAGGATAACGTCGGCTCGGTCAAGCTATTCGAGAAATTGGGGTTCAAGGTGGTCGCCGTCCTCAAAGACCTGGTCAAAGATCAGAAGGGCAACAAGCGCAACCTTGCCATCATGATCAACGAAGTGGCCGATCTCGAGCGAATCATCGAGAACTGGATCCAAGATTCGATGATCCCGGCCTTTCGAGTGCCGGATGATGGCGTCGAGTAGAATTCCCCGCGTTTGCCTCCGCGAAAAGGCTCACGCGATGCGCTTGTTCCATCGAGGGTAGTTCTTCCAGGGAACGACAGATGAAATATTGGCGAAAACCTCTGGACATCGATCAGGTCAAGGTCCCCCGAGGCGAAGTGCGCATCATCGCGGACCGCTGCAAGGGCTGCGGCTTCTGCGTCGAGTACTGCCCGAAGGACGTCCTGGTGATGTCCGAGGAATTCAACCGCAAGGGATATCATCCGCCGAAAGTGGTCAAGAGCGGAGAATGTGTCAACTGTAACCTCTGTGAGATGATCTGCCCCGATTTCGCGATCTTCAGCGTACCGCTGCCCGATAGCGAAGCCGTCGCCGAGGCCGAGACAGCGGCCGAACAAGACGAAACCAGCCGATAGCTGTCGGGAGCGGAACTGCAAAGGAGCGCGACAATTGAAAGCTGACCCCGCGGGCGTCTTGACCGGCGCTCATTACCTTGATGGCGACTTCGCTTGCGGCGAGGGCGCCATGGCCGCCGGGTGCCGGTTTGTGGGCGGTTACCCGATCACCCCGTCGACCGAAGTCGTGGAGCGCATTTCACGCCGATTCCCCATGATCGGCGGGACGTTCATCCAAATGGAAGACGAGTTGGCGAGCATGGCCGCCGTTGTCGGCGCGTCGTGGACCGGGACGAAAGCCCTGACCGTCACGAGTGGCCCCGGTTTCAGCCTGATGATGGAGAACATCGGCTTGGCCGCGATGATGGAGACGCCCTGCGTGGTGGTCGACGTGCAGCGCGGGGGGCCGTCCACGGGATTGCCGACCATGGCCGGACAAGCGGACATGATGCAGGCCCGCTGGGGTTCGCACGGCGACTACGAGTCGATTGCCTTGTGCCCGCAATCGCCGCAGGAGGCTTTCGATCTGATGATCGACGCCTTCAACCTGTCCGAGCTTTACCGCGTGCCGGTGATGTTCATGATGGACGAGTGCGTCGGCCACATGACCGAGAAGGTGGTTATTCCACCCGCCGAGGAGATCGAGATTGTGCCGCGCAAGCTTACCTCGCGTTCGGTGGGCGAATACCTTCCCTACTACGCGGACCGGCAGAGCGTCCCGGAATTTGCCCGGGCCGGCGACGGGTACCGTTTCCACACCACCGGTCTGACGCACGACGAGCGCGGCTACCCGGTGATGAGCGCGGAATGCCAGGAGAAGTGCGTCCGGCGGCTGGTGGAAAAGATCAGGAGCAACGCCGACGCGATCGTTCGTTTCGAGGAGTTCGGGACGGAGGGGGCCGAGGTAGTGTTGGTGGCCTACGGGATCGCGGCCCGGGTCACACAGATGGGTATGGAGATTGCCAGGAAGCGGGGGTTGAAGGTGGGGATGATCCGGCTGATTGTGGCCTGGCCGTTTCCGGAGAAACGGATCAGGGAGCTGGCCGGGGAAATAAAGGCGTTTGTGGTTCCGGAGATTAATTACGGGCAGATGGTTCTTGAGGTGGAGCGTTGTGCCGCGGGGAAAGCCTCGACCGTCCTGGTGCCGCATGGGGGCGGGGGCGTACACGACCCGGAGACCATCGCCGAGGAGATCCTGAGGGCAGCGAAATGAGCGACAGGGCGGTACAGGACGAGGTGTCGGAGGCCGCGGAGGCTAAAGCCCGCGGCCCTTCGGTTGCGACGGACGAGCATCCGATCGCTCCCTATCTGCGCATGGATCGGATACCGCATATCTGGTGTCCGACGTGCGGGATTGGCACGGTAGTCAAGTGCTTCGCCACGGCACTTGAGGAAACGGGGGTGAACCTGGACAAGACCTCGATCGTGTCCGGGATCGGCTGCACCGGCCGGGTGGCGGGTTACATGAAGCTGGATGCTTTCCACACGACTCACGGCCGGGCGATACCATTCGCCACCGGACTGAAACTGGGTCGGCCGGAATTGCTGGTGATCGTTTTTTCCGGCGACGGGGACCTGTCGGGAATCGGCGGCAACCACTTCATTCACGCCGCTCGGCGAAACATGGACCTGATGGTGATTCTCGTCAACAACTTCATCTACGGCATGACCGGCGGCCAGAACGCGCCGACGACGCCGCTGGGGGCGCGGACGTCAACCATGCCCTATGGTAATTTCGAGCGCCCGTTCAACCTGCCGCACCTGGCGGCGAGTTGCGGGGCGACGTACGTGGCCCGCTGGACGTGCCTGCACATCCGCCGACTGACGAAAGCGTTCAAGGAAGCGATCGGGCGCAAGGGCTTCCGGTTCATCGAGGTGATCGCGCCGTGCTCGACCTTGTACGCCCGCCTGAACAAGCTAGGGACGGGTTTCAACCTCATGCAGTTCTACCACGACAACGCGGAAATCCGCCACGGCGAGGATCCCCGCAAGGTCGATATCGGCTTCCAGGAGAAAATCATCTGCGGCAAGTTCGTGGATGAGGAGCGGCCCACCTTCCTTGAAATGATGGACCAGCATTACGAAAAGACCCTGGGCGACAAGTACGTGCCTATGCCACCGGAAGGAGGGATGATCCATGAGTAAGCCTGGAGCGGCGGGAAGTAAACCTGTAACGGCCGAGGCCCCCGCCGGCCGAACCGAGATTCGGATCACCGGTTTCGGCGGTCAGGGGGTGGTGTTGTCGGGCTATATCATCGGGCGTGCTTGCGCGATCAACGCTGAACAACACGCCACCATGATCCAGAGCTTCGGTCCGGAGGCGCGCGGCTCGGCTTGCAGCGCGACGTTGGCGGTTTCAGACACCGAGGTGCTCTATCCCTACATCGGCCGGCCGGACGTTTTCGTGGTCATGTCCGGCGAAGGCTACGAGAAGTACCACGACGATCTCAAGGACGACGGCGTTCTGATCTACGAGAAGAACCTGGTGCAACCGACGGTGAAAGACGGGCAACCGACATATGGGGTACCTTCCACGCGGATCGCGGAGTCGCTGGGGCGCTCGATCGTCCAGAACATCGTGATGCTGGGGTTTTTCACGGCGGTGACGAAGCTCGTTTCGCGTGAGCAGATGCGCGAAGCGGTGAAGGCTTCGGTGCCGCCCGGGACCGAGGATTTGAACCTGAAGGCCTTTGACGCCGGCTGCGACTATTTCGACGAAGAATACGGTCAGAAGCAGTCAGCAATCAGCGGTCAGCTTTCAGCGACTACAGGCGACTGAGAGAGGATCAAGTGACAGTTCGGCCGGCGAGGCGCCGGCCGCTACATCGTTTAGCACAGCCGCCCCCGGCTGTGACAGTTCGGCCGGCGAGGCGCCGGCCGCTACATTAGAGATGAAAGCTGATAGCTGAAAGAGGTAAGAAAGCGTGGATGCTCAGCCCGTGGAACAGGACAACGTGGTTGAGCCGGTGACGGATAAGCGGGCACTGGTCATCGGGGGCGGGATCGCCGGGATACAGGCGGCCCTGGACCTTGCCAATGCTCGCATCCGCGTGACGCTGGTGGAAAACACGCCTTCGTTGGGCGGCCGCATGGCCCAGCTCGACAAAACGTTTCCCACCATGGACTGTTCGATATGAATCCTCGGGCCTAAGGCCATGGATGTCGGTCGGCATCCCCTGATCGAGGTAGTCACGAACGCGGAAGTCATCGGCTGCGAGGGGGAGGCGGGGAGTTTCCACGTCCGCGTACGCAAGAACCCGCGTTATGTGCGTGAGGATATTTGTGTTGCTTGCGGGCAATGCGTGGATGTCTGCCCGCAGGTCGGGGGTAACGAGTTCGACGTCGGACTGAAGACCCGCAAGGCGATCTATCGGCCGTTTCCGCAATCCGTGCCGGCGGCGTACGTGATCGACCACGAGGCTTGTCTCAATCTTCTGGGGGGGCTCAGCGAGAAACAGCGTCAGAGATTCGAGAAGATCCAGAAACTCAAGCAACGCAAACGGCCGGACTATCGTCGAAACGTGCTGGTTTGCGGTCACTGCGCCAAGGCGTGCGAGGTCAACGCGATCGACTTCGATATGGAGCCGGAGGAATTCGAGCTCGACGCCGGTGCGATTTTGGTCGCGGTGGGCTTCCAGGAGTTCGACGCGCGGAAACTGGGCAACTACGGGTACGGGCGCTTCCCGAACGTGGTCACCAGCCTGGAGTTCGAGCGGATGCTGAACGCCTCGGGCGTGACGCGGGGCCACGTGGTGCGGCCCACCGACATGAAGACCCCCAAGCGGATCGTCTTTATCCAGTGCGTCGGGGCTCGCGGCGAGGGTGGCCGGCCGTATTGCAGCCGCTTCTGCTGCATGAACGCGGTGAAGGACTCGATGCTGGTTCGGCAGCACGATCCCGAGGTGGAAGAGGTGACGATCCTCTACACCGACCTGCGTGCGTTCGGAAAGGGGTTCGACGATTTCGTGCAGCGCTCGCGTGATGAGAAGAGCGCCGAGTACGTCCGCGGCCGTCCCGCCAAGGTCGAGCTGGTTCCCGAGGACGATACGCTCGAGGTTTTCGTGGAAGACACCTTGGGGCACCGGCAGAAGCGCATTCCGGCCGACCTCGTTGTGCTCTCGGTCGCCGCGGCGCCGAATGACGGAGCGATCAAGCTGGCGGAGATGCTGGGCATCGAGACGGACGAGTACGGTTTCATCGCTCGACTTGATCCGGCGATTTCCGCCGTGGAGAGCACGCGGGAGGGAATCTTCGTCTGCGGCAGCGCGGTAGGCCCGCAGGTGATTCCGGATGCGGTGGCGCAGGCCTCGGCGGTGGCCGCCCGGGCGCAGTCGTTTCTGGTGGGGCATCGGGTGGAGGAGACGGAAGAAGCGGTCGAGTCGCTGGACCTCTCGGGGTCGCCGCGGGTCGGCGTGCTGGTGTGCCACTGTGGGACCAACATTGCCGGCGTACTGGATATCGACGATCTGGTGCGGCACGCGGCGACGATTCCGGATGTGATCGTGGCCCAGGACAACCTGTTCGCCTGTTCGGAGAACGGGCAGGACGAACTCGTCAATCTGATCCGTGAGCACAAGCTGAACCGCGTGGTGGTCGCCGCGTGCACGCCGCGCACGCACGAGCCGGTGTTTCGGGAGGCATGTGCCCAGATCGGTTTCAACCCGTATCTGCTCGAGATGGTCAATATTCGCGACCAGTGCTCCTGGGTGCACTCGAAACAGCCGATCGAGGCCCTGGAAAAAGCACGCACGCTGATTCGAATGGGCGTCGCCCGGGCACGTCACCTCGAGCCGCTCCAAGCCGGTGAAGCGCCGATGACGCGCGCGGCCCTGGTCATTGGCGGGGGGATCGGCGGCATCCAGGCGGCCACCGATTTGGCCGAGCAGGGCTTCCCGGTCACGCTGGTGGAGAAGACCGAGCGGCTGGGCGGACGATTGACGGCGCCTAACCTGAAACACCTTTATCCCAACATGCGACCGGCGGCCGAGGTACTGGAGCAGAAACTCGAACGGTTGAAGAAAAGCGGTGCGCGGGTTCTTCCGCGCACGGAGGTCGAGAACATCACCGGCTTCGTGGGCAGCTTCGAGGCAACGCTTCGGATTGGGGAATCCACAATCGAAACAATATCAATCGGGGCGATCATCCTTGCCATCGGCGCTGATCTATACGATCCAACCGGTGAGTATGGTTACGGCGAGCTACCGAACGTGGTGACGAGCCAGGAACTCGAACGAGCATTCTTCGAGGATGAGGAAGCGACGGAAGAAATCCGCATTACGCAGTCTGCAATCCGCAATGCGAAGAGCGCGTCGTTCATCTTGTGCGTGGGCTCACGCGACCCGCGGGGTTTCAGCGGCTGCTCGCGCTACTGCTGTCCCACGGCGGTCAAACAGGCGATCGAGCTTCATCGGCGGGGTATCGACACGACGATCTTCTATCGGGACATTCGCACGATCTCCACGGGTGCGGAGGAAATGTATCGCCAGGCCCGGGGGATGGGTGTGCTATTCGTCCGCATCCCGCCCGGTGAGAAACCGGAAATCGTGGGTGATGAACGCGCCGAAGCCGTGCGTTGTTTCGACGACCTGCTGGGGCGCGGTTTGGAGATTCCGACCGACTTGGTGATTCTGAGCGTGGGGATGCGACCCAGACAGCCGGATACGCGGAAGTTTCACGACATACTCAAGGCTTCGCTGGGACTGGACGGTTTTTTCCTGGAACTGCACCCCGAGTTGGCACCGGTCGAGACCGCCGTCGAGGGCGTGTTCCTGGCCGGGACAATTCAAGGGCCGAAGGACATTGTTGATACGGTGGCCCAAGCCTCGGCGGCAGCGGCCAAAGCCTCGGTGTTTCTGGCGTACGAGAAGGTGAGACTGGACCCGGCGGTGTCGGTGGTGGACGAGGAAAAGTGCCGCGCGTGTGGTCAGTGCGTCGAGATATGCCAGTTTCATGCGCCGCAACTGATCGAGATCGCACCGGGCACCTACACGGCTCGCATCAACGCGGCCCTGTGCAAGGGTTGCGGGACGTGCACGAGTTGGTGCCCCTGTGGCGCGATAACGTCCAAGCACTTCACCGACCGCCAGGTATACGCCATGATCGACGCGTTTTTCGCCGAGGAGCCGGTGTCATGACGGTCGCGCGTCCCGGTTCCCATCCGAGCCCGAAGCGCAAGCGAGGGTCCGGCTCCGCGCCGACGGTTGAGGCCCTCGCTGGCGCTTCGGGTTCGGATCGCAGCGCCGCGCGGGCTGAAGCCCGCGGCTCCTCGTGGAACCCTAATATCATTGTGTTCGCGTGCAACTGGTGTTCGTATGCGGGGGCCGACACCGCGGGCGTCTCGCGCGTCCAGCACCAGCCGCACTTCCGGATGATCCGGGTCATGTGTTCCGGGCGTATCCAGCCGGGGTTTGTGCTGCGGGCGTTCGAAAAGGGTGCCGACGGCGTGCTGGTCTCGGGTTGCCACATCGGTGACTGCCACTACGTCTTCGGCAACGAGCGCGCGCTCGAGCAATTCGAGAAGACGAAGAACATAGTCAAGCTGCTGGGTCTGGAGGAGGGACGTCTGCGGCTGGAATGGATCAGCGCCGCCGAGGGCGCGCGCTTCGCGGAAGTCATCAACGAGTTCACCGATCAGGTCCGCGCGCTTGGTCCGAGCCCGTTGGCGAATAGCGATCAGCTATCAGCAGTCAGCTATCAGCGGTCAGCAAAAGCCGCGCGACTGAGAGCTGAGAGCTGAAAGCTGAAAGCTCTGAAGGAGTTGAAGCTGATGCCGGACATTGCGGAAACCGCCAGGACGACCAGGGCCTGGGCCTGCTATGACTGCGGGAAATGCACGGCCACGTGCCCGATCGCGCGGGCCGGCAGTAACTACACCCCGCGCCGGCACGTCCTGGCGACCAATCTGGGGAAACGCGAGATTATCGACAACGGCAGCCTGTTCGATTGTCTGACGTGCAGCCTGTGCGACCAGCGCTGCCCGGCCGACGTCGGCTATACCGGCCTGGTCCGCAAGCTCAGGGAGCTTTCCTTCCGCGAGGGCGTCGAGCCGGAATGCCCGCACGGCGGCGCACTGCAATCCGTGATGCGGACGATGGCCAAGGGTGGGACGAAGCAGAACCGCCTGGAGTGGCTGAGCAGTGATCTGAAGACTGAGCCCAAGCAGGGCGAGGTCTTCTACTGGACCGGCTGCACGATGTACTACGATACCTTCTTTACGGACTTTCAGCTCGCGACGCTCGAAGCGACCCGGGCCGCGGTACGGCTCATGAACAATCTGGGCGTGACTCCCGTTGTTTCGCCGGACGAACGTTGCTGCGGACACGATCTGTTGTGGAACGGCGACCGCAAGAACTTCGAGTTGCTGGCCCGGCACAACATCAAGCTGGTGGCCGAGCGCGGGGCGGAGACGCTGGTCATCTCGTGTGCCGAGTGTCTGCGGACGTGGAAACTCGACTACGAACCGCTGTTTGAAGGCAAGCCGCCGCGAATTCTGCATCTGACCGAGTACCTGGCGGAATATTTGCCGAAGCTGAAGTTCCACGCGAATCCGCCGGCGAAAAGGCGGGTCACGTTTCAGGACCCATGCCGCCTGGGCCGTCACCTGGGGATTTACGATGCACCGCGGCGGATGCTGGAAGCCCTGCCCGGGATCGAGCTGGTCGAGATGCGGCGGTCCGGCCCGGCGGCGATCTGCTGCGCGGGAGGAACCTGGTCCAACTGCGATCGTTTTGCCAAGCAGATTCAGGTGGAACGTCTGCGCGAAGCGCGGGCGACCGGCGCCGACATGATGGTGACGGCCTGCCCGAAGTGCCAGATTCACTTCCGCTGTGCGATGAAGGACCCGAATCTTGGCAGCGAGATCGAAATCGAGATGCGCGACGTGGCCGAACTGGTGGCTGACGCGCTGGAAAAAGCTGATGGCTGATAGCTGACAGCTTCCATAAACAGAAAGGGCGTTGCAGTGGTTGCTCCCAAACCCTTGGAAGACGAAATTCGCATCGGTGTGTTCGTCTGCGACTGCGGGCTGAACATCGCCGGGGCCGTGGACTGCGCCGCCGTGACCGTGTTTGCCAAGGCCCTGCCGGGCGTGGTGTGCGCGGTCCGGAACAAGTACACCTGTGCCGACCCGGGACAGAACGAGATCAAGGACGCGATCCGCGCGCACAAGCTCAACCGCGTGGTCGTCGCCTCCTGCACCCCGCGGCAGCACGAACCCACATTTCGGCAGTGCGTGCGCGAGGCCGGCCTGAATCCGTACCTGATGGAAATGGCCAATCTGCGGGAGCACTGTTCCTGGGTGCATCCCGGGAATCGGGAAGGCGCGACGCGCAAGGCGATGGACCTGGTCGCCAGTGCCGCGGCGCGGGCCCGCTTCCTCCAACCGCAGCAGGAACTCAGCGTCCCGGTCACCAAGAGGGCGTTGGTGATCGGCGGCGGAGTGGCGGGTATCGAGGCGTCCCTCCAGCTCGCCGACGCCGGCCACAAGGTTGTCCTGGTTGAGAAGCAGCCGTCCATCGGCGGGATCATGGCGCAACTCGACAAGACCTATCCCACGATGGACTGTTCGATATGAATTCTTGGGCCCAAGGCCATTGATGCCGGTCGGCATCCGAACATCGAACTGCTCACCTACAGCGAGGTCGCCGAGGTTTCGGGTTACGTTGGGAACTTCACGGCGAAGATTCGTAAGAAGGCCCGCTACGTCGACCCCAACCTATGTAATGCCTGCGGGGAATGCGTCAAGGTCTGCCCGGTCGTCAAGCCGGATGAGTTTCAGGCCGGGCTCGCCTCCCGCAAGGCGATCTACATTCCCTTTCCGCAAGCCGTGCCTAGCACCTACGTGCTCAACATGAACGACTGCCTCGGCAACAACCCGATCGCCTGCGGCAAGTGTGCCGAGGCCTGCGAGCAGAACGCCATCAACTACGACGACCACGACGAGATTCTGACGCGCGAGATCGGAGCGATCATCGTGGCGATCGGCCTGGATGTTTACGACCCGACCGAAATGGACGAGTACGGCTATACCCGCTTCGACAACGTCATCACCTCGATGGAGTTCGAGCGGTTGATCTGTGCCGGCGGACCCACGGCCGGCCACTTCGTCCGCCCGAGCGATCAGGAGCGTCCCAAGCGGATCGGCTTCGTTCAGTGCGTGGGCTCGCGGAACCCGAAGATCGGGCGGCCCTACTGCTCGAACATCTGCTGCATGAACACGATTAAGGACACGCTGCTGCTGGCCGATCACTATCCGGACGTGCAGAACACGGTTTTCTATCAAGACATCCGGGCCTCCGGAAAATCGTTCGAGGACATGTTCCAGCGGTCGAAAGAGGCGGGCACGCGCTATATCCGCGGGCTGCCGGGAGAGGTCGAGGAAGATCCCGAAACACACAACCTCACCGTCACGGTCGAGAACACGACCTCGGGCAGCCTGGAACGGCACGAACTCGACATACTGGTGCTGTCGGTCGGCGTGCAGCCCCCGAAAGACCTCGCCAAGATATCCTCGCTGCTGACGCTGTCGAAAACCTCGGACGGCTTTTTCATGGAGTCGCACCCGAAACTCAAGCCGGTGGACGCGCCGACCCGCGGGGTCTTCTTCGCCGGCTTCTGCGAAGCTCCCAAGGACATCAAGGACTCGGTCTGTCAGGCCGGTGCGTCGGCCTCACGCGCCGGTGCCCTGCTCAACACGGGCCGGATCCAGATCGAGGCGATCACCAGCCGGATCGACGAACAGGCCTGCATGAAGTGCGGGCAGTGCGCCGCGGTATGTCCCTACGGTGCGATCAATTGGAAGAAAGGCGAGGTCGCCGTGGTTGTGGAGGCGGCCTGCGCGGGCTGCGGGGCGTGCGGGGCCACCTGCCAGTTCGACGCGATCACGATGCGGCACTTTACTGACGACCAGTTGATTGCCCAGGTGCGCGCGCTTCTGGAGCTCGAACCGCAGGACAAGGTCGTCGTCTTTGCCTGCAACTGGTGCTCGTATGCCGGCGCCGATATGGCCGGCATCTCCCGCATCCAGTACCCGGCCTCGAACCGCGTGGTGCGGACGATGTGCTCGGCGCGCGTCTCGGAGGAGATGGTGCTCGAGGCGTTCCGTTGCGGCGCGCCGGTCGTACTGGTCTCGGGTTGTCATTACGCCGACTGCCATTACATCAACGCCAACCGGCAGACGGCGAAGCGCATGCAACGGCTGTGGGACAAGCTGGAAAAGGCCGGCGTGCGGCCGGAGCGTTTGCAGTTGGAGTGGATCAGCGCCGCGGAAGGGCAGAAGTTTGCCGAAGTAATGCGCCAGATGGAGGAGTTGCGCAAGACCGTCACAATGGAGGAAATCGAGCACACGCGCCACGCGTTGCAGCCGAAACACAAGAAGATCCCCGAGAAGAAAACGGCGACCGCGGGCGCGCGCTAATGCTCTGTCACAGTTGAATTGACGGGTACGAGTGGATTGGGTGCTTGGATGCTTGGGTGCCATGGCCAAGCGAAGCGCGACCATGTTGGTCCCGCAACAGAGCCGGGCCGTCCTCGGCCCGGAAACCGGCGTGGGGACACGCCGGCTCTGCTGTGTGGGCCGTCGCGCGGTGCGTTTTCACGCATGGTTATTTAGAATCATGCCCGCGCCTTCGGCTTGGGCATGGCACCCATCAATTGAGGTGTGACGGGGCACTGGGTTTCGACCCGACCGGAGAAACATATGGCGACCACAACGCTGGAAACCTTTCGATGCATGATGTGCGGCCATGAGTATCAGGAGTCGGTTGAAAAGGGCGAGGACAAGGAGCGCTCCTGCCCCAAGTGCCGCTCGAACAGCATCCGGCATCTGAAGAAGAAAGCGGTCAGCGATCAGCGGTCAGCAAAGACCACGTAGCTGAAAGCTGATGGCTAAAAGGAGTGACCTTCATGACTGAAGCCGCGGGCGACCGAGGCGATCTCGTACGCGTCAACTTCGACTTCCGCCGCGAGCTGGCCGAGAAGATCGAGGGGGACCTGGCCAGTTTCTGCTACCAGTGTGGCGCCTGCGTGGGGGATTGTCCGGCCGCGACGTACAGCGACGAGTTCAATCCTCGGGAGATCATGCTGAAAGTTCTGTACGGTCTCGGGGAGGAGTTGCTCGTAAAGGACTCCATCCTTTGGCAGTGCACCAATTGCTACAACTGCCATGAGCGCTGTCCGCAGGAGGTCAAGCCGGTCGAGGTGATTATCTCGCTGAAGAACATGTTGGCGGATCGTGGAATCTACCCGGACCCCGTCGCGAAAATTATCAAGACGTTCGAGGAAACCGGACGGACGACTCCGCTGAACGCGGCGGTCGATCGGCAGCGAAAGCGCTTCGGCCTGCCGCCGATGTCGCCGGTCCCGATGGATGAAATTCGCAAGCTGATCGAGCCACAGGATTCAGCCCGAGAGGCCGCGAAAGAATGAGAACGTAGCGGCCGGCGCCTCGCCGGCCGAACCGAGGAGAAACCGCGTGAAGCGCTTCGCGTTCTTCCCAGGCTGTCTGATTCCGGCTCGGCATCCCGCGATGGAGTTCGCCATCCGGCATACCCTGCCCAGGCTCGGGATTGAAATTGTCGATCTCGAGGGCGCTTCGTGCTGTCCGGACCCGATCTACTTCAAGTCCAAGGACAAGCTCTCGTGGCTGTCGGTGGCCGCCCGCAACCTCACCCTGGCCGAAGACTTGGGGCTCGACATCTTCACGAATTGCTCGGGATGCACCGCCACTCTATCGGAGACTTACCACCTGTTACAGGACGAAGCGCTCAGAGCCAGGGTCAACGAACGCTTGAAGAGGATCGGACGACAGTATCGCGGGACCAGCCGGATCAGGCACATCGCCACGCTGGTGCGCAACGAGGCCGGCTACGACGCGGTCCGCGAGTCCGTTACGCGTCCGCTGGAAGGCCTGCGGGTGGCGATCCATTACGGCTGCCACCTCTTGAAACCCAGCCGGATCATGCAGGTTGACGATCCCAACAACCCCTCGGTACTGGAAAACCTGGTGACGGCCCTCGGGGCTACGCCGGTGCGCCACCGCAACTGGTACCTCTGCTGCGGCAAGGCCTGCCAGACTGATGATATCCCGGCCAACATGATGCACGATCTATTGAGCACGGTGAACGACGAGCGGGCGGACATTCTGTGCATGATCTGCCCGACCTGCTTCGGCCAATTCGATCATGGGCAGATGAAGGTTGCCAAACGGTTCGGCGAAGACTTCCACACGGCGCCGATCTATTACTTCCAACTCCTCGCTTTCGCCCAGGGCGTCCCGTACGACAAATTGGGCTTTGAGCGGCAACGCTTCAAACCCGAATGCCTGCTCCGGTTCGAGACCGCCGCGGCGGGATCGTCTCCGAGCGAAAGCCGGACGGAGTGAATTCCGCGGGAAAGCAAAGTGGTGGGCAGAGTGTCATTCCGAGCCTTGGACCAGCGTTGCCGGCCACGGGTGAAAGAAACTGCTCCTAGAAAGTACGCGTTTAGCCTTTTGATAGTCCCGGAGGGACGAAAGATAGTAGCCCAGGGCGTGAGCCCTGGGGTAAAGGAGCATATTGTGCCGAAAGCCCCGGAGGGGCGACAGAGAACGGCGCAACCGCCCTCGCGAGCTTCTGTCGCCCCTGTGGGGCCGATTAGACTTGTCGCTCGCAATCCGAGGGCTTACGCCCTCGGCTATTGACTATCGCCCTTCCAGGGCTGGGAAAAGCGCCCCGCTAAAAGCGTCACGGGCCCTCGGCCTTTTCGTTGTCGCTATCGCTTGCATGGCCGCGAGCAGCGGTCAAACTATGGCTTTCGGAACGGAAACAACACACATGGCGAGGATTAGCGATGAACACCGGACTTCGAATCTTGTTGGCCGCATTTGTGGGCCTTGGGGTTAGCACCATGGCAACCGCGCAGGAGCACGCGAAGCTGCGGCCGGTGCCTTTCACCGACGTTCGCATCACGGACGAATTCTGGGCGCCGAAGCTCAGTGTCGTCGGGGACAGCATGTTGCCGCACTGCTTCGAGCAATGTGAGCAAACCGGCCGGCTCCGCAACTTCGACAAGGCCGCCGGCAAGCTCGAAGGCAAGTTCGAGGGCTATTTCTACAACGACTCGGACGTTTACAAAGTGCTCGAGGGAGCGGCCTACGCGCTGATGCACGAGCGCGATCCGAAGCTCGAAGCGTACGTTGATGATCTGATCGCCCGCATCGCCGCCGCCCAGCAGGACGACGGCTACCTCAACACCTACTTCGCATTGACGCCCAACGAGCAGCGTTGGACGAACTGCCGCGTGCGGCACGAGCTTTACTGCGCCGGACATCTACTCGAAGCCGCCATCGCACATTACCAGGCGACCGGCAAACGCACGCTGCTCGACGTTGCGATCCGATTCATCGATCACATCGAAACCGTCTTCGGACCGGGCAAAAAACTCGACATCCCCGGCCACGAGGAAATCGAACTCGCCCTCGTCAAGCTCTACCACCTGACCGGCGAGAAAAAGCACCTCAGGCTCGCCGAGTTCTTCGTCGAGCAGCGCGGCCGCGCCAACGGCCGCGAACTCTACGGCGAGTATTGCCAGGACCACGCCCCCGTCCGCGAGCACACGTACATCGTCGGACACGCCGTCCGGGGCATGTACCTCTACAGCGGCGTCGCCGACATCGCCGCCATCACCGGCGACAGCGGTTACATCGACATGCTCGACCGCATCTGGCGCGACACGATCCACGCCAAAATGTACATCACCGGCGGGATCGGTGCCTCAGGGCACAACGAGGGCTTCACCGAAGCCTACGACCTGCCGAACGAGACCGCCTACTGCGAAACCTGTGCGTCGATCGCGATGTGTTTCTGGAACCATCGGCTGAACCTGTTGCACGCGGACGCGAAGTACGCCGACGTGCTCGAACGTGCGTTGTACAACGGTGCGCTGGCGGGAATCTCGCTCGACGGCAAGGGGTTTTTCTACACCAACCCGCTCGCCAGCCGCGGCAGCCACCATCGCCAACCGTGGTACTCATGCGCCTGTTGTCCAAGCAACGCCGTGCGTTTCATTCCGTCGATCGGCGGCTACGTCTACGCCCACAACGACGATGCGATTTATGTCAACCTGTACATCGGTAGCACGAGCGAAATAAAGCTTGCGGAGAACAAGACGATTACACTCAAGCAACAGACGCGTTACCCTTGGGACGGCCGCGTGAAGCTGACCGTCACCCCGCCTGAGAAGATGGATTTCGCATTGAACTTGCGTATCCCCGCCTGGTGCAACGGTGCCACGCTCAAGGTCGCCGGCAAGACCGTCGCTCCGCTCGAAACGCAGCGTGGCTATGCTCACATTCGCCGCACGTGGCAGCCGGGCGACGTGGTCGAGCTTGAATTGCCGATGCCGATCGAGCGTATGCGGGCCGACCCGCGTGTCAAGGCCGACGCCGGCCGCGTGGCACTTCAACGCGGACCGATCGTGTACTGTCTCGAGGCCGCCGACAACGAAGCCGGTGTGCTGAATCTCGCCCTCCCGCGCGACGACGAGTTGACGACCAAATATCAACGCAACCTGCTCAACGGCGTGATGACCATCCGCGGCGACGCGCTTGCCGCCATCTCGAGTGGGCACGATGGCTGGGATCAGGATCTTTATCAGCGTGCCGCCAGCGCCCGGCCTGTCGACTTCGTCGCAATTCCCTACTACGCCTGGGACAACCGCGCGCCCGGCGAGATGACCGTCTGGCTCCCGGAATCGCTGACCCTCGTTTCGCTGCCGCCGATCTCCTGGATCAACGCCAGCGCCTCCCATTGCTATACCGGCGATACGCTCTCGTCCCTCTACGACCGGCTCGAACCGGCTAACTCGAACGGTCGAAACATCCCGCGCTTCACCTGGTGGCCGCGGCGCGGCAGCGCCGAGTGGGTCCAGTACGACTTCGACGCACCCCGCGCGGTCTCACGCATCGAGGTCTACTGGTACGACGACAGTCAACAAAAGGGCCAATGCCGCGCGCCGGCAACGTGGAAGCTGCTCTATCGCGAGGGGCAGACGTGGCGGGAGGTGCCGAACCCGTCGGACTTCGGTACCGAACTCGACCGGTTCAACCGCGTGACGTTCGATCCGGTGACAACCAACGGTCTGCGAATCGAAGTCCAGTTGCAGGATAAACTTTGCGCCGGCATACTCGAATGGAAGGTCGGCAATGCACAGTGACCACCTGACAACTTCGCGACCGACATGCCGGCGGCAATGCAAACCTGTCGGAGTTTCAAGCTCGCCCGCCGCAAGCGCGAAAACGCGTTCGTCCGGATCGATGATCTCGGGCGTAATCACGATTCACCGTCGACGAAAGGAACCAAGAGATGACGATATTTCCACGCGCCGCGGCCATTTGCGCCTTGCTGCTTCCGGCCCTGTTTATTTGCTCGTGTCAAAGCAGGTCGGACATGACGACAGGAACTGACGCCTCGAAAGCGGCAGACCATGTTACGGTAAAGGCTGAGCCGTTCGGCTCAACGCCGAAAGGTGAGAAGGTCACGCTGTACGCACTGACGAATAGAAACGGCGTAACCGCCCGCATCATCAACTACGGCGCCATCGTCGTTTCCCTGCGTGTTCCGGACAGCAAGGGCAAGCTGGACGATATTGTCCTGGGTTATGACACGCTGGATGATTACATCGCGAATAATCCCTACTTTGGCGCGATCGCCGGCCGCTACGCGAACCGCATCGCTCTCGGCCAATTCGTGCTGGACGGCGTCACGTACACGCTGGCGACCAACAACGGTCCTAATCATCTACACGGCGGCGTCAGAGGGTTCGACAAAGTCATCTGGCAGGCCCGACCAGTGGAGAAAGCCGATCAGGCCGGTGTGGAATTCAGCTATCTCAGTAAGGACGGCGAGGAGGGCTACCCGGGAAACCTGCGCGTCATTGTGACCTATTGGCTCACCAACGCCGACGAGTTGCGGATCGAATACGAGGCGCGTACGGATAAGGCCACGCCGGTCAACCTCACACATCACAGCTACTTCAACCTCGCCGGCCAGGGCACCGGCAGCATCCTTGACCACGAAATGATGATCAACGCGGACCAGTTCACGCCCGTGGACGATGGGCTGATTCCAACCGGCGAGCTGCGCTCGGTGAAAGGCACGCCAATGGACTTCCGAAGGCCGACCGCCATCGGCGCCCGAATCAATCAGGAGTACGAACAACTGCAATACGGCGGCGGCTACGACCACAACTGGGTTCTCAATCGCGGCAAAAAACCGCTCACGCTGGCCGCGCGCGTATCCGAGCCCACTACGGGGCGGATCATGGAAGTGTACACCACCGAACCCGGGCTCCAGTTCTACGCCGGCAACTTCCTTGACGGCAGCAATATCGGCAAAGGCGGGCGCCCCTACACGTATCGCTCCGGGTTCTGTTTGGAAGCACAGCATTTTCCGGATTCGCCAAACAAGCCGTCCTTTCCGTCAACGATTCTTAAGCCGGGTGAATGCTACACTCAGACCACCGTCTATCGCTTCCGAACAAAGTAGTGCTCTGTCACACCTCGATTGACGGGTAGCACCGAGTGCCACGGACAAGCGGCAGTTTGCTTGTCCGTGCTTCCAGCGATGCTTGGCAGTCCGCCGCAAAAATCATGTAGCGTCGGGTCTCCGTGCGCGACGCGGGATGAAAACGGCGTTCCACGGCCGACACGGGGGTCGGCCGCTACGGTCTGTGGGCACTGCCGAGTTTTGCATCGGACTGATAAAGAGTGCCACACACCCACGCAAAACTTGCCCAAACACTGCCGAATCGCTATTTTGATACTTGAGTAAATGTGCCGCCAATCCCAGGTTGCCAGCGGCACGCGTGACAGGTAGGCCCTCAAGCCGGATCGGGAACAATATGTCAGGACATTCGCACTGGGCACGTATCAAACGCGCCAAATCCGTCACCGACGCACGCCGCGGACGTGCCTGGAGCAAGCTCGCTCGCGCGGTCATCATCGCGGCCCGCGCCGGCGGCGGCGATCCCGAAACCAACCTCACCCTCCGCTACGCCATCGACGCCGCCAAAGCCGAGAACATGCCCAAGGACACCATCGAACGCGCCATTAAAAAAGGCACCGGCGACATCGAAGGCGCCGAATACGTCGAACTTGTCTTCGAGGGCTACGGCCCCGGCGGTGCCGCCATCCTCTGCACCGTCCTGACCGACAACCGCAACCGCACAGCCCCCGAAATCAAGAAAATCTTCGAGAAGCGCGGCGGCAGCCTCGGCGCCACGGGCTCCGTCGCCTGGATGTTTTCCAAACGCGGCCTTTTCGCCGTCCCCGCCGCACAGGCCAACGAGGACAGGCTCACCGAAATCGGCATCGAGGCCGGCGTCGACGACATCATCCAGGATGGCGACGTTTTCGAGCTGAAGTGCGCCCCCGCCGACTTCAACAACGTCCGCCAGGCCCTGGCCGACGCGGACATCAAACCCGAGAGCGCCGAACTCTCAATGGAGCCTTCGTCGACCGTCACACTCGCGGGTAATAACGCCGATAAGCTCATGAAGCTCCTCGAGGAGCTCGAAGACCACGACGACGTACAAAGCGTCTACGGAAACTACGAAATCTCCGAAGCCGAGATGGAACGCCTCGCGCAGTAGTTGTCGTAACATGAGTATGCAACACTTTTAGCGCGCTTGATTCCTTCAGCAAGTAAGGTTTTTCTGGTGTGTCGCTCAACGCTCGGCATATGAACCCCGGAAATCCTGCTTGGTCCAGCCCTGCAGGGGCGGCAGTCAATAGCCGGGGGCGCCAGCCCCCGGAAGTCGTCCCCCGTGACGGAAAGCCCCGCAGATGGCATGAGTAAGAAGGCGGTCTCCCGTCGGGTCGAGTATTCTCGCCCGAATGAAAGCTAATTGGAGCTTTCGTAGCGTGGCCCGCGTGGGCCGGGAGACCGCCATGCAAGACACACAGGATATC
>JAUWNI010000181.1 GCA_030612705.1 Phycisphaerae bacterium | reverse complement strand
AGCGCACTGGTGCCACTTCCTGTGCCTAATACCATCTCCGACGTTAGGAGGCCGCCGCAAAAGTCATGTAGCGGCCTGCGCCTCGCAGGCCGTACGCCCCAAGCGGCGTTTCCGACCTATTACGGCCGGCGAGGCGCCGGCCGCTACATCATTCACGATCCGTAGTGACTATTGTGCTGGACTGCTATGGGCATGAGGTTCCGTATACCGAGAGCAGAGCAGCGAGGTCGGACAGGTCAACATCGCCATCATCGTCTAGGTCGCCGTCCTCGTAGACCGCGCCGCTGGTAGTGCCGTAGTGTGCGAGCAGTTGCGCGAGGTCGGCCAGGTCGACATCGGCGTCGTAGTCGAGGTCGCCCAGGAGCAAGACCGTAATCGTCGTGACATCGGATGACAGGTTGCCACACTCGTCTTCCGCCTGCCACGTGATGATTATCGGTGAGTCGGCGACATTGTACGGATCGGTCAGGCTGAGTTGCCCATCGCCGCGCTGCCAGGAAATGGTGATGTCCGCCGGGTCGGCACAATCGTCCTCGGCGGTGGCGAAACCTGGATCGAGCGTGGCGATGCAGATTTCGCCGTCGTCGACGCCGGTAACAACATCCGGCGGCACCGTCAGGGTCGGCGGCGTGATGTCACCCACGTCGAGATGGGTGAGCAGCGGGTAGAGCGGTGTATTATCTTCGGTTCCGACCCGGACCACCTCATCCGTGCGCCAAGTCAGCAAATCGAATCCCGAGCAGATTGGCTGCAAGGCGGTAAAGGTGATCACCGCCATTTGCGCGGACCCGGTCGCACCCGGCGTCTCGGGGACGATGCCGACGGCGTAATCGATCGTTCCCGCGGCCGGTTCGCATTGCGGCATGGCTCCCCCGTAAATCAGAGAGCACTCATAGACCTGCTCGGTGAATGGTGAAGGCGGGCCGGCGGGCACGATATCGATCAACTCCAGTTGCGCTTGGTCGTAATCGAGGAAGAACTGCCCACCGACGATCGCCGCCTCGGCCTCGTTCATCCAGATCTCGATCGTCACGGTGTCGCCGGTGCTATAGCAGGGTGCGTCGGGCACAAGTTCGAGATCGACGGCGGAACCCAATTCACACTCATCCGGGATGTCGCTCAAGTTGTTGTCGTACGATGTGAGCGCCGTAATGTCGCACTCGTCCAGTACATCGTTATCGTTGCAGTCCTTATACAAGGAGTGACCGCGGATCATGAGGTTGCCGGGAAAGCCGTAGTTATCGACAAGGTCCGGCGGGTATGGATTGGCGGACAGGTCTTCGAGGTTATCGCCGAAGGCCACCCAACTCTTTTGCATCGAGGGCGTCGTACAGTCGAGCGAGGCCGGATGCTCGCCCAGCATGTGCGTCAAGTATGCGCCGACGAAGAACACATCGCCCGCCTCGCCGACGTAGGTGCGCGGCACCGGCACCGTGGTGAACTGGTTTGTCCCCGGATTCTCGGAAGGCACCGAATCAGTCGTCATCACCAGCACGGCGTTGGTGGGGTCGCCGTCGTGATCCGGGTCGGTCCAGATCGCGAGCGTGGTTGGCGTCCCGGTCGCGACCATGCCCCAGACGAGACTGATCGCGACGATATTCTCGGCCCCCGGCTCGACGGTAAACTGGTTCAGCCAAATGAAGCCGCCCCCGGTGCTGGACCCGATCTTGGCTTCATAGGTGCCGTCGTCCACCCGATAGGCAAGCGACGCGATGTCACACTCGTCGGGCACGCCGTTAGCGTCACAATCGTTGCTGGTACCGTCGGCCAAGTCGCATTCGTCGGGGATTCCGTTCGCGTTGCAGTCTTCGCTGGTACCGTCGGCGATGTCGTATGGGTCGAGCACGCTGTTATTGTTGCAGTCCTGACATTCATCCGGGATGTAATCGCCGTTGGTGTCGATGCTAGTGCCTTCGGCGATATCGCATTCGTCGGGCACGCCGTTGTCGTTGCAATCCGCGCTGATGCCTTCGTCGAGGTCACATTCGTCGGGGATGCCGTTCTGGTTGCAGTCCTCGCTGGTGCCTTCGGTAATATCGCAATCGTCGGGCACACCGTTGTTGTTACAGTCGGGGACGCCGTCGGTGATGAAGATGTCGTCGACAAACCAATCGTCGTACGCGCCGGGGGTGGCAAAGTTCCGGATTCGCAGCACGAAGTCGGCATGATAGGCTTCCGGCGGCAGCGTCAGAATCTCCTGCTCAAACGCAGGCATATCGAGCCCGCTGCCCAGATACTGGGCGAGCGTAATCCAGGTACCGATCTCGTCGGCGAACTCGATGAAGAGATCTTCGCCGCTTTCAGGCGATTCGCCGCCGCCGGTGCGCTGCCAGGAATAGGTCAGGACGAGATCCGTGGCGGCGGTAAGGTCGATCGGGATGGATTCGATCGAATCGCCGCCGTATGGATGACCGTTGAGGCGTAACGCGTACGGCTCAGTGGGTTCGCTGATTCCCACGTCGTCGACGGTTGCCCCCCAAATCACCGTCCATTTGTTTGAATCGATGGTGGTCCAGGAAAAGGTGTCGAAGAAGACCCGGCCCAGGCCGAAGAGATCGTCGGGGATGCCGTCATTATTGCAGTCGCCGGCGGGTTGAGCCTGTACCGCGACCGCCGACAAGCAGGTGACGACACAGATTACCCATAGAACACGGTCGCGAATCCAGCGCACGCGCCTCTCCCGTCCATAACGCGCCGACTTACAACTTAAACGCGCCCCACCAGCGAAACCCATAAACATCTTTACTAATTTATCTTAGCCTGGACACCATCGGCATTCAATGAATAACTCGGGGCCGCGGGCATAATCCGCCGGTTTTACGCGACTTCCGAGCCTCGACTGTACCCAAAAACCCCTATACCCTACTTTCCCAACGCGGATTAACGGTGAGCGGGTCGCGTCGGCCCCCCGCGGCCGACGCTACGACCCGAAAACCAGGGTGTGACGGAGCACTAGAGACTGCTTTCACAACGAGGATTATCGGTAGGTGTCTACGATTCACGGACGAGTACGACGTGCACCGTTGCCGGGCCGTGGACGCCGGTGACGAGCACGCCTTCGATGTCGGCGGTTTTACTCGGACCGGTGATGAGGCTCGCGTCGGCCGGTAACTCGGACCGCTTAGATAACACGTTGAAGTAGTCGCACAGGTCGGGCAGCAATTGTTCGGCGGCAACCACGGCAATGTGTACGGGCGGTATCAACGAAGACCCGCGGGCAATTATGGGCCGCGCTTCGCACGCGATCGTGCCGGTCTCGGCAATCGCCGCGGCGACGCCGGTAATCGCCATGTCGACCGAAAAGAGGGTTTCGTCGTCGGTCTCGCTTTTCGCGGCGACGCCATCGGCCACCAGTCGCTGCTTCAGTTGCTCGACGCGCTCTGCTTCGAAAAAGCCGTCACCGACCGGCGGTATCGCGGCGTCCTTGGCCTGATGCTCTTGCAGCAGTTTGGCAACAACGTCGAGCCAATCGGCGGTCGTCGCCGAATGCACGTTCACGCCGACGGTTGTCGCCGTCTGTGTGAATAGCGCCGCCGGGTCTTCGTCACGCTCGACCAATCGAGTCACTATTTCAATATCTTCCGGCAGCATAGTCTTGGCAGGCGCGTCATGCCGACGTCGTTTGAGCGAATTGACAAACGCGTCAACGGCGTCGCGGCGGGCATCGTCGTTCGTTACTCCCGTTTTCGGCCCGTCGTTAGTCTTCATCAGCCCACTCCTCGCGCCAACGTCGGTGGAAACTCTTCTTCGGAGGAGGCGGCAAGTCGCGGACCTTCGTCCACTCCCCCGCCGGGCCGGGGCCGTTGCTGATCCAGCCGTCACGGTCGGGGCGTAAAAACCATCTCATCGATCGTTGTACGCAGCCGAACATCGTCGGCGACCGCATGATCCACTTCCAGATAGTCATGCCCATGCGTTTAGTAAGCGGCTGTCGGTTGCACGTGCGGGCTCGCAGCTTCACAAGCAGCCCGGGGATGTCAAGCTTGACCGGGCACGCATCCCGGCACGCGCCGCACAGGCTCGACGCGCGCGGCAACTCCGCGTGCGCGACGATTCCGCTCAGCAGCGGCGTGACCAGACTGCCGATCGGGCCCGGATACACGCTGCCGTACGCGTGCCCGCCGATGTTGCGAAAGACCGGACAGGCATTCAGGCACGCTCCACAACGAATGCAGCGCAGCACCTCGATAAAGGGGCCGCCAAGGATTTCGGAACGGCCGTTGTCGAGCAGGACGACGTGCACCTGCTCGGGGCCGTCGGGATCGGCCGGACGCTTCGGTCCGGTGATTAAGGTTGTATAAACCGTGAGCGGCTGGCCGGTGCTCGATCTCGCGAGCAGCTTGAGAAAGACCGGCAAATCGCGGAGACGCGGCACGAGTTTCTCGATACCCAGCAGCGCGACGTGTACGCGCGGGCGCGTCGTCGTCATCCGCCCGTTGCCCTCGTTCGTGCAGATGCAGATCGTGCCGGTTTCGGCGACGGCGAAGTTCACGCCGGTGATGCCGAGGTCGCAGTGGCGGAAAACGTCGCGCAGGTGCTTGCGGGCGACGGCGGTCAGTTCGGTCGGGTCCTCGGTGTAATCGCAGCCGGTTTCGCGAACCAGCGCCCGGGCGATCTGTTGCCGATCCTTGTGGATGATCGGCGAGACGATGTGGCTGGGTCGGTCGTGATCGATCTGCACGATGAACTCGCCGAGGTCGGTCTCGACGGTTCGCACGCCGGCAGCTTCGAGCGCCTCGTTAAGGTGGATCTCCTCGGTGGTCATGCTCTTGGACTTGACCGCCAGCTTCGAGCCGCTGACACGGGCGATCTCGCAAATGATCTCCCGGGCCGCGGCCGCGTCGGCGGCGAAGTGCACGCGCGTGCCGTTGCGCTCGCAGGCCGAGATGAACTGTTCGAGATAGCCCGGCAGGTTTTCGAGCGTGTGTTGCTTGATCCGAGCGGCGAGGTCGCGCAGCTCCTGGTGGTTTCGGAGTAGACTCAGTGCGTCGGCGACCGTTTCGACCTTGTGAAACGTCGCCTGGTGAACGGCCCGGATGACGCGCCGGTCGGCCATGCCCGCGGCGATGCGTTGGCGAAAATCGCTCTTCTTCGCGCTCACGCCTCGGGCTCCATCAATCCCAACGACTCGGCCAGGCATTCGGCCAGATGCTTGAAACGCAACGCCAACCCCCGACGGTGGGCACCCCCGGTCATGTTGAGCGCGCAGCCGCCCTCATTACAGACAACCAGCTTGGCGCCGGTTGCGGCAAGTTCTTCGAGCTTGTCGTCCAGCATCGCGCCGCTGATCTCGGGATACTCGACGGCGAATACGCCGCCAAAGCCGCAGCACAGGTCCGCGTGTTTGGGCGTGCGCAGATCAACCGCTTCGGCAGCGGTCAACCAACCGTGCAACTCCGCCAGTGAATAAATCCCGCGCGCGTGGCATGGGTAATGAAACGTGATCGGCTCGGCGAACTTCAAATGCCGGCCGATGTCGATACCGAGTTCCTTGGTCAAAAACACCGCGAATTCATGGGTTCGCGCGGCCAGTTGTTCGGCCGCCGCACGCTCCCGCGCGTCGTCCCCGAGCAGTTCGGCAAAGTGGTGTTTGACCATTGCCGCGCACGACGCCGACGGTGTGACCACGGTCTCATAAGGCTCGAAGATACGCAGCATTCGCCGCGCGACGGCGGCGGCTTGGTCGTGAAAGCCGCTGTTAAAGGCGGGCTGGCCGCAACAAGTCTGCTCGGGGGGGAACTCGACCTCGCAACCGAAGTGCCGCAGGACGCGCACGACCGCCTCGCCGACCCGCGGGTAGTAAGAGTCGGTCAGACATGTGATAAAGAGAGCGACCTTCACGCGGACACGATCCTTTCGTGACAATACGCACGATCGCGCGAGCAGCAACAATTCACCGGCGAGACGCCGATGCTACCGATGTTGGGGGGATTTTACTACTTTGGCTGCGATGCGGGGGGCTTGCGAAAATCTTCCGCCGACGCAAGTGTGAGCGCGACGGAGGCCAATTGCTCCCCACGTCGATAATCGACCTTGATCGTATCGCCGGCGGCCTTGCGGGCGACAATGCGGCGGAAGTTCACGATGCGCGGCGTCGGCTCGCCGTCGAGGTGCGTGATCACGTCATCGGTTTGCAGTCCCACCTCGGCCGCGGGTCCACGGGGTTGGCCGATGATGCGCAGCCCGCTGACGGCGTCGTCACCTACTTCGTCGCCGACGACGGCCTCGCGTGAATCGAGGTTGATGCCCAGCAGACCGTGGTGCAAGTCGTCGCCTTGCTTCAAACGCGGCACGCGGCGGCGGATGTGCTCGGCGTGAATCGCGAAGCCGATGCCGGAGTCGTACCACTCGACACCCGCGAACTCGTCTTCACCGGGTCCCATCGGCACGCAAATGCCGATCACGCGACCCTCGACGTCGAAGAGCGGGCCGCCGTAGTTCGCCGGTGAAATCTTGGCGTCCGTCTGCACCGCCTGACCGCTCATCCGCCGCGGGGCGCTGAGGATGCCGACCGTGAGGGCCGGCTCGGCGCCGCCGTAACCCCAACCCGCGGCCAGCGCCCATTGTCCCGGACGCAGTTCGTCAACATCCACCCATTGCGGCGTAGGCAGGTCGGTGGCATCTATCTTCAGCAACGCCAGCCGGGCGGGTGCATCGCGGGCGATCAGCCGAGCGACGTAGCGCCGACCGTCGGCCAGCGTCACAGTGATGACGACCGGGTCGCGAACGAAATTGAAGCTGGTGGTGAGAATGTAGCCGTCGGCCGACCAAATCAACCCGGTGGTTGGTCCGTCGGCCTGCCGGAAGCCCGTCGTCACACGTTGCTGCCGCATGATGGTCATCTCGTGTCGCACGGGTTGCGCCCCGCCGATGGTGTCGATGCGGACGATCGCCGGCATGACGGTACGGAGGGCGTTTTGGAAGACGAGCTGTTGCTGCCGGATGAGTACCGCGTTTGCGGGTGCGTGCGTTTCGGTTTGCTGAGCCGGCGCGGGAATTGCAATCAGTACCGCAAACAAAAGATAAAGAAGATTCAAAAAAACCGAAAGAACTGCGGACTTCAGTCCGCGCGGCGCCGCGCGGGCGGGACCCCCCCG
>JAUWNI010000083.1 GCA_030612705.1 Phycisphaerae bacterium | reverse complement strand
GTCCGACGCGCGTGGGCTCCGGGTGTGGTTGTGGCTAATATCTCGCCCGCCGGGCTTGCTGGCAATGTGCGCCGCGCGGGCCTCTTCAGGTATTGTTGTCCTCTTCGAGTATTGTTGCCCTCTTCAAGTATTATCACGACCTCGAAAGAAACACTACTCATCAAATCAACCCAGACAAAGCACAAGTGCGGTGTCGCACATTGTATTGCGGGTTGGAACGGCAAAAAAACGTGCTCGCCACATGACAAGGGGCCCTTGTGGGGATTCAATATGAGCTATGGACATTATCAGAGACATTGCTGGAACACGACGGGCCGTGGCGGCGGCACGGCGGGACGGGCGCTGGATCGGGTTTGTGCCGACAATGGGGGCGCTGCACGTCGCACACATCTCGCTGATCGAGGCGGCCAAGCGCGACGACACTTTTGTCGTCGTCAGCATTTTCGTCAACCCGACGCAGTTCGGGCCCAACGAGGACTTCAAGAACTATCCACGCGACGAGACCGCTGATCTGGTGACCTGTAGAAGAGCAAACGTCGACCTTGTCTTTATCCCGCCCGTGGAAGAAATGTATCCACCGGAGTCGGCGACGGCCGTACACGTGTCGCGACTGACCGAAACACTCTGCGGAGTAGGCCGACCCGGGCACTTCGACGGCGTCACCACCGTCGTCACCAAACTCCTCAACATCGTCCAGCCGGATAGCGCGTATTTCGGACAGAAGGATGCCCAACAGCTCGCGGTCATTCGACGGATGGTGCGCGACCTGAACATGCCGATCGAGATCTTGGACTGTCCGACCGTGCGGGAGGCGGACGGTTTGGCCGTCAGCAGCCGCAACGTCTGCCTCAACAAGTCGCAACGGGAGCAAGCGACCTGTCTGTACCGGGCACTGAACGAGGCGAAGACGCTGATCAAGAGCGGGCAGACCGACGGGGTCGCGGTGGTCGACGCGATGCGGCAAATCATCGAAGACGCCGACCAGACCAGCATCGAATACATCAGCGTGGTCGATCCGGCGTCGATGCAGCCGGTGAAGCGGATCGAGCGGCGGGTGCTGATCGCGTTGGCGGCGCGGATCGGCAAGACGCGTCTGATCGACAACCTGCAAGTGGACCCACGCTCCAGGCTTGGCTAGAATTTCCGGATTACACAGCGCGGCCTTTGGCCGCGACCAAAGGGACCGAGGGACCGAGGGGCCAAGGGGCCGAGGGGTTGGGTGGCCCATGGCGTTAGCCGGGGGGGACGCGAATCGATTGTCCATTCGTGTCCCCCGCCGCTGGAGCGACGGGCCGCTCACGTAGCGAGAAATCTTCGCGAACCGCGAAGAAGTCGGCCGTTTGTAGTATGGGCACAGCAGTCTGCCGGAGGTACACCACGTTGTCATGAAACCTGTTTTCTTCACGATTCCAGGGATCAATTGGGATATTCCCAGCTATGGGCTGATGCTGATGATCGGGCTGTTTGTCTCGATCTGGTGGGCGGCCCGGCGGGCGTTGAAATCGGGTGGCAGCCCGGACGTGATTCTCAACTGCGGCTTCATCGCGATCGTCGGGGGCGTCGTCGGTTGCCGGGCGATGTACGTAATCCACTATTGGGACCATTTCCGCACGTTTGGCGATGCTTTCCAGATCGCCTGGGCAGTCATCGACGTTAGGCAGGGCGGGCTGGAGTTCTACGGCGGATTCATCCTGACGACCGTTGCCGCACTGGCGTGGCTGCGCTGGTGGGAGAAGGTTTCGATCCGCTGGTACCTGGACATCATCGCGCCGTCGGCCGCGTTGGGGCTGGCGATCGGGCGGATCGGCTGCTTTTTGAATGGGTGTTGTTTCGGGACGACGTGCGACTTGCCGTGGGCGGTGCGTTTTCCGTTCGGGAGCAACGCCTGCGTGAACCAGTGGAAAGAGCGGCTGCCGGGGGCGGAGATCCGCGAGGAGATGCTCTACATCGACGAGGCGGCCGGTACCGGAGTTGCAATGCCGCTGTCGCGCGATCTGCTGTACACGTCGGAAGCGAAGATCGATGGAATTTTCGAGCGGTTCCAGGAATTGGCCGCTTGCAAGGAAAAGCTTGGCGCCGCCAAGAATCCCGCGGAGAAGCAGCATTTGCAGGACAGGATTCGGGAACTGAGGTCGGCGGGCGGCAAGGACCTGATCAAGTTCGGACCGATCTGCACGAACATGAAGAAATACGGGCTGAGCGCGGGGCAACTGCGCGCGATCGCTGAGCCTTACCGGGCGCTGCCCGTGCATCCGACACAGCCTTATTCGACGATCACCGCGTTGCTGATCGCGTTGTTTCTCAATGCGCTCTACTGGCGGCGGAAGCGCGACGGGCAGGTGATTTGCACGTTGCTCTTGATCCAGCCGTTGGCGCGTTGGCTGCTGGAGGTGATCCGGGCCGACAACCCGGTTGATACGGTCGGCATGTTTACGATTTCGCAGTTCCTGGCGGTCTGCATGACGCTGCTGGGTCTGATCGGGCTGTTGGTTCTACGGCGCATGCCGCCCCGTTCCCGGCGAGCCAGGCTTTGGGAGCCCCCGGAGGAGGAACCCCCGGAAAAAGTGGGAAAAAAGAAAGCGGCAAGCGCTAGTGCTCCGTCTGCCATCGATTGATGGGCTGGTGTGCCACTGCTCTTGAGCAGTGCTAAGCATCGCTGGAAGCACGGACAAGCAAACTGCCGCTTGTCCGTGGCACCCGACGCCACCCACCAATTGAGGTGTGACAGAGCACTAGTTGATCCGAGGCGATACAATACACCAAGCGGAAATGATTGCGAATAAAGGCGCCGAACAAGGGGCAACGATGGCTGACGAAGAGAAAAAAATCATCGTCGACGACGACTGGAAGGCCGAGGCCAAACAGGAAAAGGAGCGGCTGGCGGAAGAAACCACCAAGCAGGAGCAGTTGCCGGACCCGAACTTCGCCGAACTGATCAACATGATCGCGATGCAGGCGGTCATGGGGCTCGGCGGGATGGCCGGCCCCGGCGGCGAGCGGATTCCACCCAACCTCGACATCGCCAAGCACTATGTCGACATGCTTCAGGTCCTGGAAGACAAGACCAAGGGCAACCTGGCCGACGACGAGAAAAAACTGCTCGATCAGGTGATTTACGAAATCCGGATGCGCTATGTACAGTCGGCTTCCGGCGGTACGGTGCCGCCGGGCACACCATAACAGCCGCCCCGCATCGGCGGCCGCGACACGCCTGACCTGATAACGATGCCAAGAAGACCTGAGCGAACCGGTGGGATTGAGCGGCCGGCGCGGAAGCCGGAACCGGAGCCGCTGGTCGATCGCGAGCTGCGCAACCCGTACATCCGCTGGCTGCTGCACCTGGGCGTGCCGCTGTCGGTCAGCATCGGCGTACACGTCCTGCTGTTCGCGTTTCTCGCCCTGCGGTCGTGGCAGGTTTTCGGCGACGGGCTCGGACCCGAGGAGTACGAGGTCGAGATCACCGACGCGTCGCCGCGCGAAGTTCAGGAGGGGCTCAAATGGCCGGGCGAGCACCTGCTCGATATGGACTCCCCGGAGACCGACCTCGACATCGATCCGTTTCAATTCAGCGAGCTGACCGACCGGGCGGACCTGGGCGACCTGGCCCGGAACGAGACGAGCCTCAACCCCGGCGAGTTGGGCGAAGGCGGCTTCGGCATCGGCGAGAGCGGCCGCTCCGGCGTGCTCGGCATCGGTGACGGTGCCGGCCGCGGCGGCGGGGGCGGGTTCGGACGCGGCTTTGGCACCGGGTCGGGCATCGGCAAGGCCGGCGTCTGGAACGTCAAGGCCAGCGGCGAAACCTTCGCCTACGTCGTGGATTTTTCCGGCTCGATCATCGTCGCGGTCGACGAGCTCAAGCGTGAACTCAAACGCTCGATCGGCAAGCTGACGTCAAAGCAGCTCTTCGCCGTCTTCATCTTTTACAGCACCGGCGATCAGTCACATCACTTCAGGACCGAGGCATTCGCGCCGCGACTGCTGCCGGCGACACCCGATGTGAAACGCAAGTTCTTCGACTGGATCGATCGCAGGCAGCCGCGGGGCCGGACCGCGCCGTTGCAGGCCATGAGACGGGCGCTGGCACTGAAACCCGATGCCGTCTTCTTCTTTTCCGACGGCGTGTTCGCCGACAGGGTTGTGACGCAGGTTGCCAGGGAAAACAAGACGGCCCGCGCCCAGATTCACTGCCTGGTTTTCGACGAATTGCTGTTATCCGACACGAGTGGACTGCCGCGCCTGACCGAGGGTGCCCGTCGGCTGAAACGCATCGCCGCCGACAGCGACGGCAAGACCAAGATCGTGACGGGCACGGATTTGGAGCGTTGACGTGAACGAAACGCTAAGATCGGCGTGCCAAACGGTCAGAACCGAGAGGACGACTTCATGACGACCGTGTTACGGTGCCTGACGGCGGTGCTGGTAATCACCTTCAGCGTCGCGACGGCATGGGCGCAGACCGCGCCGTCGTCGCCGACCGAATCACATTCGATGTGGGAGGTGGTGGCCGCGGGGATCGAGTGGCCGGCGTGGCTGATTCTGGCCGGTTCGGTGGTGACCATTGCGCTGATCGTCGAGCACTTCATCGCCGTCCGTCTGGTGACCATCGCGCCCCCGGAGCAGGTCAGAAAGGCTCGGCAGTTGATCGAACGCCGCAATTTCCATGATTGCCTCGAACGGATGCGGAAGAGTTCGACGTTTTTCGCACGGGTCATGACGTCATCGCTCCAGCACGCTCGACACGGCTTCGACGCGATGCACGAGGCCGCCCTGGAGAAGTCCGGCGAGATGAGTGGGCAGATGTTTCGCAAGGTCGAGTACATGAACATCATCGGGAACCTGGGCCCGCTGCTGGGGCTGTTGGGCACTGTGTACGGGATGATCATCGCGTTTAGCGCGCTGGGACAGGGCGGCGGCGTGGCCGGCACCGACGCCGGCGGGTTGGCCACCGGGATCAGCCTGGCCCTGGTCAATACGCTGCTGGGGTTGGGACTGGCGATCGTCGGACTGGGATTCTTCGGCCTGTGCCGCAACCGGGTCGATTCGCTGACGGTGCAGGCGACGGTGCAGGTGCTCGATTTGCTCGAATACTTCCGCCCGACACCGGCGGGAATACAAGGTATCGACATGCAACGTCCGTACCGATCATCAACGTCGGCCGGGAGATTGCCGAAGACGTCGCCGGGAACGCCGAAAGCGAAGTGACAGTCCCGGAGGGACGATAGTCAGTAGCCGGGGGCGTAAGCCCCCGGAAAGCTCGGTGCCCGGTGGCGCAAGCCCTGGAAGGGCGATAGAACGATAGCGAGGAATCTGGTGCTTCTGTCGCCCCTCCGGGGCTATCGGGTACGAAACGACACGATCCCCAGGGCTAACGCCCTGGGCTACTGACTGTCGTCCCTACGGGACTCTGGCTTGATGGAACGAAAGCATGCTGTTCAAACCTCCAAAACCCGTGGCTATGACGCTTAACCTGGCCCCGATGGTCGACGTGATGATGTGCTTGATCATCTTCTTCCTGTTGGCCAGCAAGCTCGTCGATGCCCAGCACCGCCCGCTGAATCTGCCGTACGCGCGGGCGGCGTTGGAGGTCGGGCGCGGCGAACTCGGAACGCGCGTCGTGATTAACGTTTGTCCCAGCGAGGACGATCCGCTCCGGGCCGAGTACATCGTCGAGGTCTGGGACGGGCGCAACATCACTGAACGCACACTCGAACCGGATGAGATTGCGGAATACCTGCAACTCCGCGCCGATCGGGCCACGGCACGCGAAACGGGCCTGTGCTGTGTCATTCGCGCCGACCAGGATGTGGCTTACGGCCACGTCGAGGTGGTGCTGCGCGGCTGCGGGTTGGCCAAGATCGCCAAGGTCGTCTTCAGCGCCCGATCCGGGCAGGAGCCGGAGGAAGAAGCATGAGACGCGGCCTACCCGCGCCGGCGGGCGAACGCATCCCGAACCTAGCGCCGATGGTCGACGTGATCATGGTGATCCTGGTGTTCTTCCTGCTCGGCGCGTCGCTCGAACTGGCCACCGAGGGCGTGCTGCAAACCGAACTCGATCCGCGCAGCGGACCCGGCGAAGGTACGCCGATCGAAATCATCCCCTCGGTCAAGATCGCACTAGAGGAGGTCGATGGCGGCCGGGCGTGCAACATCTACGTAATGGGTGAACCGCTGTCCGGAAACACCTTCGAGCACCTGTACAGTTATCTGAAGGAGCGGCGGGCGGCGGGGGCCGATACGACCAACCCGGTGATCGTCGCGGCACAGCCCGGCGTGCGCTGGCGCTTCGTCATCAAGGCGATGGACGTCGCCATCCGCGCCGGATTCACCAACGTCCAGTTCGCGGTCAGCCTCGGCGGCGGGACGCGGCTGAATCTCTGATTATGTGCTGACGAGATGAAAATGGAGAATTGTCAGGCGATGATCGGCTGTGGCGTTCATATCCCAGCTCGAGGAACCGCTGGCAGCTTGCATGTTTGTAGTGCCGTAGCCCCGGAGGGGCGACAGTCAATAGCCGGGGGCGTCAGCCCCCGGAATTCGTGTCGCCAAGGGATTCCAGCCCCGAAGGGGCGGCAGACGGGCTTCGGCACTACGCGCGTTTCTGTCGCCCCTCCGGGGCTTACTCTTCGCTTGCGACCGCCCTTCCCAGGGCTCACGCCCTGGGCTATTGACTTTCGTCCCTTCGGGACTGCCCAACAATTGAGCAAGTCCGGCGGGATGCGACTTCTGCCTAATCATCCGCGGACTCGATGAATTTACGGCAAATCCAAATCGGTATCTTCCTTGGCGCCGTGTTGTGCGGTACGCCCGTTATGCTCGTCGCGCGGGAGCCGGAATCGTCGTCCGGGCAAGACGTCGAACGTCTGGTCCGCGAAGGGAGGGTCGAGGCGCTGCACGCGCGTTTCCACGGCGGCCGCACGCCGGAGGAGTTGCGTCTGCTCGCGCTGGCTCAAACGAACCAGGCGGCGCGTGTGCGCGACGAGCCGGCTAGGCAGGAGGCGTTCAAGGACGCCGAGGCCCGCTACCTGGCGTGGATCGCCGTCGTGGAGCAGGACCACGAGACCGGGCGATTACTACGGCTGGTGAACGCGACAGCGGCCCGCGCGGCCTATGCCGGCATGATCCTTTCGCAATGGGCGGCAACCGACCTGGACGAGTTTGAGATCACCGCGGGCAGGCGCGGTAACACAAAACGATTGCTCGATCTGCTGCTCAAGACGCGCGGACTCTACGAGCAGGCCGCCGAAGTGCTCCGGCCGCTGGCGGATGAACTGCTCGAAACCGACCAGCGGCGCGCGAAGGAAATTGAGGAGCAGTACCTGATCGCCGGCATCTACGACACGATCCCACGAATGCAACTCGACGTGTGCTTCAACCGGGCCTGGACGAACCTCTACATCGCAATAGTCGATGCGAAGAACGTCTCCCGGCGGGCGACCGCGCTACGTGCCGCCGAGCGGGATTTCCTGGAGTTGGTCGATTCCGATCAGAGCGGCGAGACGGCGGTGCGTTGTCGGCTCGGCCTGGCGATGACGCTACGCGAGCAGAGTCGCTACGAGGAGTCCCGCCGCCTGTTCGAGGCCGCCTTGCGGGACGCGGATGACGGGGCTCTGGCCGCTCGAATCCGGTACGAGCTGGCCCGCGGCGAAATCAAGCACGGCCGATTCGAAGAAGTCCGCTTTGTACTGCGCCCGCTGTTGGAGAAGGATCCCGACGCGCTCGCGCCGGCGGACCAGCCGGCCCGGTTCTACATAAACCTCGCGCACCTCTGGGATGCCAATAGCTATCTCGAGGAAGCATTGCTGCTCGATCGGACGGCCGAGAAGAGTTCGGCCCGTCAAGCCGTCAGCGCGCGGGCCGGACACGTGCGCGAGACCGGATTGCGAAAGATGAACCGGCTCGCGTCGCGCGGCGGTTCGTGGCCGGCGCTGGTGCAGCTTTTCGTTTCGGAAACAATCGACCCCGCCGCGGATGAGAAGACGCAAAGCATGGCCGCACTGCTCTTCGCTGCTCGGCAGTTCATGGAAAACCAGGAGTATCGCCGGGCGTTGACGCGATTGCGGGCGGCGGCGCGGCGTGAGAATGTGCCGCCGGAATTGGCCGCGGAAATTTTGTACGAGTTGGGCGTCTGCCACTATCGCTGTGAGGAGACCCGAGCGGCGGCGGAAATGTTCGCCCGCGTGGCCCGTGAGCACGCCGGCCACGTCAAGGCCGCCAAGGCCGTCACGTACGCGTACCAGCTTTGGGCGCGTCTGGCCGAGCAGAGCAAGCAGCGGGAGGATTACCTGCGACTCGCGGAAGTATTGTTGAACATGGTCCAGAGCTTTCCCGAGCACGAGCAGCGTAGCGAGGCGATGTGGTGGTTGCCGGTGGCGTTGCAGGCCGGCGGGCACTACCGCGAGGCGAGCGAGCACTTCGGCAACGTGCCGGCTGGTTCGCCGCGGCATGAGGAAGCCCAATATCGCCGCGTGTTGTGCCGGAGGCTGTTTTTCGAATCCGGTCGCGCGTCGCTATCGCCGACGGAGTTGCGCTCGCACGGCTTGGCGGTGGCGAAGGAGTTAAAGGAGTACGCCGAGCGAGTCTACGAGTTGGCGGACACGGACGGTGATCCGACTATCATCCGGGCGTGGTCGGCGGCGGCGCTGGTGAGTGCGGCGGAGGTGTACGTGTTGGATGGTGTCGGTCGAAACCAGCGAGCGCTCAACCTGCTGGCCGGTTTCGAAGAGCGTTACGAGGACCGCAAGCAGATCGGCCGCGTGCTCGCGGCGCGGATCAGTGCCTACCGTGCTTTGCACAAATACGACAAGGCCGCCCGGGTGGTTGAACTGTTCCTGCGGACGGTCCCGCCCGAGGAGGCCGGCGGCACGCTGGCGGTCATCGCGCGCGGGATGCAGGAAGAGGTCGAGCGTTTGGAGAGCGAGGGTGAGGTGGACGCGGCTCGCCGGGTTGCCACACAGTCGATTCCGACGTTCGAGGAACTCGAGAAGTGGGTGTTGGCCGAGCCGGGCCGGGCGAAGTACCTCGACGCGGTCCGGTACGGCCTGGCCCGGATGCGGTACGTCGCGGGGCAGTATGGGCCCGCGCGAAAGTTGATCGCCAAGCTGCTGGAGGAAGACGATCGCAACGGCAACTACCAACGGCTGAGCGCCCTCGTGTTAACGGCAGTCGCGGCCGAGGACGCGAAGCCCGGGCAATTGGTACAAGCTCGGGAGGCGTGGGGGGTGATGTTGCGTGATCCGTTGCTGCGGACGGCCGCCCCGGAGCGCTACTGGGAGGCGCGTTATCATTACCTGGAGTTGATGCTACGCGAGGGCAAGGCGGCGGAGGTGGAGAAAGCGATTCGCCAGGACCGCGTCTGGTACCCGGATCGCGACAAAACGAAGTGGGACGAGAAGCTGAACGAGCTCTACGAGCGGGCAACGGCAGAATAATCATAGCCCAATTATCATGTACGCGTGTACGGATTGATCCAAGGCCGTATAAACGATCTTTAGACGAGTTGCGTTATAATTCGCGTGGGCTTGGTAATTCCGGGGCGTTTACGTTTGTGACTTGATGAGTGATTTTGGGATAGTCAGCTCGTTCGAGCCTCGCGGCGACCAGCCGGAGGCGATCGCGAAGCTGTTGGCCGGTTTTCGCGCGGGCAGGCGGTATCAAACGCTGATGGGCGTAACCGGTTCCGGAAAGACCTTCACGATGGCACACGTCATGGCGCAGCTCGGCAAACCCGTGCTGGTGATCTCGCACAACAAGACGTTGGCCGCCCAGCTTTTCGAGGAGTTCCGCGAGCTGATGCCGAACAACGCGGTCGAATACTTCGTCAGCTATTACGACTATTACCAGCCGGAAGCTTATATCCCACAACGAGATATCTACATCGAGAAGGACGCCTCGCGTAACGATGACCTCGATCGGCTGAGGCTCAGCGCGACCAGCTCGCTGGTTTCGCGGACGGACACGGCGGTGATCGCCAGCGTGTCGTGTATCTTCGGCCTCGGCTCGCCCGACGAGTACAAGGCCAGCGTCGTTTCCGTGCGGGTTGGAGACCGGGTCGAACGCGACGAGTTGCTGAAGAAATTTGTTCGGCTGCAATATGACCGCAACGACACCGAATTACAACGTGGTACGTTCCGCGTGCGCGGCGACGTGATCGAGTTGTGCCCGGCGTACGAGGAGTATGCGATCCGCATCGAGCTGTTCGGCGACGAGGTGGAACGGGTTTCGCTGATCCACCCGCTGACCGGCAACGTCCTGCGGGAGCAGGAGCACGTATTTCTTTACCCGGCCGTCCACTATGTGTTGCCCGAGGACAATTTGCAGCGAGCGATCGAAGCGATCCGAGCGGAACTGGACGAGCGCGTAATGCAACTGCGCCACCAGGGCAAGCTGCTCGAAGCTCAACGGCTGCTGGCGCGGACCAAGTACGACGTCGAGATGCTGCTGGAAGTTGGTTATTGCAACGGGATAGAGAACTATTCGCGGCATTTGAACGGCACGCCGCCGGGGGCAAAGCCGTACACGCTGGTGGATTATTTCCCCAAGGAATTCCTGTTGATTGTCGACGAATCGCACGTGACGATTCCACAGATCGGGGCGATGTACAACGGGGACCGTTCGCGCAAGGAAGTGCTGGTCGAGCACGGGTTCCGTTTGCCGAGCTGCCTCGACAACCGCCCGATGCGCTTCGAGGAATTCGAGGCGATGTGGGACCAGGCGCTCTTCGCCAGCGCCACGCCGGGGCCGTATGAGTTGAAGAAGTGCGGCGGCGAGGTGGTTGAGCAGGTTATTCGGCCGACGGGTTTGGTCGACCCACGGATTGAAGTGCGGCCGGCGCGGGGACAGGTGCCGGACCTGCTGGAGCGGATCAGCGAACGTGCCCAGAAGGGCGAGCGGGTCCTGGTCACGACGTTAACGAAACGGTTGGCGGAAGACCTGTCGCAGTACATTCAGCAGGCCGGGCTGCGCGGACGCTATCTGCACAGCGAGATTGACACACTTGAACGGGTGGAAATCCTGCGCGAGCTGCGCCTGGGCACGTTCGACGTGCTGGTCGGCGTGAACCTGCTCAGAGAAGGGCTCGATTTGCCCGAAGTCTCGCTGGTGGCGATACTCGACGCGGATAAGGAAGGTTTTTTGCGCAGCGAAACGTCGTTGATCCAGACGATCGGCCGCTGTGCCCGCAACGTCAACGCCACCGTTTATCTGTACGGCGACAAGGTAACGAACTCGATGCGTCGGGCGATCGACGAGACGGATCGCCGCCGCGAGATCCAGTTGAAATACAACCAGGAGCACGGCATCACGCCGGACACGGTCCGCAAGGCGATTCGGCAGGGTTTGGCGCTGGAGCTGTCGGCGATGCGTCGGGTACGCGAGGCGGTGCGCGCCGACGAGGGCGAGTACGACCGCGACGAGTTGCTCGTCGAGTTGGAAAAGGAGATGCTGCAAGCCGCCGAGGAGCTGGATTTCGAGAAGGCGGCGGCGCTGCGCGATCATATTACCGAGTTAAGAGACTCGCCGGAGTTGAAGGTGTCGGCGTCGGACGCGCGGCCCAAGGTGGCCACGCGTCGTCGCGACGACGGGGCGTGGAAGCCGAAAGGTCAGCATCGGCGTCCGAAGAAGCGGCGACGGTGAGGCAATGGAAATTGGATGGCCCTCGCTGGCGCTTCGGGCTTGGATTGGTTGGCCCTTGCTGGCGCTTCGGGTTCTGATTGGTTGCCGCGGATGGCGTTATGCTCACGCGGCTCTAAGATTTGTTGAATACGGTTGTTGTCAATGCCCGACTGTGGCTAGAATTCGCGGATTCGTGGACCGATGTGGTCGGGCCGAGCCATTTGCACGAGGAGTACGACGGTATGAGATCGATTTTGGGACGTAAGAGAAACATTCTGGCGATTGCGGTGTTGCTGACGGTGGTGTTGCCGGCAGCGCGGGCCGAAGGTCTGGACGATTTCACGCTCACCAAGGCCATTCCCGCCGACGCTTTCCTGGCCGTTCACGCGCGCGATCACGACGGCAAGGAGTTTATCAACAAGCAGTACGCGCGCGTTTGGGCCGAGATCCGAAAGGTTCGCTTCGATAAGGACATCAAGCGTCTGTTCAAAGCCGTTCGTCAGGAGGGGCTCCCGCCGGGCGCGGAGATTGAGGGTTTCGAGGAGCAGTGGCAGCAGATGTACGATCTGTGGACCGCGGTGGACTGGGCCGACCTCGGCAAGCGCGAATTCGCGATGGGCATGAAGCAGGGCTTCCCCACCGTCGAGTTCGTCCTGCTGATGATGCCGCCCGAGGACCAGCTCAAGGATAGTTTCGAGGGTCTCGGCGGAGTTCTGAAGACGCTGGTGGAGCTCAGCCCGGAGTCGTTTCAACTGACGACCGAAGAGGACGGCCCCACGGTGATTCACAAGGTCGCGATCGTCGGCGCGCCGTTCCCGCTCGGGCTGACGCTGGCCCGGCACAACGACGTGATCATGATCGGCTTCGGCCCGACGATGGCCGAGCAGGCCCTGGCGCTGCTGCGCGGCGAGGGGGGCGAAGCCCTGGCCGCTAGCGAGCGTTTCAAGGGTGCCTTCAAGAAGCTGCCAGCGCCGACCGACGAGCTGGTCTTCTTCGATATTGCGAAGTTCATGGGGCAGATGCGTCAGACGATCAGCAGCGCCACGATGATGGCCGAGGCGGGAGCGCCCGCCGAGGGTGAACCCGGCTACGAAGAATTTGTGATGTGGAAAGCATTGCCGAACAAGATCATGGATGCGATCGACATGTTCGAGTATTTGGCGTCGGTGAAGACGACTAACGGCAAGGTGACGACGGAGGATTCGATCACCGTGCTGCGCGAGGACGCCAAGTCGCACGCGCTTTACCCGGTCATCGCTGGCAACAAGCCGCTGGCCGATCCGCTCAAGTACGTGCCGGAAAACGCCGGCGAGTTCTGGGCTACCAGCGGGATCGACCTGCACGCGCTCTACCAGGCGGTTGTAAAGATCATCCGTGAGGACGTGCCCGGCGGCGAGGAGAAAGTAGCTAAGTTGGAGGCTTTGAAAGACGCGGAGACGGGTCCCGGCATCGATATCGAGAATGACATATTTGCCTGGATCGGAGGCGGTTTCACGACGTTCTCCGTCCCCGGGCCGACGCCGTATAGTCCCTCCGAAATGGTTTTCATGCTCGGCGTGCGTGATGAGGCCAAGGCCCGCGAAATGATCGACCGGCTGTTGGCGCTGGTCGAGCCGATGCTGGTGAACCAGAACGGCTCGATCGTCGACGCCGAGATCGAGGGTGCCGAGGGCTTCAAGTCGGTGGTCTACCCGATGTTGGCGATGCTCGGGATGAACAAGCCGACGATCGGCGTGAAGGACGGCTGGCTGTTCGTCGGCTCGAGCCCCAACATGATCGTGACCACGACCGGGGTTGCGGCTGGCAAGCAGGCGAATTTCTCCAAGAACGAGCGTTTCCTGAAGGAAGGCATCCTGCCCGACGGGAGCGTGACGTCGCTGTCGTTCTCCGATCTGACCAAGCTCGGCGATGAACTGGGCAGCGTTCTCCAGATGGTGCCGATGATCGGCATGATGGCTCCGGATCTGATGAAGGATCCGAAGATGGCGAGCCTGCTGGGCATAATCGGTAAGGCGGGGCGCGTCGTGCGTAAGCTGGATTTCTTCCAGTCGAGCGCGTCGCGCAGCACCTTTGACGGCAAAATGTTCGTGACAAAGTGTATCAAAACGTATCGCGAACCGCCGGCGCCGAAAAAGCCCAAGCCGATGAGTACGGAGAGCGAGTCCGCGGAGGTCGGCGAGGGGAGCGAGTCGAAAGCGACCGACGAATAGCGTCCCGCGCTGCCATGGGCGGGAACGAGTGTAGGGCGGCCTTTGGCCGCAACCAAAGAGACCAAGGGGCCAAGGGTCCGAGGGTCCAAGGGGTCGGGTGGCCCATGGCTTTAGCCGTGGGGTACACGAATCGACCGTCCATTCGTGTCCCCCGCCGCTGAAGCGACGGGCCACCCGCCGGCACCGTTCACAGACTGTAGCGGCCGACCCCCGTGTCGGCCGTAGAACGCCGTTTTCATCCCACGTTGGTCACGGAGACCCGACGCTACATGACTTTTGCGGCGGACTGCTCGGGATGACCGGTTAGAAATGCCGGCAAACGTCGCGCGATTTTATGTGTCTGCAAAGTCGTCGCAAATACTCTACCGACACTTGCGAATCCAATCAGAGAGGCGAGCCATTGTGCCGCGCCCGTATCTCAAGGGTGTCGGCGTTGTGGAGAGTGTAGCTCAACTCACAGGTCGACTTGACGGAGAACAGACATGGTAAATGCACGAGTTTTGCGAGGAATGGGGGGTGGACTGCTCTTGCTCGTGGCGGCGGTGGCACCGGCCGTCCAGGCACAGTCCGCGGAGAGCAACTTCCATCGGGCCTATTTTCTGGAGCACGCGCGCGGCGATCTGGCATCCGCGGCCCGGATTTACGACAAGGTGGCCGCCGACCGTGGGGCTGATGCCGATCTCAAGGCTCAGGCCCGCACACGCGGGGCGGCCTGTAACGAGGAGCTGGTCAGCGCCGACTTCGCCCGGCTCATGCCGCCGAACGCGCTGGTCTATGTCGAGCTGAACCGCCCGGGCGGGCAGCTTTCACGACTGCTGGAGATGCTGGGACTGTTACGCGAGGACGGGAGCGTCATCGGTGACCCTGAGCAGCGCTTGGCGATCAGCCCGGAACTGATCCGCGAATTGCTCGGCATTCGCGGCGTCGCCGCCGCGGTGACCGGCTTCAATCCCGCGAACCAAACGCCCATGGGCGTCGCGATCCTGCACCCCGGCGACATCGGCGTCATTCGCGGGTTGATCGAGACCGCACTACCCGCCGGCGGGCAGCTCGAAGAGCCGATCGAGGGCTTTCCCACCTTCAACATCGAAGGTGAGGTCTTCGTAACGCTTACACAGCGTCTGGTGATCGTCAGTGCCCAGCGGCACGAGATCGAGAGCGTTGTGTCTCGACTCAAGGGCGAGGACACCGAGTCGCTCGCCGACAATCCCGACCTGGCGGACATCCTGCGGCAGCGCGATCCCAGCCTGCTGTTCTTCTGCGTGAACTTTAAGCCGGCCATGCCACTGCTCAACGCGGGTATGGCGGCGGCGGGGACGCAGAGCCGCGAATTGGCTATCGCGCAGGCCCTGCTCGATTTGAAGAGCCTGAAGACGCTCGTCGGCCGGATGGGCGTCAACGACGAAGGGCTTTACCTTGACTTCGCGCTGCAACTGAGGGAGGGGCATCGCAACCTGGCGTTTCAGTTTCTGCGAATGCCGGCCATCAACCCGGAGACGCTGAAGCGTGTTCCGGCCGGGGCGGCGGGCTTTTTCGCCGGCGCTCTGAACGACCCCGACTCGCAGTACGTCGCGGCCCGGACCGCCGGGTCGGATGCGCCGCCGCCGGTGACTTTCCTCGACATCGGCCGCGAGATTTTCGCGAACATCGTCAGCTTCGCGATCTTCGCGGTGCCGACCGAGGAGAAGGTTGCCGAGGGTGCACCGCCGATCCCGCCCGTGGCCGCGGTCATTACCGTACACGATCCGGTCAAGTCGCGGGCATTGTGGAACCAGATGCTGGGCATCGGGTCGTTGGCCTCGGGTGCCGGCTCGCTCGACGGGATGAAGACCGAGATCGAGGGCGTCGAGGCTCGGCGTTACATCTTCCCCGACGGGATCAGCGTCTATCTCGCCAACGCCGGCAACGACATGTTCATTTCGCACAGCAAGGCGGCGATTGCCGGTTCATTGGCGACCCGCCGGGGCGGCAAGTCGATCCTGAACGACCCGGCCTTTGCGAAGAACCTCAAGCAGATCGGCTCCAACGCCACGTTCGTGTTGTTTGCCCATCCCGGCCGCTGTGCGGAATTGGCCAGGCCGTTCATGAGTCCCGGCGAAGTTGCCGAGATGCAGCCGGTGGTCGAACTGATGACGGAGACGGTCGCGTCGGTGGTGATGGAGCATTCCAACGACACGTTCCGCTTCTCGACGATGGTGACCGGACTGCCGGACGTCGGCCCGCTCATTTCGAAGATAATCACGCGGGAGCAGCAGCGTACGAAGCTGGCGGACACCAGTCGGCAGACGTGGAAGGCGTTCAAGGCTCTCGCCACTGAAAAGCACGACCGCGAGGTCGCGCTGGCCGTGGGCGAAAAGCTCTTCGAGCAAGCGCACGACGACGCGCGGCGTTTGAACAACTACGCCTGGGCCCTGCTGATCGAAGATAAGTATCAAGGTCAGTACGACGAGCTGGCTCTGAAGCTTTCGCGGCGCTCGAACGAGCTGACCGACCACAACGACTGGGCGTTCGTCGACACGCTCGCGCTGGCCCTGTTCAAGACCGGCGACGCATCCGGAGCGATCGAAATGGAGAAAAAGGCGCTCGCGCTCTGTAACGATGACGACAATCGCCGGGAGATCGAGGCCAGCCTGGAGCGCTTCCAGGCCGACGTGCAACAGTAGAGTCCGCCACTCGTGCAACAGTAGCGTCCGCCCCCCGTGGCGGACGAACATGGTAGGTCGGGTCATCGACTCGACCTATACTGTAAACGGCCGATTTCTTCGCTGTTTGCGAAGCTTTCTCGCTATATGGGTGGCCCGTCGCTTCAGCGGCGGGGGACACGAATGGACCGTCGATTCGTGTCCCCCACGGCTAAAGCCATGGGCCACCCAACCACTTGGACCCTCGGATCCTCGGCCCCTTGGCCCCTTTGGTTGCGGCCAAAGGCCGCGCTATACTACTCCTTCTCCACGCGGACCGCCGTGCCGTATGTCAGTAGTTCCGCCATGCCTTGGCCGATCATCGAGGTGGTCATGCGCATGCTGATGACGGCGTCGGCGTTGAGTTCGCGGGCCTCTTCGATCATCTGGTCGAGGGCCTGCTCGCGACTTTCGGCCATCAGTTTGCGGTATTCATGCACTTCGCCGCCGACGATGTTGCGGAAGGCGGCGAGGATGTCGCGGCCGATGTGTCGGGCGCGGACGGTGTTGCCGCGAACGAGCCCGAGCACCTCGGTGATGCGGTAGCCGGGCAGATCGGGAGCTGAAACCACGAGTATCTCTTTCACTTTTCCACGTCCTTATATCTGTCGGTCTTGTATGAGCCGATGCGTTCGATCAGCACGGTCAGGAACAGCAGCACGGATCCGAGGATCAATGCCAGTATGCCGACGTGTTCGATCACGTTGATCGACGGGTCGCGGATCAGTTCGAACAGCCCGTAGGCCACGAGCACGACCGCGCCGCCGACCCACAGCAGCCAGCCGATGCCGCGTGTCGTCTTGAATGCAAAACCGCCCATGATGGTTCTCCACTGTTCGTCCGTAGGTTCGGGGAATTCCAGTTGCTTGATATCGTCGCGCAGGCGGCGGAAGTCTTCATAGACCAGGCGGCACGCGTCGCAGTCGCGCAGATGGACGGTCACCTTCTGGCTTTCCTGCTGCGTGAGTTCGCCGTCGAGGTAGGCCGACAGCATTTCCCTGATGATCGGGCAGTTATTCATCAGGCTGCTCCTTTGCCAATAGACGCTTGCGTAACGCCAAGCGGGCCCGGTGCAGCCGGGACATGACCGTCCCGGGCGGGATGTCGAGCACGGTGGCGATCTCGGCGTAGGGCAGGTCGTGAAAATCCCGCAATAGCACAATCTCGCGCATTTCGTCGGGCAATTCCGCCAGAGCCTGACGCAAATGCGCCAGTTGCTCCCGGCGGTCGGCGTCGCGGGCGGGGTCGGCGTCGGTTCGATCAGGCGGGTCGACCTCGAGCGCCACCGAAGTGCGAACCCGCCGCGAGCGCATCACGTCGACGCACTTGTTTCGCAGGACGCGGTAGAACCACCCGCGCGGATCGCGGCCCTTCTGGAGTCGCCGACGATGCTGCCAGACCGCGGTCAGCGCCGTCTGGACGGCGTCGAGCGCGTCGTCGTGATTTCGCAGCATCTGCCAGGCGTAGGTGAAGCCCCGTCGCCCGACCGCCTCCAGGGTTTGCATTAGTTCGGCGTCCTGTGTGGCATGTGCCATGGTTTGGTGTGACTCCAGCCTTCCGACGCGACCCGTTGTCGCCGTCTATTGTCACTTACGGACGAAGCTCGGGGTTATTCCTGGTTACACTCGATGTATGCGAGCACGCGGCACGAAATAGAGCCTCAAGCGCGAGCGCGGGGTTTCTCGCGATGGAGTGTCCTGTAATAATACCCGCTCGCTGCCGCACGGGACTCTGATTGGAGGCCGCGTGCGTATGGATTATTGCTCAATTCAGACAATCGGGCAGGTGTTCAGGCGAATATCGACCGCTGGTGGTCGGTTAGTAGAGTAAGCACCGCCTACTACTCTGCTGTAATAGAGCCGGGCCGTCCCCGGCCCGGAAATCGGCGTGGGGACACGCCGGCTCTGCCCGGGCCCATTCCCTCGCTTGCGTTTCGGGTTCTGACTGGCTTGCCTGCTATCGCGCGCGGGTCCACTTTGCCAAGCAAACCGCGAGGGGGTTAGACTATATTGAAAATGCGAGGGGCGTGTCGGTCTGTTGGAGAAACCCGCGCCTGTTGTAAGAACCTCGCGGGGGGGGGAATACGGGAGTACCTCTTGGGCACTGCGGTTCAAAGCTTCTATCGCTATCATGCCCGCGTCTATGACTGGACACGATGGACGATTCTCCACGGCCGTAAGCGGGCGGTCGGCCGACTGGAACTGCACTCCGACAGCGAGGTGCTCGAAGTCGGCTGCGGAACGGGACTGAACTTTCGCTATATTCTGGACCAACTCGATCCCGAGCGGGGTCGGCTGGTCGGGCTCGATTTCTCGTCGGAGATGCTGCGACAGGCCCGAAAACGCCTGGCCGCCCGCGGCTGGAACAACGTCGAGCTGATTGAGGCGGACGCGGCCAGGCTCGACCTCGGCCGCCGATTCGACGGCATCCTCTTAGCTTACAGCCTGACGATGATCCCCGACTGGCAGTCGGCGATCGAACGGGCCCGCGAGCACCTCAAGCCCGGCGGTCGGCTGGTCGTGCTCGACTTCGGGCAGTTCAAACGCTGGGGGCTGCTCGGGGCCGTCATGCGCCTCTGGCTGCGGCTCAACCACGTCGAAACCTTGCGGCAATACGAGGACAAACTCCACGAAGTCTTCCCCGACCTCGATGTGTATCACTGGCTGGGGGGCTACAACCTGACCGCCGTCGGCCGGAGAAGCGAATAGCGATGGTCCGCGTCGTCGACATGCCGGTTCCCGAAGACCGCTCGCTGATGGAGCGGATCGTCTTCCACGGCATCGTCTTCAACATGTCGTGGGAAGACCCGGAGATGGATCGGCGGGCGCTGCGGGTCGGCCCCGGCGACACGGTCGTCTCGATCAGCTCCGCCGGCTGCAACCCGCTCAACTTCCTCTGCCAGAACCCCGACAAGCTGATCACCATCGACGGCAATCCGGCCCAGAACGCGATGGTCGAGCTCAAGCTGGCCGGGATCAAGACGCTCGACCACGCGACGTTTTTCGACATCTTCGCCGCCCGCGGGCCATCGGTCGTGAGCAAGGTGTACCGTTCCCGGCTGCGGCCGAATCTGTCGCCGCGGTCGCGGGCATTCTGGGACAGGAATCTGTGGATGGCTCATCGTGGGCTGTACGACTTCGGAAAAATGGGCATCGCGGCCCGCATCGTGCGGTTCATCCTGCCGCTGATCGGCATCAGCAAGAAACACATCGAGGAGTTCTTCGAGCTGCGCTCGCTGGACGAGCAGGAGGCGATGTACCGCAAATACGTCGAACCACGGCTATGGGGGCCTGTCGTCCAGCGGCTGTGCGAGTCACGCTGGTTCATGTATCTCTGCGGCGTCCATCCGCGACAGCTCGACCTGGTCGACGGCCGGCACGGCATCTACGCGTACGTCAAGGAACGCATCGAGTACGTGCTGACGAAGGTGCCGATTTACGACAATTATTTCCTGAGCGTCACCGCCACCGGTCGCTTTCGCAATAACCGCGTACCGCCGTACTTGCTGGAAGAGAACTTCGAGACGTTGCGGAACAACCTCGATCGTGTCACGGTCGTCAACGGTTGGCTGGGTCCGTACCTGGATACGCTGGAGGCGGGGTCGGTTAATAAATTCAACCTGCTGGACATTTTTGATTGGATGACGCCGGAGCTGTTCGAGGGCACGTTGGAAAGCGTCCTGCGAGTTGCGGCACCGGAGGCGAAGCTGATCTACCGCTCGGGCAGTTATGAATTGCCGCCGCCGCCGTCGATCCGCAAGCGTCTGCGTCATCACGCCGAACTGTCGAAAGAGCTGCTCGCGATCGACCGTTCGGCGACGTACGGCAGCTTCTACGTTTTTTCCTTAAAAGACGATACGAACGGCGATGGCCAAGCAATGTAGCGGCCGGCGCCCCGCCGGCCGGGGGACATTGGGGACGCCCGTTTCGTGCCCACGGCCGGCGCGGCGCCGGCCGCGAC
>JAUWNI010000025.1 GCA_030612705.1 Phycisphaerae bacterium | reverse complement strand
TGACACAATCTGCGGGCGTCTCTTGCCCGAGCTTTGGCCAAATCTGCCCCGGAGGGGCATCTGAACGTAGCCCAGCACGAAGTGCTGGGGTGGGTCGTTGAGAGCACCATTGAGTCCCAGAGGGACTATTGAAGCTTCAGTCGTCCCTACAGGACTCGCTTTCTCGACGTCGCATGTGTCCCAGCACTGCGTGCTGGGCTACACTCACTTCGTCCCTACGGGACGGCATGACCGCGTCCCGCAGATTGTGTCACGGACCCGCCTCTACGTGATTTTTGCGGCGGACTGCTACGGCCGGCGAGGCGCCGGCCGCTACACAGTGCTGCCGGCTGATAGCTGTTTTACTACATCAGCCAACGAAAGTTCGCCCCGTTCGAGTTGGGCGATCAACTCTATCATATCTGGTGCGGTCAACCGGCGCTCCAGCGCCTGCTCGTACATCAGCAGAGCGCTCCGCCTGATTTCGCCCAGCATTTGCCGACGCTTGTGGCGTTCTCGCTGTTCCGTGCCGCGGGCGGTGCCGTCCAACTCGAGCAGCTTATCCAGCAACAGATCCACGCCCTTGCCGGACTTCGCTTCCACTCCGACTATCGCGACGCTTGTCACGGATGAGGAGTGCCCGAGCTCTTCGTAGACTTCCTTGAGCAAGCGGTTCGCCTCGGGCAGGTCGCATTTATTGACGACCACGATGTCGGCGATTTCCAGCAGCCCGGCCTTGATCAGTTGGATTTCGTCGCCGTAACCCGGACCGAGCATAACCACGCAGATATCCGCGACCGAGGCGATATCAACCTCATTCTGTCCCACTCCGACGGTTTCGATCAGCACGCGGTCGTAGCGGGCCAGCTCCAGCAAACGGGCACAGTGCAGGGCCGCGTCCGACAGGCCGCCCTCATAGTGGTGCGTCGCCAGGGAACGAATAAAAACATCCTGATCGACGGCGTGGCGCATCATGCGGACGCGGTCGCCCAGCAGCGCGCCGCCCGAGGTCGGCGAAGAGGGATCGACGGCAACCACGCCGATCCGGCACTCGCGTTCGCGCAGGATGCTCAACAGGGCGTCGATCAGGGTCGATTTACCGACGCCGGGCGGCCCGGTGAAACCCCACCACGGCACCTGTCCGGAGAGTCCGCGCAGACGATCTTTCAGTGTTTGGGCCGCGCTTGTCCCCTGGTCGACGAGCGACATGGCCCGGGCCAGCGAGCGCCGATCACCTTGGCGTATCTTGTCAATGAGTGCGTCCATGTAGTTAATTGCCAGGGTTCGGTTTTCAGTTGTTGGTTTTTGTCCCGACTTACGTTCGTTGCAGATAGCTGATTACCTTTTCAGTCTCTGCCAGCCAGTTCGGCCTCCAGGGCGGACAGGATTTCCGAGAAGCGAGTCCCGGGCGTAAACACGTGGCTAAAACCCAGGGCCTTGAGATGCGGGATGTCCTGCTCGGGGATGATCCCGCCGGCGAAAAGGACGATTCTGTCGGCATTTTCCTCCTTGAGCAGTTCCGCGACGCGGGCGAACAACTCGTTGTGGGCCCCACTCAGGAGGCTCAGGCCGATCGCGGCCACGTCCTCATCGACGGCGGTGCGAACGATCTGCTCGGGTGTCCTGCGAATACCGGTGTAGATAACGTCATAACCCGCGTTGCGCAAGGCGCGGACAATGAACTTGGCACCGCGGTCGTGTCCGTCGAGGCCCACTTTGCCGATGAGAATTCGTTTCGGTATGTTGGTGTTCATAATGCGGTCTCGCGCTTCTTCCTGTTGCCGTGCCATACATCAGTCGATACTGCCCGTCAATTCAACTGTGGCGGAGCACTAGGTTTTGAATCCGAATCTACGCACAAGCATACGTTCAGGACCGCGATCCACAAGTGCTTCGGCTCTTCGTATTGAAAGCACGGACAAGCAAACTGCCGCTTGTCCGTGGCACCCAGTGTAAGTCGGGATATCGACCCGGCGGGCGTGTGGCCGGGACGGGTGCCACGGACAAACAGCCGTATCGTTTGTCCGTGATTTGCGGATATTACGTTTGCCGGGCAATCATTCGCTCGAGGTATGGGCGGTATTCCGGGCCGCCGTTGATGGTGCAGAACGGGTAGACGCCGTCGGGGGTGCTGTAGAGGATCACGCAGCGTTTGATGCGTTCGACGTCGAAGTTGTAGGCATCCATGAAGTGCATGCCGGCGGCCATGAGTGTGCGATATGTTTTTTTGCCCGTCTCGCCGCGGCCGCGGTGCTTGTTGGTCATGCCGCGCAGGGCGTGGATGAAGGTGAAGGGGTTGATTCGGCGATCGAAGCTTCGCCAGTTGTAGCTCTTGAGAAAATGCCAGCAGATCGCGAGCTTGTCGAGCCGGTTGGCCTTGCCGTCGGCGCGTTTACCGGTGATCTTGAAGTACAGCTCGTTGAAGCCGCCGAAGAACTTGAAAATGTCGAACAGCTTCGGTATCGGGATCGCCTCTTTCTCGGGCGTGATGAAAAAGTAAGTGCCGAAAGCGCAGTCGCTGTGACAGCTCGGACGAATCTTCGGCTTGCCGTCGAGCACCTGCATGATTCGTGACAGCGGCGGGATCACGCTGAGCGGAAACATGTCGCGCTGCACGTCGGCTCCGCTCGCATCGGCGAGGTCGTGCGCCAGATCGCCGAGCGTGTAACGCATCTGCTCCAGCTTCCGCCTATCGATCCGCCCGGTGATCGCGACCGGCTGATAGCTGATCGCGTTGATCACGTCGGCGTTTTCCGCCGCGAAGTGGAAAATCTCACCCACCTGATGGTTGTTGAAATTGTTGATGATCGTCGGCACCAGGCAAACTTTGATGTCGTTTTGACGGCAATTCTCAATACACGCCAACTTCGTTTCGAGCAGCGGCCGGCCGCGCATCTGCTTGTAAAGCTCGTCGTCCAGCCCGTCGAACTGGAGGTAGAGCGTGTGCAGCCCGGCCTCGGCGACGCGCTCGGCGAACTCGCGCTCGGCGAGCTTGATGCCGTTGGTCGCGATCTGTACGTGCGAGAAGCCCATCTCGTTGGCTTTTTTCACGATGCGGTGAAAATCGGGGTGGATGGTCGGCTCGCCGCCGGTGAACTGGATCGCCGTCGCCGGGTACGGATGCTGGTTGCGCAGCGACCGCAGATACTCGACGACCATATCATAATCAGGCTCGGCGACGTAGCCGGCGGCGTTGGCGTTGGCAAAGCAAACCGGGCAGCTCAGGTTGCAGCGGTTGGTAAGGTCGATCTGGGCCAGGCACGAGGCGCTGTGATGCTGGTTGCACAGCCCGCAGTCGCTCGGGCAGTGTCCCGCCCCCTCGACTTGCGGCTCGTAGACGCCCCGCTCGTCCTGCCAGCCGCTACGAGTACCTTTCAAATAGAGCGTAACGTCGGTGTTGATCTTGTCGCGGAAGTAGCCGTGCTCGGGACAAGTCTTCTCGATCCAGACGATGTCATCCTTGACGTAGTAGCGACCGAGGATGATGCAGCGGCATTCGGGGCAGAGTGTTTCGACGGTCTTGGGCAGCTCCTGGACGATCGGACGAATCGGCGAGCCCTTGTGTGTACGCGCCGGCTGATGCGGCCGATTACTACCGGGTTTGTTTTTGACGAACAGCACGTCGTGGTGCCGCTCGCGACCGTTGCCACAGTTTGGGCAGTTGGTTTCGAGATAGATCGCGTCTTCGTCGGCATCGTAGACGAACTGACCAGGCACCGTTTCGTTACACTTGACGCACTGCCATCGGCCGATCCACGGCAGACCGGCGATGCCCTTCTGCACAGGTGAGTACTTGCGCAGCGAGAGCTTGTAACGTTCCAACTCGGTGCGCGCATCTTCGGCGGAGACGGCAACACGCTTGATCTCGTCGATCGGACGGTGAAGAAGCCCGGAGCGCTGGGTTTCATCGGTAGGCGGCGCGGCGGCGCGCAGGCGGCACAGATGATCGATGCTCGATCCGTCCGCTACCAGCGGATCGAGCGATCCCTTGCCGGCCGTTGGGGGGATCCCTTTCCGCTGTGTGTCAGACCGCACCATTTTCCACTCCTGCTCGACCGTTCATTTCACTCCTTCGATTCCGACGGGCGGGACGCCCGTACCATCCTTCGATTTATAGCTAATAGAACTCAAGGATGGGTGGCCCATGGCTTTAGCCGTGGGGGACGCGAATCGAGGCCCTATTCGTGTCCCCCACCTCTAAAGAGGTGGGCCACCCTTCCAACACCAACTTTTGCGGCGGACTGCCAGGCATTTTACTCACGCGAAATAGTCCGGGTAGATTCGCGGGTGGCGTTTTCGCCGCTGATACGCCCGGGCCAGATCGAGAAAAATCTCCAGATCACGGTCGATGTCTGTGTTGGCCTTGTCGAAGTAGAAGATCCGCATCGGCATGTCATCGTGGTCCGCGCTGACCGCGGGATAGATCGCATCGCAGATAATCCCGTTCATGCAGGTAAACGGGCTGATGTCGATCACTCCGTCGGCACCCTTATGGTAAAGGTAGATCGCCTTGCCGGTGCTCAGCACCATCTCGCCCAGCGCGCCGTCGGCCGGCAGGTAGGGCCAAGCTGCGTCGAGCACCTCGCGCACGTCGTGCGGCTCCTCGTACCCCTTGAAATCGTCGTGGACCGGCGCGAGCAGCGCCTGCTCGTAACGATGCTGTACATGCGACTTGAGTTTGCGCTTGAGATACCGGGCGCTGAAGCGCCCCCGCTCGCGGATCGCGTCCGTCTCGCGACACCAGTTGGTATACCAGATCCACTCCGGCGTGTCGGACAGCCAGCACTCGCCGCCTAACTGTTCGACCCGCCGAGCCAGGTCTTCGTTGGCGAATGTGTTGAGTCGGCAGAAGATTTCGCCGACCAGGCCGATCAGCGGACGCCCCTTGACATAGTTGGTCGGAACCGCGCGAAAACGATCGCGCATCGTCTTGACCCGCTCCACCAGCCGACCGAGCCGCTCCTTCGGCGAGAGATCGCGCAGGGCCAACACCTCGCCGAACTCCGCCAACGCCGCGCGGAAGCAGGCATCGGCGTCGCCGGCGTTAGTCTCGTACGGCCGGGTCTTGAGCATAAAACGCGAAGCCAGGTCGGCCAGGACGATGCCCATCCAGACCGTGTGCATTAGCTCGCCGGCTTGCTCACCGATACCCTGATAGGCGTCGGCACTCGACGGTGACATGACCAGGACATCGCCATACCCGAGCTCGTCGAATACTTGCCGCAAGTACGGGGCATATTGTCCGAAACGGCACGGCCCCTCGGCTCGCGGCATGAACAAGGCGGTCTTTCGCGGATCGAAGCCGGGTGTCCGACAAACCTTGAGGAAATCGCCGAGCGTGATCTTGTGCGGCAAACACTCCTCCCCGCCGCTGTGGAATCCCGCGAGTTCGAGCGTGTCGGCGTCGGAGTCGGGCACGAGTGCCGTTTCGATGTCGGCCGAGCGAAAAGACGCCGCCGTCAGCGTGGCAGTGGCGTAGGACATTTGCGGGAAATAGAGTGTGCGTCCTTCGAGACTGCTTCCACGGGTTTGCTCTGATACTTTCGCCACCATCGCAGTATCCCTTTGCTATCCAGATACGCCTCACACCGGGTCATCGTGCCGGCGTCGTTTGAATGTCCGTCGAACTGCAAGGTCAAAAACGGTTTTCCGGAGGCCGGGCGGATAAAGCCCTTGATGAACGAATCCGGCCCGCATTTGAAGTTCGTGATGTAGATAATGTGTAGGTTCGCATGACGGCCGACGAGCTTCGCCGCCGCCAGGATGCGCTTACCGTACGCCCAGAACATGTTGTCGTTCACGTCACTGATGTCGATGCCGTCGAGCGGCAACGCATCGATCGGCAGGACGTTGACGCCGTAACGCTCGCGCAGCTTCCTTGCCGTTGAGAGACTGACGCCCGCATCGTGAACGTTGTACGGTCGTCCGACGAGCACCATACCCGGCTCGCCGCTGCGCTGTAGAGTATCGAGGGCCTCTCGGCCCGCCTTGGCATACGTAGATCGAAAACGCTGATGATCGACCCAGGCGGCGGCAAACGCCTTTTCGGCAACGCGTCGGCGGACGCCAAGCTCCTTGGCAGCGCGAACCAGAACACGTTTCAAGGGCTCGGGGCCTTCATTGAGACGAATCGTCGGGCACAGAACCCGTCCGTACCACGAGCGGAACGTCGGCACCTGGCGGATCACGAACGGCAACGTCTGCCCCCACGGGCAAACGAAGGCTTGCTCGTCGGGATCGTCGGTTTCGGCCGTGAGGATGTTCGGCAGCCAGAGGAAATCCACATTTTGATTAACCAACTCGGCAACGTGGCCGTGCGCGACGATGATCGGGAAGCACGGCTCGGCGACGGCGTGATCGAGCCCCATCCGCACGGTTTGCCGATTGGTCTCGCTTGACACTACCACGCGAAACCCGCAGGCGTGGAAGAAACGCCGCCAGAGCGGGAGCAGGTCGAAGCTGTACATTGCCAGCGGGATGCCGATGGTGGTCGTCGCGCCGGGCGGGTCACCCTCGTCGTCCGCGTGGAGGAGTTCGTGACGTTTGGCGACGAGGTCGGGGATGACCGGTTTTCGCTCGGTTTTGGCCTGCTTGCGATAGCGATTGGAACACTTGTCACCCCAGTAGGTCTTCTCGCCGGCGACGGTGAATTCCTGGATCGAGCAGTGATTGCCGCAGCCCTTGCAGGTGAACTCGCGCAGGGTGTATTCAACCTTTTCGAGATCGTAGCCGCGGAAACGCGTGGCGGCGCCCGTGGCTTTGATCTTCTCTTTCGCCAGCAGGGCCACCCCGATCGCGCCGAGCAGGACATTGTGCGGGGGGACGATGATTTCCTTGCCGGTGATCATACTGAAAGCGGCGGCGACGGCGTCGTTGTAGGCGGTGCCGCCCTGGAAAAAGACGCAGTCGCCGATCGGTCGCCCGCGGACGACGCGGTTGATGTAGTTGTACGCGATCGAGTACGCGAGACCGGCAATGATGTCCTCGCGCTGCGCGCCGCGCTGCATGTAACTGTTGACGTCGCGCTCCATGAAAACGGTACAACGTTCGCCGAGCCGGATCGGGGCCTTCGATCTGAGCGCCAGCTCGGCAAACTGCCCCTTGATCGAAACCCCCAGCTCTTCGGCACGCTCTTCGAGAAAGCTGCCGGTGCCGGCGGCGCAGGCCTCGTTCATGGTGAAGTCGACTACGATGGTTTCGGTGGAATGCCCCTCCACGGGCGAGACGCCCGTGCCACACTCGGGTTGCAGACTGATGTACTTGCTGTCCTGCCCGCCGACCTCGAAGATCGTGTCGGGGCGTTTTCCGAGCAGTCGATCGCCGACGAAGGTGGCCCCGGTTTTGTGGGCGGTGATTTCGTCGTTGATGCCGTCGGCGCCGACCAACTCGCCGATCAGTTCGCGCCCGCTACCGGTGCTCCCGACGCCGCGGACTCGCACCCCCCAGCCGACCGCTTCCTCGGTCTCGCGCAGACAGCGGCTGACGACTTCGATCGGCCGGCCGTCGGTGCGCGTGAAAATCGAGTAGATCACCTCGCCCCGCTCGTCGATCAATACCAACTTTGTACCGACCGAGCCGATATCAAGACCCATGTAGGCATCGACAACCGTCTGATCTTCCGGGAATTTGTACGGTTTAACCTCGCGACGAAGCAGCTTGACCCGCGCCATGCTGAGTGGCGGAGTGGTTGGAAACGCGTAACCGTTGCCCTCGCTCTCGGCGCGCATCCGGGCTAGGCACCCGCGCAAACCGTCGCTTTCGGCACCACCGATTTCGCCCGCGAGCAACGCGGCCCCGACCGCGCCGAGTGATTCGGCCGCCTCGGGCACAAGCAGATCTCCGTCGCGCAGCTCGAAGACCTCGCGCAACGCCCGGACCACCGCCGTGTTTGCCGAAACGCCGCCGACCAAGGCAATCGGCGGTACGGGCGTGCGGCCCTTAACGACGGCTGACCTAAAATTGCGCGCGACGGCGTTGCACAGGCCACGCAACACTTCGGCCGGTCCGTAGCCCTTCTGCTGGGCGTGGATCATGTCGCTCTTGGCGAAGACGCTGCATCGGCCGGCGATCTGGGCTGCCCGTTCGGCCTGCTCGACGATATTGCCGATATCCTCGACCGCGAATTGCAATCGCGACGCCTGCTGGTCGAGAAACGCCCCGGTGCCCGCCGCGCAATCGCCGTTGGCGCTATAGTCGAAGATACTCAGCGTGCCGCTGCCGGGGTCGGGTTCGCAACGGATGTAGCGGCTGGCTTCGCCCCCGATCTCGAAGACGGTTCGCACGTGGCGGTGGAGGGCGTCGATCGCGCGGGTGCAGGCTTGGAATTCGTTGCAGGTCGGCGCGCCGAGCACCTCGGCCGCCATCTTGCCGCCCGAGCCAGTCAGGGCCAGATGGGAAATATCCTCGGCCGAAACGTAATCCGTTATTGCCGTCAACAAATCACTGGTAACGTCGAGCGGACGGCCGTGTGTCCGACGGGGTTTGGCGAGCAGTACCGCTTGACCGTACACCGTCGGCGTGTTCAGCAAGCGCAATACATCGCTCGCGCCTTTCCGATCAAGGATCGGCCCGACCAGTTCTTTCGGAAGCACGAGTGCCGCCTTGACGCCGACGGCTCCCACGTCAATTCCGAGGCGAATGCTCATCGATCATTTACTCCGACAAGCCGCCCCCACTTCGGCACCATTGATTTCCAACCGCGAGCAACCCGGACGAAACGACCGTATAGCACACTTCCGCGCCGATTTGTGCTCAAAACCGCCAATATTTGTAACATCCGACCTAACCGAGCGAAAGTAACTCGGCTGCGGGAAAATCGCAATTAAATATCTTTCAATATTCGCGTGCAGGTACCTGACGACGATTTTTGCTGCTGCATTTCCGAGCCGAGCGCGTATCATTACCATATAGGACACATCAAACGAAGGAGTGTCGCCATGTTCCTGCACACACACGGCTTCCGTTTGAGCACTATCCTGGGGGTTGCAATCCTTTTGGCTGTAGCGGTACAGGCGGACGACGAGAAGCCGGCAGGCGTGATCGACGACGGCAAACGCGTGCCCACGCGCGTCGAGACGCCCAAACCCGCGCTGGCCGTCACCGCCCGCGAACCACGGGTGTTGGTACGCGACCTGCGGGCCGGTTGCGATCAACCTTATTACTACCATCATGTGCCCCGTCACCGCCGCGATCGCCTGCTGGGAATCCCGCTCTATTCTCGCTACGGCGGCTCTTATGGAAACATACCCTTCGGCTTGGAGCGGTCGTTGTCCGATGCGTATCACGCCGGCCGGTACGACGAACAATACGATCGCCGACGTCGTTTCAACGAAAAGGACATGGCCCAGCGTAAGGAGCGTTTGCTCAGTCAGCACGAGCAGACGCTCGTGTCCGGGTTGCAATTAATGAAGGAGGGGCAATACGCGCGGGCCGTCGTGGCGTTGACGTTGGCCGCCAAGCTGAACCAGGCCGATCCGGCGTGCCGAATCCATCTGGCCCAGGCCCGACTGGCTCGGGGACATTATCGCGAGGCCGGGCTGGCCCTGCGGCGGGCGTTGCAGCTACAACCCAAGCTGGTCTACGCCGATTTGCACTTGGATAAGTATTACCAGGACGCCGGCGAGCTCAGCCGCTACACCGATACGTTGGACGAATGGGTACGGAAGAACGCCGCCCATCCCGAGGTGCATTTCCTTCTCGGCTTCCTGGAATTCCAGCGCGGCAACTTCGAGGCGGCTCACACCGCATTTCAACGCGTCAAAAAGGCCCTGCCGAACGACGACCTGACCCAGAGCTATTGCGAAATCAGCAAACCGGCCAGCAGTCTCCCGTGAAAGCCGCATAGCAGTCCGCCGTAAAAAGTCATGTAGCGTCCGGGCCCCTTACCGAACGTCGTCGAAAATAGCGTTTTCCCCGTGTTCTCGGTCGGGTGGCCCATGGCTTTAGCCGTGGGGAACACGAATCGACCGTCCATTCGTGTCCCCCACCGCTGAAGCTACGGGCCACCCACGCAACGAAAATCTTCGCGAACCGCGAAGAAATCGGCCGTTTACATTGTAGGTGTGCATTTGATTGTGCTACCCCCCCACCATCAGACCACGAACTCGAAACCCCTCCCGAAAATGCTGCCGCACCGATCTTACACACACCCACACGCAAAAACTGCACCCTTACCCCACGTCACCAACCTCCTGGTCAAGCCCCCGCGCAAAAAAACCCGATAACGATTCTCACCGAGGCCCCGCAACACGAATCTCCGGGCTTCGGTCGAACGCCGTGTTTCAGGCATAGTCACAAGGAACTGCACTAGGATATGGAAACTATGCAAACCACAGACTCGAACGCGCGTGAAAGCAACGACAAAACGACACCGAACACGTCGACCGTCACCCGGAAAGGCACCAAACACCCTGGTAAGGCCGACAAAAAGCCCCACGGCGGCCCGGAACAGGATCAGGAGGTGAAACGCTCCTTGCCCGACACATTCGTCGACGAACGCGACGACGTGCTCACGGTGATCAACGAGCTCGAGGATCAGCTCGACCGCTACGAGGAAATCCGCGAAACCCTCGAACGCGAGCTCACCGACACCCACGAGCAAAACCAGAACGCGAAGCAGCGTATCCAGGAACTCGAGTGGCAAACCGTCACGCTGCAAACCCGCGTCGAGGCCCTCGAACAGGTCCGCCAGGAGGTCAACCTCCTCGAAGAGGAAATCACCGACTCCAATGCCCGCGCCCAACGCCTGAATGAACAGCTCTCACGGGCGGACAAGGAAAACACCCGGATCAACAGCGAGCTCAAAGCGGCCAACAAACAGCTCGAAGAGCTCTGGGCCGTTCGCAAGGAGCGCGACGGCCTGCGCGTCGACATCAAGAACACCAACGCCAAGCTCGACCAGCTCGACCGCACCCACAAGGATCTCCAGGAAGAGCGCGGCAACCTCCAGCTCAAGCAGCAGGAAACCCAGATGGCCCTCGACGAGGCCCGCGCCGCCAAGCACCAGATCGAAATGGACCTCCGCGCCGCCGAAGACCGCAACGAGGACATTCGCGGCGCCCACGAGGACATCCAACAGAAGCTCGACGCCGTCCGCGCTGAAAAGAAAAACATCCAAGCCCTGCTCATGCACGTCGAGCGCGAGAACACTCGGCTGATCGAACAGCACCAGTTCTACGAGTGCGAGCTCACCTCGCTCCGCAGCATGAACCGCAACGCCGAATCCGCGCTGACCAACGTCAAGAAGGCTTTCTCCGAGGTCCGCGTCGCCCTGGCCGAAACCAAGACCCGCGCCCGCCGACGCGCCATCGAAACCTGGCCGCGCACGTGCAGTACCCTGCGGGGCGTCATCGAGCCGAGCGTCACCGACGCCGACGCCGAAACCATCAGCGCCATCGCCGCCGCCATGCCCGGCGAACCCATCAAAAAAGAAACCCCCGTCGAGTCGTAACCGATAACAACTGCCGACGTGGCGGCCGCCCACCGTGGCGGCCGCGAAACGCCGCGGGTTGGGTGCCATGGCCAAGCGAAGCGCGGCCATGCTGGTTCCGCATCTATATGACCGTGTGCGATCATGCAACAGAGCCGGGCCGTCCCCAGCCCGGAAACCGGCGTGGGGACACGCCGGCTCCGCTGTGCGGGCCATCGCGCCGGGTGCCACGGACAAGCGGCAGTTTGCTTGTCCGTGCTTCCAGCGACGCTTAGCACTGCTCAAGAGCAATGGCACATCAGCCCATTAATCGATGGCAGACAGAGCACTAGAGGCGCAAAGAAAACGCGGGCCGCCCATTAGCCCGCGCCCACCCTATATAGAAGACGATCGGTTTGAGCCTCGTCCTGACTAGCCGCCCAACTGAACCTATGCCCAGTCGGATGGGGGAGCCCGGCATTCTTTCGCAGGCGCGAGGGAAACCGATCGCTTCTTAAACCCAGCCGTGTTTACGTCAGACTAACGCCTCCGTAGCATCAACACGCTCCCAGCCAGCAACAGCACCACGCCGGCCGGCTCGGGAACCACGTCCGCGTAAACGCGAAATGCGAATTCAAAATTGTTCTCGTCAGACGGCGGTGCGTACCACACATCACTCGCCGGCGTCCAGTCCGGGGCGCCGAAGATCGCTGCTTTCATGTATCCTTCCGTCCGACCCCGCAAGGTCGTATCGATCGAGCTCGTCACATTCCGGTTGCGACCCTGGTAGTAACCGTCACCCACCAAACGCACGCCGATGTAAAAGTGCTCGGTCAATTCCTGCCACGGAATCGCCTCCGACACATCCAGTTCGACCTCTCCTTCGTACAACTGCATCCCGGGACCGAGTTCGGAATCGTAATCCGTCAAGCTGTATTCCAAATCCGACAGCTCGAACAGCGTGCTGAAATTACCGTCGAGCACGATCACGTCCACCGTCGAATAAGAGTAACCCGGCTGTCGGGCCCCCACCCATTCAAGCCGCGTCAGCGTCGCGTCGCCCGGATCGATATTGGTCTCCGCGAAATCCACATCATCAACAATCCACGTCGACTCCCAAACCGCCGTATTACGCTCCGAACTCATGTTGAACGTGACGTCCTGTAGCCCACCAAGCCCGCCGGGATAGTTGTCCCACAAGAGCTCGTCGGCGTTTACCGTCGCGGCGGCGACAAACAGAAGACCTGCCGTCGCCCATATGGCCTTGCTTCTCATTCCTTCCCTCCTAGAGGGTCTCCCGACCAACCTTTGGATGCGCGGACATTCCGCGCAACTACTCCTCGACACACGCCCCACACTCCCTATGCCATGAGCGCAAATACACCCACCGCGCGGATCACACGGTACGTACATGTGCTTCAATCACACCGGCGCCTCAACAATCCCGAGGTCAAGACGGTGCTCCGGCCAGGGAAATGGGGCCTGACCACCTGATCCTAGGCACCCAACATGCTCATTTTCAAATCGGGTTTGAAAAAAGCCGATGAACATCGCGTTTTTTGAAAAATCGCCCCACCGCCACTCCCTCTCACCCCGCGATGCGATAAAGTATCGGACACGGGCGGTTAGCTCAGTTGGCTAGAGCGCTTCCCTTACAAGGAAGAAGTCACTGGTTCGAGTCCGGTACCGCCCAATTTTCCCATCGCCGTTGCATATTCCATGGTCGTGATTCGTGGGGTGACGCGAGTTTTGATGAATGACGCTCAACTGGCAAACCTGCTCGATGCCGCCGGCCGGGGTGATGCCGACGCGTTTCAACAACTGGTCGTGCATTATCACGCGGCGTTGCGGGCGGTGGTCGCGCGGCGAATCGGGGCTCAATTACAATCGAAAATCGATCCGGACGACGTGCTGCAGGAGGCGTACATCGCGGCGTTCGAGCATGTCGGCGAGTGCGATTTCGACACCCCCGGCGGCTTTTATAAGTGGCTGGAGGCGATCGCATTGAACGAGCTGACGGGGCGGCTTCGCGCCCTGCACCGCCGGAAACGCGACATCAACCGCGAGCTAGGCCAACCCGCCGGCGTGGCCGACACCTCGTACCGGGGCCTGCTCGCCGACATATCCGCAGGCGATCCGACGCCGAGCCGGCAAATGCGGCAGGAGGAGGCCGTCGCGGCGGTGATGACGTCGCTGGCACGTTTGAAGCCGGATCAGCGGGAGGTGATCCGCCGGCGATTCCTGCTGGGCCGGCCGGTGAAGCAGATCGCGGCGGAGCTGGATAAGAAAGAGGCTCGGATTTACCAGCTTTGTCACGAGGGTTTGACGGCCTTGCGCGAGCAGATGGTGTCGATCTCGCGGTTTTTGTCGGGGATATAGAGGAGTGGGGAGAGGGGCCAAGGGGCCGAGGGGCCGAGGGGCTAAGGGGCCAAGTGTTTATTGCCGCGCGGCTATCGTGCACGTGGCGCGCGGTTGGATTGCCATAAGCCGGTCACCTTTCTCGGAAGTGAACAGTCTTTTTCTCATTTCTTTTGATTTTCGCGCGAAAAGCCGATCGGGACGGCATTCAAGAACTTAGCGACGAGGTGATAGTGGATCGCCTCACGGTACGGCCCTAGAGCATCTCAACGGCCTGGGTACATTTCTATCGGAGGACAGTATCATGCGAAAGACTCGATTATGGCTTGGATTGCTTGGCACCATTATGTTGGTGATTACACCCACGGCGCTGGCCCAGTGCCCGGGACCATGCGAAGGCGATCTAAACGGCGACGGCTGCGTGGATCTTTCCGACTTGGCGGCTCTGCTCGCACGCTACGGTGTATGCTGCGATCAAGCGTGGCAACCCGACGAGCACACCGTTGCGCTCTGGTACCTAAACGGCAACGGCGACGACTTCAGCGGTAACGGAAACCACCTCACCGTCAAGACCGACCAAGTCGGTTGGGTCGATGACGCCCCGCACTGCCGCGGCGTGATGATGGGCGAAGACGGCTATCCTGGTGACTGCTTCGAGTCCGACGGTGGGGCGCTCACGGCGCCCGGCGAGGGCTGCACATACCCCGGCAGCGGTGACTGGACGGTCGAGGCGTGGGTGTATTTCCCCACCAACACTGAGTCTCACGGAATCGTTTACCACTACAGCGAACACGTGTCGGGACATGAACCATACTACCTGAGCATCGTGAACGGCATAGCCGAGTTTCAGATTAACAACGTCACGGTTGCATCCGCCGACGTGTCCGCGTACGTGAAGCAGTGGTTCCATTTGGCCGCCGTGTATCGCTACGAGGAAGATGTCGCGCTTTATGTGAACGATAGCGAGGTTGCCCGGCAGTCGACCAGTCTCGTGCCGGAGTACCTTCCGGACTATGACGTGTATCTCGGTGGTAATTATTGCGGAACGAACATCGGACTTAAGATTGATGAGGTCAGGATCTCAAACGTTGCGCGCTATCCCTGGCGGATCGCGGCATGGGGCTTGAACGAGTATGGCCAATGCGACGTACCCGAGCCAAACACGGACTTCATTGCCGTTGACGGAGCTAACTGTCACGGGCTCGCCCTCAAGTCCGACGGATCGCTCGAAGCCTGGGGCTGCAACAGCAATGGGCAAATCGATGTGCCTCTGGGGAACAACTATGTCTCCATAGCTACCTTCGGGGAGCATAATGTGGTCCTGAAGGCCGACGGCTCACTCGACGCGTGGGGTAGGAACATATATGGTGCATGCGATTTTCCTTCCGGAAACGACTATGCAGCCGTAGCCGCCGGTGATTACTGGAGCATGGCGCTCAAGTCCGACGGATCGATTGTCGCGTGGGGAGCGGGAGACGGAAGTGGCCACCCTCACCACGGCCAGCACTTGGTTCCCACGGGCAACGACTTCACGGCCATCGCCGCAGGCTGCTACCACGGCGTGGCCATTCGGGCCGACCGCTCGCTTGTCGGTTGGGGCAGGGATGACTACGGACAAGCCACGGTCCCCTCGGGCAATGACTTCGTTGCCATTAGCTGCGGCGTCTGGCACTGTCTGGCGCTCCGGGCCGATGGTTCGCTGGTCGCGTGGGGCATCTGCGACGGCAGCGCAGACGATTACGGACAGGTCACCGACACGCCAGACGGCAACGACTTCGTGGCCATCGACGCGGGCGGGTACCACAATCTGGCGCTGAGAGCTGATGGGTCGATCGCCGCCTGGGGCAACAACGAACATGGTCAATGTGATCCACTTGCCGGTGATGACTACGTCGCCGTCGGCGGCGGCGCCTACTTCAGCCTGGCACTGCAGCCTAACTAGTGCAGCGGCTTATATAGCGAGTGGTTTACGTCAAGCCAACATCAGACACGGCCTACGCCGGGCCAAGAGCTGATATCCGGTTCTTGGCCCGGTGACCGTATCGTGTAAGCATCCAGTTGTGTGTGGCGTCGGCAAGCCCGGCCATCAAGCCGGGTCGTTACAGATGCTTACTATTGGGACGTTACAACGTTCCAGTGCGCCTTCCAGAAGCTCTCGTCTGTGAGGGGACGCTCCGTGTCGGCGAGAATAACATGCTGCACGGTCAGGTTGCGGTCAATCACCAAGACCGCACCTCGTTCGCTCAGATACTCGACGTACACGTTGAACCAAGGCGCGGTTGAAGGATCCGAGTCAAGCAGGGACAGTTCGACTTTCAAGATTCTCGGTGTTCCTGCGGGTCTTGAGATTACTTCGTTCGACGCTGGATGATCCACAGTTCTGATGTCGCGAGCAGGAGGGGACTCAAGATAGGCATACGCGTGTGCGCTATCGGGTACTGCGCCAACACGTACACCTGTCCGCAAGACGCTGTCATCCGGCTCTTTTGACATCTTCATGGGATCAACGATCATGACCGTGAAGTGCTTCCCTGGCACGTGGCTGTAGGTCCATGCCACAATGGCCGGCAGCTTAGCGCCAAAGAACCCTTGTACCACCTTAACGTCTGCAAAATGACCGAAGTGCCACATCGTGGACTGGATACGCCTGTCGCGCGGGTTGATGATCGCGAGCCTCGCTGGCGAGTAGTTGTCGTGATTCGCGGCAATGACGATTTCGTCGCCTGGCTCTTCATCCATCGGTGCAGCACGTACAAAGCGGCACGTCCACTGCGCGCGCGGGATTTCGTCAGGCCATTCAACCGACGAGTAATCCGAGATATCAAGTCCCCACAGCCGTTCGCCTCGCGCGTCAATAACGAATATGTTGTTCCCGTCCAACGGCGTGCTCAGGCCTGCGACGATGAACTGACGACCATCGCCGTAGAAGTCAGCAATGGCGACATCCGAGACACGCCTCACTTCCTCTGGAAACTCATAGAACACCTTCTTTGTTGCATCTGCATACTCTGCCCAGATGTTCGAAAGGTCGGGGTGTTTCACCCACACATTGACAATGCGCGGTGCCGGCGTGTGCCCGTTGAGGTCTGGCTTGGGCTGCTCAGACGCTCTTTGCCACAGCCACATCGCCGCAAGAATCGCGACAGGGGCGGCGACCGCCGTGGCTCGTTTCAGCAGCTTGCGCCACCAGTCACCTCGTGGTGGTGCCACACGATCGCCCGCGAGAAGAGCTGCGATGGGTCCTTTTGCAGACGCAAAGCGATCCCTCGGCCTCTTCGCCATCATCCGAATCGCCAGACTTGCCAGGACCGGATCGACGTCCTGGTTGAACGTCCGCGGTTCGGGCGGGTCGGTGTTCAGAATCTGGTGGATTATGGCGCTGGGGGTGTCGGCTTTGAAGGGGACGCGGCCGGTGAGCATTTCGTAGAGGACGACGCCGGCGGAGTAGAGGGCGGTGCGGTGGTCGATCTCAGAGTCGCCGCGGGCTTGTTCGGGGGACATGTATTCCGGCGTGCCGAGGATTGAGTCGGCGGCGGTCATGCGGGTTTGAGAGTTGAGCATGCGGGCCAGACCGAAGTCGGCGAGCTTGATAAAGGGTTCAGGGTTCAGGGTTCGGTTTGAGGGTTCAGGGTTCAGGGTTCGGGGTTTAGGATCGTGTGGAACAGCCGCCCCCGGCTGTTGCGGTACACTCGAACTCGACGTCAGCAAAATATTCGAACTCTTGACGTCGCGGTGGATCAAGCCCGCGTCGTGGGCGGCGGCGAGGGCTTCGAGAAGTTGTCCGAAAATGTGGCGAATCGTGTCGGTGGTGAACGGGAAACGGGAACCAGACGAAGAATGGGAACTGGACAATAGCAAGGAAGAGCCGCGGGCTTCAGCCCGCGCGGTATCATTCGTCTCCGGAAGGTCGGCCCCGCGCGGACTGAAGTCCGCGGCTCGTCCGGCATCCAGTTCGTCCTCTAAATCCGTCGGGCACGGAGACCCGACGCTACTGGCTGCATTCGTCGGGCACGGAGACCCGACACTACGTATCACTTCCGCCAACGACGGACCCTCGACGTACTCCATCGCGATGAACGGTACGCCGCGCTCGTGGCTGATCGCGTGGACCGTGACGATGTTTGGGTGCCGCAAAGCACCCGCCGCCTTGGCTTCGCGGGTGAAGCGTTCGAGCGCGACGTGGTCGTCGGCCAATTCGGGTCTCAGGATTTTGAGCGCCACCGTACGATTGAGGCTTTCCTCATAAGCCTTCAGCACGATCCCCATCCCGCCGCGGCCGATGTAGTCGTGGATCTTGTATGCGCCGAGCTGCGCCTGATACTTTGGATCTTCACTACGCGCCAGCAATCCCTTAGCGATGAGAGTGTTGATCTTGTCGACCGCGGGCGGCAGATCGCCGAGCAGGTCGAGGTGCATCCGCAATTCCAGGGCGATATCCGGGTGCCGCGTGCATAACTCGGCCTCCGAGACCAACTCGCCGGCCTCGCGCCGACTCAGAAATGAGTCGAGAACCCGACCGATGCGGACTGCCCGATCTTCCCCGGTTGCTTCTTTCTCGCCCGACATATGGTTCCGTAGTGTTGTTGCCCAGCCTGGATAATGTTGCTAACTGTACTCTAACATTGACACGACTTCAGACCAAACAGAATTCAATGAACCTGGAGATATCGGGTGTATTACGGAATCGGCGAGGCTATTCGAAGCCGGGGACTAGTACCACGTTTCACAAGTTTCTCGACTAAGGCGCCGCGCGGGCTAAAGCCCGCGGCTCCTTAGCCTAGAAGATTGCGAAGCGGCCGCGTGCAAACGTGAGTCTGCCGCGTTACAACCCGGTAGCGGGATTGCCGTATCGACGCCCCGCGTCTAAAGCGACGTGCTGGTTTCAGCGACGGCCGCGGGAGCGTGGCTTTAACGCGCATATTCGTACGTCGCGCGGCAAGGACGTCGACGCCGCCCGCGGGCAACCACGATGGTCGGCGAGAGAAACGTGATGGCGACCGAGTTCAAGATATTGCTGGCCGAAGGGCTGGACAACGACGCCGAGCGCCGGCTCGAAGCGGGCGCGGCAGTCGTTCGCCCGTCGGCGTCTGATGAAGAAACGTTGTGCAAGGCGATTGTGGATTGCGACGCGCTGGTCGCGCGTACGCATACGGCGATCACGCGCGGGTTGCTCGCCGCGGGCAAGCGCCTGCGGGTCATCGGCATAGCCGGCGTGGGGCTTGAACGCGTGGATATGGCGGCGGCCGAGGAGTTGGGCATCGCCGTGCTGCACACGCCGGCGGCGGCTTCGGACGCTGTCGCGGAGTTCGCTGTCGGTCTGATGCTGCAATTGCAGCGGCCGGTGCCGCGTTTGGCGGACGCCTACGGGCGGGGACGGTTTCGGGAAGCGCGCGACAAAACGCACGGCAGTGAACTGCGTGAGCTGACGATCGGCATCGTGGGCATGGGGCGGATCGGCTCGCGCGTGGGACGGATTTGTAGCGCCGGCCTCGGGGCGAAAGTGCTCTACAACGACATCGTGGAAATCGGCCCGCTGCCCTTCGACGCGGCGGCGGTGGACAAGCCAACGCTCTGGGAACAGAGCGATATTGTCACACTGCACGTGCCGGCGACGGACCTGACCCGCGGCCTGGTCGACGCGGACGTCCTGGCGAGGATGCGCCCCTCCGCGCACCTGATCAACACGGCCCGCGGCGTAGTGGTGGACACCGAGGCGCTGACAGTTGCACTTCAGAAGGGCGAGATTGCCGGGGCGGCGTTGGACGTCGTCGAACCGGAGCCCTTGCCGCCGAATCACCCGCTCTTTTCGCGGAAAAACTGCATTCTGACGCCGCATGTGGCGGCACGTACGCACGGCGGCCTGCGGCGGATGTACGCCGTGGTTGATGACGTTTTGAGTTTCTTGGCGAAATGTGATCCGCCGCGTTAGATGGTAGCACTTTGTGCGGTCCGACATGAATTTCCAGCGGGACGCACACATGGGCGGAGATGTCCGTGAATCTGTGGACGGCACTTCTGGATGTGTTAATCCTGCTGCTGGCGGCAATGCTGCTGGGCGCGCTGTTCGAGCGGTTGAAGCAGAGTGCGATACTCGGCTACCTGCTCGCCGGCACGTTGCTCGGTCCCAATGCGCTCGACTTGATGCCCAATCACAGGGCGGTGGCCACGATCGCGGAACTGGGCGTGGCGCTGCTGCTGTTCACGATCGGGCTGGAATTCTCCTGGCGCCGGCTGCGCACCATCGGCTCGATCGCCCTCGGCGGGGGAACCGTGCAGGTGCTGGTCACCGGCACCCTGGCGGCGGGGGTCTGCTTGACGCTGGGGCTCGGCGGGCGCCCGGCATTGGCAGTCGGCGCCATGATCGCATTGAGCAGCACCGCGTGCGTGCTGCGCCTGCTCGTGAGACGCGCGGAAATCGACGGCGTCTACGGCCGCAACGCCTTGGGCATCCTGCTGCTCCAGGACATCGCGGTGGTGCCGCTCGTGCTCGTCGTGACGGCCTTGGGCGGCGACAGCTCGAGTTCGGTTGCCCAGATCGGCTGGGAGATGGGCCGGGCGATCGGCGTCGCGGCGCTGCTGGTCGCAGTGCTTTTCCTACTGCTCAACTACGTCGTGCCGCTGCTGCTGCGCGCCAAGGAAGCGGCGCTCAACCGGGATTTGCCGATCCTGCTCGCGATCGTGACGGTCGTGGGGGCGGCGTGGGCATCGGACAAGCTGGGTCTGTCGCCGGCGCTGGGGGCGTTCATCGCGGGCTTGTTGCTGGCCGAGTCCCCCTTCGCCACGCAAATCCGCGCCGACATCGCTCCCTTGCGAACGTTGTTCGTGACGCTGTTCTTCAGCTCGATCGGTATGCTGAGCAATCCGGCGTGGGTGTTGGAGCACTGGGCGCTGGTCGTGGCCGTGGTGGCGGCCATCGTGTTCGGCAAGACGGTTGTGATCTCCGGCGTGGCGCGCCTGTTACGCTCCTCGCCGGGCCATGCGTTGGCGACTGGCATCTGCCTGGCCCAGGTGGGCGAGTTCTCATTCGTGCTCGCCGAGGTGGCCCGGCACGGGCAGTTGATCGACGGCGACCTGTTCGAGCTGATCGTCGCGGCCACGGTCGGAACCCTGTTCCTCACGCCATACCTGGTGGCTCTCGCGCCGCATCTCGCAACGATCGTGGGCAGGCTCTCGGCGCGTGGTCCCCAAATGCTGCATCCATTGGACGAAACGTCACCCCAGCCCGACGAGGAATTGAGTGGCCATATCGTGATCGTGGGCTTCGGCCCGGCAGGCCAGCGCATCGCCGAGACGCTGATGCAGCGGTACAGGTCGCTCCTGGTAGTCGTCGAGTTGAATACCAAGTCCGCGGATGTCGCGCGAACCTACGGTCTTCGCACATACATCGGCGACGCCACCCGGACGGAAGTGCTCGAGCACTTGCACGTCGAAAGGGCCAGGACCGTTGCGGTGACGGTGCCCGATCCAGCCGCCGCGCGTCACGTGATCGAGGGCGTCCGCTCGCTCTCGCCCGAGATACCGGTCATCGCCCGGGCGCGGTATCACGTCTATCGCTGGGAGCTGATCGTCGCCGGAGCAGAGGTGGTCATTGATGAGGAAGACGAGGTCGGCCTCCACATGGCTCGGGCGATTTCTGGAACGTTACGCGCCAACGAGCCCGAAACAAATACCGAATAACCGGCGAGAACCTTGCGGAGAGTCCTCGGGCGGATAAAGGGGATAAGTCCAATTATGCGGTCCAAGGCATATTGCCAAGTTCCCCGCCGGCCTTCCCGGCGTCAATAGTGAACTTATCCCCTTGTCTCCTTCGCCGACTCTCTCCTGCCTTTTTGACGCTCCCCTCGGCGCCTCGGCGGTTAGCGCTTTTGACTACGCAGCCCGTTCGCGGTATAAAATGGGATTCAATGGAATCCGGCAGAGGCACGAGTATGGAACTCTCGGAACTCATTACACTCGATCGCGTTCGCGTGCCGATCAAGGCGACCGAAAAGCAGGACGTCATCACCGAACTCATCGATGTCCTGGCCGAGACCGGCGGCTTGGTAAATCGTGACGCCGCCCTCGATGCCGTGCTCAAACGCGAGAGCGAGCGAACCACCGGTATCGGTTACGGTCTGGCGATCCCCCACGGGAAAAGCGATGGCTGCAAAAAACTGGTCATGGCCGCCGGCAAACCCGCCCGGCCCGTCGATTTCCAGAGCCTTGACAACCGTCCGGTAACCTTCGTCGTCCTGCTCATCAGCCCGCCCGACCAGACCGGCCCACACATCCAGGCCCTGGCCAAGATCTCCCGGCTGATGAACATCGAGGAATTCCGCGACGCCGTCGACAAAGCCGCCAACGCCGAGCAGCTCCACGACGCCATCTCAACATACGAAACCCACAACAGCGAATAATCCCGACCGCGATTTCCCCAGTCGCATATCCACGCGGACTTTAAGCTTGCGGCTCTTCTTGCGCGGATTCGCGGATGTTTGTGTGCTGGCGGAAATCTCTACCCATCCTCGGCAAGTCGTGCGCCCGGATAGCCGATGCTTCCAATGGACAAACGTTTTCTCGCGTATGAGTTGATACCCAGCATTGGGGATTCGAGCGATGCCACGGGCTCATGTTCAAGTCGTTCTCGGTAGTGAAACGATGCCGAAAGGTCTCGAGGCCGCGCTCAAGCGGGTCGGCGCGACCGCCAGTTTCGAGCCAATCTCAGAAGTGCTGCGCTGCGGTCTCAAACCGACGGCGGACGCAGTGGTCGTAATCCCCCCGGATGATGCCCGGGCCAGTTATGAAGGCTTACAAACGATTTTCAATCACATAGCCAGCCGCCCGCGGGCGACGCTCGTACTCCAGCCGGAGGACAGCGATACGCCCCCGCCGCCGTCCCCTTCCGCCCTCCCGGTCTCGTTCAGCAACCGGACCGGCGAAGAGGAACTCGCGGCGCGCATCTTGACCATGATCGAGATGCGTCCCTCGCTCGAATCGCTCCATCGAAGCAAGCTGGCCGCCCGGCGCGCCGACGAGCTGCTCGCCGACCATTACCAACAGCAACTGCGCCTGGCCGGCCAGGTACAACGTGAACTGTTGCCGCGCGCGTTACCCCGCTATGGCGACATCTCCTTCTCGGCGCTCTATCGGCCGACGGACTACCTTTCAGGCGACATCTACGACATCCGCCGACTCGACGACGAGCATGTGGCCGTCGCGTTGGTCGATGCCCAGGGACACGGCATCTGCGCGGCCTTGCTGACGGTCTTCATCAAGCGGGCTCTCCGCGGCGAGGGAACGCACGGCAAGCTCTTTCGACCCGCCCGACCCGACGAAGTGCTCACCCGCCTGAACGACGAATTGCTGGAAGCCGACCTCAGCGAAGCCCAGTTCGCCGCCGCTCTATACGCACTCGTGAACTTGCGATCCAGGCGCGTCGAGCTGGCGCGCGGCGGCGCGCCCTACCCGATCCTGCGCCACGCCGACGGTCGCAACGAACTGCTCGATCCCGCCGGCATCCTGGTCGGCGTCGTGCCGGACCCCACGTTCACGCTCGCATCGTTCGAATTAGCTCCGGGCGAGTCGTTGCTACTGTACAGTGACGGCCTCGAACAGGTTTTCCACTCCGCCAACCGCGGAGATGCACACACGCCGACCGCGACGAAGAATACCGTCCCGTCCGATAAGCATATCACAACCACGGACTGGTACACGCAGCTAAGTAACGAAGGCGTGAACGCCGCACTGGAACACCTCGGCGCTCGGCACGACACGCTCCGGCGACTCGGCCGTCCCCTCGACGACCTAACCGTCCTGGCAATCAACGTCGATCGCTAAGTACGCGTCGTCGTTTCACTCAACACCTCTCCTCCTTGGCACGGGTCCCATACACTAGTGCTCCGCCAACGTTGATCCGATGGATCATCGTTGATTGGGTGGCCCACCTCTTTAGAGGTGGGGGACACGAATAGGGCTTCGATTCGTGTCCCCCACGGCTAAAGCCATGGGCCACCCACCCATCAATTGAGGTGTGGCGGAGCACTAGTGGATTCTGGTATGTTCTCCGGTGGATAGGCGGCTGAATTCCGCCCGACCCACGCGATATTACGCCATTGCATATTGGAGCAGAAGATGAGCGCCAAAAGCGAAGAAACCGCTCATCATACAACTGCTGAACAAGACGACACCCAGGCTTCTGCCGCCAACGCGCCGTGGGAACCCGCGGCCGGCAAAACCCCACGGCAAAACGCCGGGCGAGTTTGGCTGTTTCGCCTCATCGCTCTCGTCGTTATTCCGGCAGTGCTCCTGCTGCTCTTCGAGTTGACCCTGCGAATCGTCGGCTTCGGCTACCCCACCGGATTCGCCCGCAAAACCCAGGTCAACGACCGGTCCGTCTACGTCCGCAACACGGACTTCCAAAGGCGTTTCTTCCCCCAGGGGCTCGGCCGCTCATCGACTCCCTTCGAGATCCCAGCCGACAAGCCACCCGGCACGTACCGCGTCTTCATCCTCGGCGCCTCAGCCGCCAAGGGCACGCCCGAGCCGAGCTTCGGGTTCGGGCGGATCCTCGAAGTCCAGCTCCGCGAGCGGTTCCCGGAGGTCAACTTCGAGTTGGTCAACTGCGCCGCGACCGCGATCAATTCACACGTCGTGTTGGAAATCGCCCGGGATTGCGCCAAGCTCGAACCCGACCTCTTCATCGTCTATCTCGGCAACAACGAGGTCGTCGGCCCGTTCGGCGCCGGTACCGTCCTGACCCCCTTCTCGCCAAGCCTCCCCGCCATCCGGGCCGGACTCAAGCTCCGCTCGACCCGCATCGGACAACTGATCGATACGCTGCTGACCTCGGCGTCAAACGCCTCTGCCCCACGCCGCTGGCAGGGCATGCGCATGTTCCTGGACAATCAGGTTCCTGTCGATGACCCCGCCCTGGAGGTCGTTTACGAGCATTTCAAGCAAAACCTATCCGACCTCTGCCGCGTCGCCGAGAAGAGCAATGTTCCCGTCATGCTCTGCACCGTGGCCACGAACCTGAAGGATTGCCCACCTTTCGCCTCGCAACATCGCCCGAACATCACCGAGGAGCAAAAGACCGCATGGAACGTCGTCTACGAACAGGGCGTCGCGTTTGAAACGTCGGGCAACCATGCCCAGGCCGTCGAGCAGTACTTCGCCGCCGCCGAGATTGACGACCGCTACGCCGACCTGCACTATCGCCTCGGTCGCTGCTATTGGGCACTCGAAGATTACCAGAGCGCCCGCCGACACTTCCTCGACGCCCGCCGACTCGACACGCTCCGCTTTCGCGCCGACACACGCATCAACGACATCATCCGCACCGTGGCAAGCAGCCGTTCCACCCGCGGCATCCGGCTCGTCGATGCCGAAAAAACCTTCGAAGAACACAGCCCCCATACCGCGCCCGGCGAGGATTTCTTCCACGAACATGTACACATGAATTTCAGCGGCAATTACCTGCTGGCCACCGCCGTCTTCCGGCAAATTGAGAAAAACCTCCCGGAGTGGATCACAAAGACAGCCCCGGCGAGCAAGCCTCCGTTAACCGAAACGCAGTGTGCCGCGCGTCTGGCCCACACCGTCTGGGACCGCCACCAGATCACCGACAAGGTGCTCAACTCCTTCATCAACGAGCCGCCCTTCACCAACCAGCTTTACCACGACCGGCTCGTCGACAAGCTGGAAAAAAAACTCGACGAACTCAGGATCACGGACAACCCCGAAGCTCCGCGACAGGTCGATACGCAATATCGCGAGGCGATCGCTCGCAACCCGTCGGACATCTGGCTACGTTTCAACTACGCCGTCTTCCTGCTCTCCGCGTCGGACAACCTGGACGTCATCCAACAGCAACTGAGCTTCTGTCTCGAATCCCTGCCCGACGACGCCGGCCTCTTTAACAAGCTGGCCCTGGCCCTGGCCGAGCGCGGCCTGTTCGACCAGGCCAAACGCTTCTTCGACAAAGCCCTGCGACTCTCGCCGGAGAATGTCGGCATCCGCGCGAATCTCGCCGAGACGCTCGCCCGCGCGGGCAGGCTCGATGAGGCCTTCCGTGAATTCGACACCGCGATCAAACTCGACCCGGAAAACCCAACCACGTATCTCAATCTCGGCGCCGTCTGCCGTCTGCACGGCAAGCCCGACGAGGCGATCAGGAACTACCGCCGGGCCTTGGAAATCCAGCCCGATTTTACCCCGGCCCTCACCAACCTCGCCGCCGTCCTGTTATCGCGGGGCAACGTAGACGAGGCGATCGAGCACCTTCGCCGGGTTCTGCGAATCAATCCCGATGATGCCGCCACCCATCACAGCCTGGCTGTCGCGCTGCGTTCACGGGGAAAGCTCCGCGATGCGATCCGGCACTTTCGCGCGGCCCTGGCAACCAGCCCCGACAAGGCCAAAACGCACTACCGGCTCGGCGTAACCCTGGCGGAAACGGGCCGGATCAAGGCGGCCCTCGAGCACCTGCGAACCGCCGTCAAACTGAAACCCGATCGCCCGGCGCCATTGACCGACCTGGCGTGGATCCTGGCAACGTGCCGCGACCCGACCATCCGCAACGGCAACGAGGCCGTCATGCTCGCCGAGCGGGCCTGCCCGGCGGGAAACTGCGAAAACCCACGTTTCCTCGACGTTCTGGCCGCCGCCTACGCCGAAGTCGGCCGATTCCCGAACGCCGTCAAAACAGCCCTTAAAGCCATCGCACAAACCGCACAAGAGAAACGGCACGATCTCGCCGAACGACAGCGCAGACTGACACTCTACGAGTCCGGAGAGCCCTACCGCCCTACCCCTGGCCCCGCCCCGTAGGAAGCCGGTATTGTCACGGCCGACACGGCCGTGACACCCGGGTTCATAACGGAATCGGCGGCCTTGCCCATCATGGCCTTTCCCATTCTTTGACACCTCGTTCGAGGGCCGTCAACATATGCTCGGTCCAGACCGTACGTTCCGTCCACCCCCATCGGGCGCGGACTTCTCCGGCTTGCTTAGCTCCGGCTCAGCGGGCTACGGTTCGGGGCGTGTCGGCGGGCTCGAGCGTCGCCCGGTAGTTCCAGGGCACCCAGTTCCGGGGTGTCGCAGATAGCTCTCCCGCGTGTCGCTGCAGCGCGGTCAGGTAGTCGAAGGGATTGACCCCGCAGAGCGTGACGCTGCACGCGTTTCCGACGTTGTTGCAGAAGGTTGACCAGCAGCGTTTCGTAAAAGATCTGCTGAACGAAAAAGGCAGCCGACCGAGCCCCGAAACGCTGCTGCACGATCTACTCGACATGATGGCGTGCAAAGCCGCTGTAAAAGCCGGCGACCCGCTGACCAACGACGAAATCGCCGCCCTCCTGGTCCGCCGCGAGATTGCCGAACGTAGCAGCCACTGCCCGCACGGACGGCCGACGACGTTACATTTGACGCTGCGCGATCTGGAACGGCAGTTCAAACGCAGATAGAGCGACGAAGGGGCGTCGACTCATTCTCCGGGATACTGGATTGGCTGAATCACGACGTTTCCGAACAGTCGTACCGGCTTCCGGGAAGTACCGGGGTTGCGAACGATATCCTCGGCACGCTTAGCGCTTTTTTTGAGTTTTTTTATCGTATCTTTAAGCTTCTCGATACGACCCATTGCCTCATCGTACTTCCTGCCGGTTGTCACGTAGGCCTTCGCTAATTTGAGGCGACTCTCGACGACGTTTTTCTGTGCCATGAGGCCGGCCAGCTCGATATCCTGCTCCATCAGAAGTCGATCCAGCATTAGGAAAGTATCACCATCCCGGGTTGCGTCCTTCTCACTCTTGAGTCGCTGAATTGTCGCAATCCTTGCGTTGATGCCGGCGACGTTGACTTCGATCGACCACAGGGAGACTTCCAGACGTTCAGCGTCCTCCTGAGCGGCCTCGCGGTTCTTGTGCGGGGCGGCCTTCCGGGCGCTTTCATAGGCTTCACCAGCCTCTTGCGCCTTTTGCTCCGCTCTTGTCAGCTCTTCCTCCGCTTCGTGAAGCCTCGTACGATACTTGAGTAGGCTGGCTTTGGTATCTTCGAAAGACGCACGTCTTCCCGCATCGAGCATCTCCAGCGTTGCTTCGGCCATCAGCCGGACATCCTGTTCGGTGACCGCGTAGACCGTGCACTGTTGCGTATCGTTAGGAAAGCGTTCGAGTTTGTCCTGGGATTTCCTGCGCGCGACTACCCAAATCGAGGACTGCACAAACTCGCGCTGCCGATCGGAAAGGCCTTTTGCAGCGCTTGTATTGAGCAGGCGTTCTGTGAGAATTTCCCGACTTCTCAACTTCGAGAATAGTCTGTTCGACTCATAGAACTGACTTACGCTATTTACCGCATAACTCACTGCAAAATGCGGCCAAATTTGTCCCGGGCGCGCGCCGAAGTCCGCGAGTACGAACGGCTCATCCAATACGTCGAATTCGATTTTACGCTCCGGCCACTCCGGCAGGTCGTCTTGTGCCAAGGTGGCGGCTACCAGCAATGCGGAGCCAATCAGGCAGACAAACGTTCGAGCGCGTTTCATGATCCGTTCCTTTCTTCGCAGAGTGATGCCAGGCGTGACTTGGATTGCAGTGCCGCCTCGGTGTCCGGGTAGGCGGCGGCCACGTAGCGGTACCGTTCGCAAGCGAATTCTTCGCCGCCGGGTTGTTCGGCCAGGATGTCGGCTGCCACCAGGAGCTGCATTGCGACACCGACGCGGGTGATTTGCAGCTCCAGTTCGCGCACCGTGAGCGATTCCGAGTGTTGCACGGTTACTGGAACATCTTGCTGTACCGTTCGATGGTGCAAACCGATTGTCACCAGCAACGCCACGGCGGCGGCAATTGCGGCAGTCCGGCGCCTGGGACGCCAAGCCGCGCGTGGACGAGTGATCCTGAACGTGGATTGAAGGTGACTATCGGTGAGTTCGGCTTCGTTGTCGTCCCAGATGACGCGCGCGAGCTCCAGCGATCGTTGCAAGGCCGTGAGTTGTCGGCGGCAATGCTCACAATGCCCGAGATGAGCGGCGACCTCGGCCGACTCCGTATTCGGCAACTCCCCGTCGGCATAATCGATGAGCCTGTCGGCAACTTCATCACATGGATACGTCGTCATGGAGCAATGCCCTTCCTCATAAGCCGATCAGCCAGCAACAGACGCGCGGTTCGCAGGCGGCTGCGCACCGTTGCGGGCGGCATCACCAGAATCTCGCCGATCCGCGTCGCGTTGTATTCGCAGAAATATCGCAATACGAGCACGGCTGCCGATGAACCGTCCATTTCCCGCAATGCCTTTCGAACCAACTCGATCTCCTCAGCACGAAACGAATCCGCGACATCAGCATCCTGGTCAGACTCGCGCGCCTGTCGCCTTCGGAGGATCTCACCGGCTGCCCGGCTGAATCGTTGACGGCGACGGTACTCGAGCAAGCAGCGATTAATCGTGACCCGTATGAGCCAGCGCTCGGCCCCAGCCGCCCCGTGATACTGCCCCGGCCGTTCCGAAGCTTCCACGAACACATCTTGCAGGATGTCATCGGCGTCTGATTTACCAAAACCCATCCCCGCTGCTACGCGCCCGAGGCGCGAGTGTGTACGGAGAAACGCGTCCGTGAAGCAGTTGTCGGCACTCTCATTCGCAGCCGGCTCAAGTGCACCCACAACCAGCACCCCGTTCACGTTACTCGCCGTGTCACTATCGCTTTATAAACATAATGCGCAGCCGTACCGATGTGTTGACAAGATCCGCCAAATTCTTCACTGATCATGTTCCCCTCGCAGGCGCTCAGGGCTCTGATTTGTAACGCCCCAATACTTTATAAACACTGGTTCTTAGCACGGCCTTTGGCCGCAACCAAAGGGACCAAGGAACCAAGGGTCCGAGGGTCCGAGAGATCGAGGGATCGGGTGGCCCATGGCTTTAGCCGTGGGGGACACGAGTCGACCGTCCATTCGTGTCCCCCGCCGCTGAAGCGACGGGCCACCCACGTAACGAAAATCTTGACAAACCGCGAAGAAATCGGCCGTTTACAGTGTAGAGTGAACCTTACCCGACTACCTTCGGTCGGACTCCGCACAGCGATGGTAGCTCGATCTTGCGGCATGTCTGACCGTCGTGGACCGTCATCTTCCCAGGCCCCCACATCGACGCCCCGCCGAAGAGGCCGTCTTTGCGGACGGCGTAGAACATGAGCCCGTAGTTCGGCTTACCGTTTTCGTCGCGCAGGCGCGGCTCGGTCTTGTCGGCGACGCGCTTGAGCAATGCCAGGCAGGCCTGCTCGGGCGTCATGCCGCCGCGCATGAACTCGACGATCATGAAGCAGGAGCAGTTTTGGAGGTTGGCCTCGCCACGGCCGGTTGAGCCGCAGGCGCCGATGTCGTTATCGACGTAGAGCCCGGCACCGATAATGGGCGAATCGCCGACGCGGCCGGGGATTTTGTACGACAGGCCGGAGGTGGAGGTACAGCCGGCCAGGTCGCTGGTCTTGGTGAGGGCCATGCAGGTGATCGTGCCGTAGGTGAACTCGAGGCCTTCCATCTTCCCGCGGGCGGCATGGAAATCGGCCTTGGCTTGCAGCCAATCGTCGATGTCCGAGCGCGATTCTTTCCATTCGAGCCAGTACCGCCGGGCCTCGTCGGTGAGCATTTCCTGCTCTTTGAAACCATGGGTCTTGGCGAAGCGTAACGCTCCCTCGCCGACGAGCAGGACGTGATCGGTACGGCGCATGACGAGCTTGGCAACGCTGGACGGGTTGCTGATGTTACGCAGGGCGGCGACCGCGCCGGCCTTGTGCGCCGGGCCGTGCATCACGCAGGAGTCGAGCTCGACCACGCCGTCTTCGTTGGGCAGGCCGCCGTAGCCGACCGAGTGATCTTCGGGGTCGTTCTCGACGAGGTTGATGCCGGCGACGACGGCGTCGAGGGGATCGATGCCCTTTTTAAGCATCTCGAAGGCCTGGTTGCAGGCCGGCTCGCCGTTGCCGCTGGAGATGATGATCGGCCCGCCGCTGCCGTGTTTGTCGGTTTGTTTTTCCCGCGTCACCTGCCCCAGGCTTGTTGCGCCGCCTCCGAGCCCGACTGTGGCCAGGCCAGCGGCGGTGCACACAAACTCCCGTCGACTGATTGTCATTTGCCGGTCCTCCCGAATTGCATCCGCCTCGCCCTATTGCCGCGGATAATATGACAATAATAACCGCTAAGATGCATAGTTGGCGACGGGCTGTTAAAATTTTGCATCACGATAAAGCGGTTCTTCACCATATATCAGGAAATGATGAAAACCGCCAAGGCGCCAAGGCGCTAAGTGAAACAAGGGACAGGCGCGAGAAGGCGATCGGTGGGCACGGCACGCCCTACCAGTCCGCCGCAAAAGTCATGTAGCGTCGGGTTTCCGTGCCCGACGCGGGATGAAAACGGCGTTCCACGGCCGACACGGGGATCGGCCGCTACAGGCAGATTTCTCTTACTCCACGGCCGACGCGGGGGTCGGCCGCTACAGTTTGTGGCGAGAGAGACGGCATGGTGGTAAGTGCGTTCGAGATTAGTGTATTATCACGCGACTTTGGCGACTTGGCGTCTTGACGGTTCCACGGAATTACGAGAAGAACCAATAAAACGGGGCAACCAAAAGAGGAAGCAGGTACACGATGGCTGACAGCCAGGAACTGATCGAACGGGCACGCGCGTTGGGCGAGGCGATCGCGAACCATCCAAACGTGCGGGCTTTTGTAAACGCGCGGGCGGAGGTCGAGAAGAATACCGACGCCCAGGAGTTGCTCAAGGCCTATGGCGAGCACGCCCAACATATACGAAAGCTCGAAGCCGAGCAGAAGCCGATCGAAGTCGCCGACAAGCACAAGCTGGCCGAATACGAGCAACAGATGGCCAGCAATGAGGCGCTGAAGAAGATGATGGCGGCGCAGGTTGACTACGTGGCACTGATGAACCAGGTCAACCAGGCGATGGAAGCACCGCTGTCCGCGATCCAGAAATCGGGCGAGGCAACCTGACGCGCGAAAGGACTCGACTTGTCAACATCCGATCCGATTTCACCCGACAACACCCAGCCTACCATGGATACCGCAAACGCGCGGCCCGCGGTCGCGGCCGGCGTGCCGACGTGCGTAAGCCGACCAATGGCACCAGCCACCTGGGGTTGGTTCATCGCACTGGTGGGTTGGACAATCTTGCTGTCGGTTTACCAGATCGACGGCGGCGCGGGACTCGAGCCTGTCGAGGCCTGGGTCGCGCAGCCGGCGCGCGAGATGTACGAAAACATTGCCGCGATGTCCGCAAACAAGGACGAAGCGGGCTGGCAATGGCGGCCGTTTGTGATACCGCAATTCTGCGGCGAGACACGGATGCAGAAATCGCCCGGAGCGTACTGGGCGGTTTGCCTGACAAGTTACCTGCGCGGCACGGAGGTTGATGAGGTTTCGGCGCGCATTCCAAACGCCATCGCCGCCCTGCTGCTGGTTATCACGATTTTTTGGCTGACACGTCGGATCGCGGGTGACCGGGCGGCGATCTTCGCGGGTTTTGCCGCCGCTTCGAGCGTGATGGTGCTGCATTGGTCGCACGGGGCGGCGAGCGACTTGGGCGTCGCCACGCTGATCACGATGTCGTTGGCATGTTTGTGGGTGGCGTCGGAGGATGAGCCGCCGGGGTGGAAGCGCAACACGCTTTGGATGCTCGGCTACTTCTTTGCCGGGCTGGGGATGCTTTACAAGATGCCGCTACCGCTGGTTTGTATCGGGTTGCCGGCATTTTTATATGTGCTGTTGCGCAATCGCTGGAAAATCTTTGCCAGTTGGTGGCATTTGCTCGGGCTGGTGCTCTTTATCCTGCCGTGGTTGCCCTGGGCGCTGGCGGCGATGCACTTTGAAGAGATGGCGCTCTTCAAGTGGCGGGTCGAATACTTCGATCGCGTCACCGGCGATCTGCCGAACGTCGAAGACCAGAAGGCGTGGTTTTGGTACATCTTCTACATCGGCGTCGCGCTGATGCTCGCTATCCCGTACAGCCTCTCGCTCCCGACGGCGATCTTCAAGCCGTTTCGACAACAGGCCGGCGTCAACCGTAATGGTATCTGGTTCGTGCTGATCTGGTTTGCCAGCCTGCTGGTTTTTCTCACGGTGGCGATGGGAAAGGAGACGCGTTATTTCCTGCCCGCGATGCCGCCGCTGTTCGTGCTGCTGGGCGGCGAGTTGGCGGCGTTCTTTGATCCCAATCGCCGCGCCGCGCCGGACCGGGACAAGCTGGGTTTTTGGGCGGTTTGCGTGCTGGTACCGGGCGGTCTGGCCGCGTTGACGTTTCTTCTTCATCACTTTTGGAAAGAAAACGCGTCGCAGGGAATGTTCACGTGGGCAGAGGTTTGGCCGCCTTACGCCGTCGCCGCCGTCATTTTTTCCGCCGGCGCGATCCTGTCGGCGTGGCTGTACCTGCGTCGGCGTGAGAACGCGTCTTTTTCGGCGTTGGTGGGGACGATGTGGGTGATGTGGATCTGGGTTTGGCCGAACTTCATGCCGATCGTCGCGTCGCAAGCGCCGTTCAAGGATTTTGCCGAGCAGCTCAATACGCTGTCGCCCGAACATCGAGCGGCGATCAAGCAAATCGCCCAGCAGGACCCGCGTTACATCTGGTATAGCGACGTGCGCTTCCCGCGCGTCATCGACCAGCTCGAACTGCTGCAAGAAGCAGGCGGGCGACGCAACCTCGATCTCGAAACTCGCCGCGTCGCCGAAGAAATTGTTCACCTGCTCGAAGGTGACGCATTGGCGTTGTTCGTCGCCAATCCGAAACATTACATCAGGTTTCTGTCCGAAGGGCGGGTGAAACTGGAGCAGGAAGGTCGGGCATTTCCGCAAACGTATCTCTGGATGCAGTCACGCGTGGGTCGTGAAGATCGGCGGTACGTGCTCTTCGGCAACCGGCCGCCGGACTGGGAGCAGCCCCGGCTTCCACCCAAGCTGCAAACCGTGCTCGACCGACGGCTGTTGGAGCTGCGTTCAGCCGACGCCGCACCGTCCTCAGCGCCCACTTCGCAACCAACACCCCCGAGTAAGGAATGATGCCACGGTCGCGGCGTGGATGGCGACAACGCGTTTCCGAGGCGTGGCGGGCAGCGCCGAGCCGCGGCGTCGCGATGCGTTACTTGCTCGAATACGCCGCCCTGCGGGTCTGGGCGCTGGTCATCGGCTGCTTCCCGGTCGAAACGAATCTGAAGACCGCCAAGCTGATGGGCAACATCTGGTGGCTGCTGATGAAACGCCATCGCGACCGGGCGATGGACAACCTGCGGCCCGCGCTCGGCGAACGTTACAACGACACGCAACTGCTCAAGATTGCCCGGCGCTCGTTCGAGCACTTCGCCCAGATTTATCTGGTCGAGATGGTGATGACGCCGCGGCTGATCAACCAGTGTTCGTGGTCGCGTTACGTCGAGTTGCACAATCTCGCGCCGGCGTTGCGGGAGCTGCTCGCCGACCGCGGCGTGATCATGCTGACGGCCCACTTCGGCAACTATGAACTACTAGGCTATACCATCGCGCGGCTTGGACTGCCGCTGAGTGCTGTTATGCGTCCGCTCGACAACCCGCTGGTGAACGACTTTCTCGTCTCGTCGCGCGAGTCCGGCGGGGTCAACCTGCTCTACAAGAAGGGTGCGAGCGAGTCGGCGGACGAAATCATCGAAAACGGCGAAACGCTCTGTTTCATCTCCGATCAGGACGCCGGCCGAAAGGGCATTTTCGCGGACTTCTTCGGCCGCAAGGCCTCGTGGTACAAGTCGATCGGTCTGTTGGCGATGCGCCACCGCGCGCCGCTGGTGGTCGGGTACGCCGCCCGCGAAAAACCGGGCTTTCATTACGGGATCACGGTCGAGCGGATCATTCAGCCCGAGGAATGGGACGATCAGGATGACCCGCTATTGTGGATCACGCAAACCTTCGCGCACGCGCTGGAGACAGGCATTCGCCGCCACCCGGAGCAGTATTTGTGGATGCACCGGCGTTGGAAATCACGCCCAAAAAGCGAACGGGCATAGTGTAGCTATGATGGTTTAGTGTAGCACAGCCGCCCCCGGCTGTGATGGTTTAGCGGGTACGTCCGGCGAGGCGCCGGACGCTACATTGTGGCACCGGCGTCCCCACCGGTGAACTCGGCCTGTGCGGAGCCTTGCGATACAAGTTAGCGGATGCGCCGCCGCATCAGGCACAGGGCCAACGGCAAGGCGGCGAGCGGGAGCATACCCGCGCCGCAGAGTGCCGATCCAAAGGGGGAAGTCAATGCCTCGTCTCCACCCGCGCCGTCGGCCCCCACGCTCGCACCGCCGGTGGCATTGTCAATCACCTCTACGGAGAAGCGCGCGATGGAGCGGTAGAAACCGTCATCGACGAGCAGGCGAAAATAGAAGGTGCCGGTCATCAAAGCCTGAAAGGTCACGGTATCTTCGGTCATTCCGCTGAGCGGTTGGAAGACATTCCGAAGGTTATCTGTCGGTAACGGGCCGCCCAGCTCATCGGTCTGCTGCCAACGATATTCCAGATTCTCCCCGTCCGGGTCGTCCGGGTCGGTTGACCTGCTTACGAGCGTGACAATAGTCCCCACCGATACGGCATTCGCCGGACCCTCGATGATTGCCAGAGGTGGGTTCCGCTCCTCGAGGCTCTCGCGGGCGTAAATGCGCACGCTATCCGTGCTGGGTAGCGCGTTGACGTTGTCGTCGGACAGCAATCGATATTCATAGAAATCGTTCGCGTTGTTCGGGTCGTTCGGGACCGCCAAGGTAATGGTTGCGGTCGGATCGTGCGGATCCGTCTGGATCGGATCGACACGAACTGGTCCCGAGAGCCATTCCCAGGTATACGTGAGGTAGTCTTTCTCGAAGATGTTCTCGTCGTTCTGGTCGAAGCCGACATTGTAGGCATCGAACGTCCGGCTGCCATCGAGGGTAACTTCGCGTCCGATGAGCACGACCTGGTCGGCGCCGGCATCAGCGAAGGAAGGTGGATTTCCAGGCCGAAAAGCCGTGTTTTCGACGGCATAAAGAAAATAAGACCAGATGGAAATCGGCGTATCATCGCCGGGATCCTCTTGATCACACACCTCGATGAAAACGAGCCACCGAACATCCCAGTTGATCTGTCCACTCAGACGGGCCTGGTTAGGGCCCGGCCATTCGGGGATAAAAAACGTGATTGTGCAGGTGGCGGTCCCGGCTCCGATGAACGAATAAAAAGGAGCTATGAAGTGGGGGGTATCCCCATCCACCGGCGGTGGTTCGGGAGCACTATAACCCAAGTACGGCCACCACACAGACCGCTTGCGGATATAGATGTTGTCGGCCGAATCCGGGAGACCGTCGTCGAGGATGACGATGGTCAGACGGATAAGGTCGCCTTCGTATGCAAGCTCGGTGGCGGGATTGAAGAGGACATACGGATCGAATGGTCCCCAAACGGAGCTCGCACCTTGATTGCGGGCGATCTCCCAGGTAATGCTGTCGATTATAGGTGGTGCATCGCCGTCTTGCGCGATTGCCGGAAGCGCGCCCACCAAAAGAAATACCACCGTTACCCCTAAACATGCTCGTTTCATGATTCTCATCCCACACAATGACAACATGATTTTTATCATCCTCCGGCCGATCCCGGTAACTACATCGGCACCGGCCTATGTTAAGATCGTTACAATAGCATAATTTCCCTGGGCATCGGGCGTCTCGTTAAACTCAATGTGGATAGTGTTGTTCTCGAAAAACTCGTTGGCCGCCTTGACGCCGCCCCCGGTTTTCAAGAACAGACCGGGACTCAGGGGCGTACATTCGTAAACGTTAACCTGAGCCAGCGTCTTGAAACCGCCTTCGCTCGTCACCGGACCGGTAGCCGCCCCAACCAACTCATTCACGTAAACGAACGCCACGCTGTCACACGATACCGGCGGCTGCGAGAAAACCAGTAACACGTCCGGGGCAATCAGAGTTAACGCCTGTGTCGTCGGGATTCCCACTCCCCCGCCTATCTCCGGGTTTGGACATCCCAAGTGCACGGGGGCCGCGCCGGCCAGGCCCGGGCCACCGAGCACGAAGGTCCCGGGCGGCAACGTGTATGCGGTCCCCAACCGGACCTCACTGGTAAGTTGCACATACCCCCCTCGCAACAATTCATCCTGCTGATCAGCGGAACGAATGCTACCGGCGTTTACCCAAGCGGCCAACGATGTCTCAACTTGGGACGACTCATGGTTATTTGAGAACGTAATCGTTACAGTTTGCCGGAACTCGACATCCGCCTGGGCGGCTGAGCCCCCACCATCGTCCTGGGAATCGCCCGCGCCTCCTATAGCCCCATACGTCTCGGTGAGGGTCCAGAACGGATTTCGCTCGTCGCCGGTTGGGATACATCCGGTCGCCAGCAAAAGCAGGATGCCACATGTTACGTTTAACCGTCGCATAATCACAAGCCCTCAAATGGCCTCGGCGTCAGGCATTGATAAGGTTCTTTTCAGAATTCCGCGGAACCACCAAAACGCCAAAGCTGAGTGACAATACACCACTCTCGAACGCACTTAGAACCACGCTGTCTCTCTGAAGAACCATTAGTAATCACCCACGCCGTAGAGCAAATACACCTCACCGGCCCGTAAGCGGTCGCGGGGGGACGCCGAGATAGCCCCAATCAGGATATCGCCGTACCCATCGCTATCGATATCGCCGGCGCTCGCGATACCATTGGCCCGATCGCCCTGCTCACCAAGACCGGCCCCCAGATGATCACCACTGTGACGTCCGATGAAGACGGCGCCCGGCAGGCGGGCGGTCCCGACATCCGCCAATTCGAGCGTCCCGCTCAAGTGCGGGGAGCCATAGATCAGGTAGACCACGCCGCACTCGGTGCGATCGATTTCGAGCGTACCATCCAGATCGATATCGAGCCTGATCGAGCGGTTTGGCGCGGCAATGAGGATGTCGTCGTTTCCGTCGCCGTCCACATCGCCGGCGCCGCTCACGCGCGCCCCGGCGTAATCTTCTTCTATTTCACCAAGAAAGATAATGCCCAGCCCGCGCGCGGGAATCTCATCGTACGGGATCTCCTCCTGTGTCAGGTTGATCACCTCACGAGATCCGAAGAAGACGGCGGCACCGCCCCGGCGATTGCTCACGAGAGGCGAGCCGATAACCACATCGGAAATCCCGTCGTTGTTGAAGTCCCCGGCGTCGGCCTGCGACTGCCCCAGCCGGCTGTCGGCCGAGCCGACCACGCGGATCCCGTCGAAGACGCGCGAGGTCTGCGGAGACCCGGACTCGATCGGCAGGCCGAGCTCCTCAAGCGGTAATTCGGACGAGATTACCAGCGGAGGCAAACGTCCGATTACGATGAACGCGGCGCCAGCGCCTTCATGGCTCAACGGGCTACCGATGAGTATGTCGGCTAGACCGTCGGCATTGAAATCGGATACGACCGAGCTGTTGCCAACCGCGGCCCCGGTAAAGCCGCCGTAGAAACGCGCCGTGCGCGTTGGAATCGGCAGACGTTCGTTGATCCAATGCTCACAGGGGGTCGGACTGCAATCCGGGTCGACGACATAGCCCGGGCTGTAGGTGTAATCGTCGAGAATGTAATGAAACGGGCCCTGGTGGGGCAGATACTCATCATCCAGGTTCCACGGGTTGAAACCGCGTGTGGGGTAGTAAAGACTCACAACACCCGCGCCAGCCAGGCTCTGGCCGATCATGGTGTTCGTGATCGGATCACGGCCGGGAACGGAAACAACTAATCCAGTCATATCGGGCGAACCGCCCTCGGCGGCGAGCCCTCATGTGTACCCGCCATAGAATGGATATGCGGCCACCGATTCGCCGCACTGGTCGCCGAAGTCGATCGTGGAAATCCGACATCCCAGCCTGGCAGCAGGAACGGTAGCACCGTGCTCCAAATAGAACCACCACGAACTCGGCGCCTTCGGCCCCACGAAGCCGTACACGCATTCGTCCGGGTCGCAGTCGCTACCTGGTACGGCCATCGTGCCGAAATCGCCCAGGTAGTAAACATTCTGACCTGAGAAGTCCCCCAGCGAAGAACCCGCCGCGATAACAACCGCGCCGCTTCTAAAGTACCCGGCCTCTTCCAAGAAACCGCTGGGAATCGAATCGGTAAAGGGAATACCGAAGGCGAACTCGCGCACATTGTCACCGTCCCAGTCGGTCATGACTGTAAAACCCGTGATACCCCGGCTGGGGCGGATGGGGTTGGCGGCCTCCGGCACGCCGCCGTAGATCTCTCCGCGATAAAGCGTTCCGGTCGAGTTCAGGTTGTATACCCCGCTGAAGTGATCGCTGCGTCCGTAGACCAGGTAGCCTTCGCCCACGCCGGTGCGCTGCTGGTTAACCACGTATCCCGGCTTGCCGAACTGGCTCAGAATGAAGAACTCCCCGAATCCGTCGGCATCGATGTCCTTGGCCGGGCCGACGAAGCTGCCGGCGTTGTCCCGGGGGTTGAACCCCTCAAAGACCGCTCCGTCGATGCCGCTTTCGGGCAGATGCATGTCGCGCAGGTCGATGTTTCCAGCCAGGCGTGAGCGCAGCCGGATCGAGCCGGGCGCGTAGAACTCCGCGGTATCGACGCTGTCCGAAACGATCGCCATGATGCGATAGATTCCCGGCTCGAACAAGGCGGTGGGGAAATTGAACGTAAAGCTATCCGTGTCCTGCCGGTAACTCTCGCGCAGCAGGAATTCGTTGCCGTTGGAGGTATCGTCCGGGTCAAGATAGATCCGCACGGTTACCGTGCTGTCCGGATCATGGAGCGTCCACTCCACTTCAAATTGCGGCGCCAAGCGTTGGGTGCGGTCAAATACGAAATTATCCGGGGGTGAAACGATGTCGGGCGTCAAACATGTAATTCGGTTGAAGTAGAATTGTGTACGCTGGTTTATGATCAAACGGCCGTCCGCATAGTCATGAGCCGCGATCTCATTCTGCTCGCGAAGAATAACGCCGATGTTATATGTGCCCGCTTGCAAGTTGGTAGTATCGAGCAGCGTGGTGGTTTCACTGAGCGCGATGCTCTCTTCGGCGATAATCTCGTTGTCGTTATCGGGGTCTTCATCGACGTCGAAGATGATATCGACGGCCGCGAAATTGGTCGTCGCCACTATCGTCCAATTCACCTCGACCGGCTCCCCCCCGGTAATCGGGAGATCCGCGACCGGGGATATCACCTGGACCGACGCTCGATTCCCAAGCTGGGTCTGATCGCCCGTGCCGCCGGCGATGTATTCGTACGGCGTGGGGCAACCGGTGAGCAGCACGAGGGCCCCGAGCCCGACCAATCCCGTTAGCAAATGACGCGACTTATTCATTCTTCACCTGTTTTCATCAACTGTCCCGCTGTATCCGGGGCAGGGTAATGCCTATGGGTTTTCCGTCTGCGTCTGGGCCTGCGCTCCCGAACGTTGAATGAAGGCGAAAGCCTGGTAGCCCGACAGCGTGGCCGACGACGGCACAACCGTGAAAGTGACGGCGTCGCCGCAGTCATAGTTGATCCCTTCCTGCAACAACACGCCGAACGCCTCGACCTCGATGTAAGGGTCGGCGGAGGTGCCGTTTCCGAGCCGCACAATCGCTCCGACTGCATTCAGATTTCCGACATCTCCGAATGTCATTTCCTCGATGGGGCAGATCAGCGCTTCGGAATACTTCCGGCCGACGCCGAGCGTCTCGGTGCGCTCCTGGATTTCACCATTGGCGTCGCGCCAAGTGATCCGGACCTCGATCACGCGCTCGGTGCCGTTATCCACTTCTATCACGATCGCGGGCGCCTCGCCGGGGAGGTAGGCGGGGGATTCCCCGAGGCCCATCGACTGGAGAAACTCCGGGCTGAGCAGATTCGGGAGACCCATACAACCGCCGACATAGAGTAGCCCCGCCAGCAGTGCCACTCCCGCAACAACCGACTTTCCGTACGTTTTCACGACCACCGTCTACTCCTAGCGCCAGGCTATTGCCCCGGTATTACCTTGACCTCGATAGAGAAAGCCGCTGTCGCGGTATCATCCCCGGACTGGACCACCTCCACCTGGATAACGTCACCGCAAAGATAGTCATAGCCGCACATTATGCGGCCGGCCGGCCGGGGGGGGCGGGGGGGCCGGGGCGGGGGGGGGCGGCGGGGGGGGGGGGGGGGGGGGGGGGGGCGCGGGGGGGGGGGCGGGGGGGGGGGGGGGGGGGGGTGGGGGGGGGGGGGGGGGG
>JAUWNI010000200.1 GCA_030612705.1 Phycisphaerae bacterium | reverse complement strand
AATTACCCCCCCCCGGGCGGCCGCGCGTACAAACGCCCGCGGCTCTTCATCTGGATGCGAGGCATTATTTTTTGAGACACTACACTAGATTCCTCGCGCTGCGTTTCTCGGAATGACAGCGTACACACGCAAATGATGCTTACCCTAAATGATTGCTTGCGGGGTATCGGAATTGATTCGGAGAGTGCGGTAAAATAGAGTGTGATTATCAGGAGGTATTCGCGGGTGATTTCTGCTCGGCGTTGGAGTTGTGGGGGGTTGGCGTTGCTGGTCGCGGCGTTCGGCTGGGGCGGGTGCGACCGGTCTGATACGTCGCGGCGGGATTCGCGGACCGGTCCGGCGGCGGCGGTTGAGAGCGAGGCACCGACGGAATGGCCGGCGTTTGAAGCGTGGGTTGCCGAGGAAATCCAAAAGTCGCGCGAGGCGGTGCCGCTACCGTCCGATCCGGTGCTGGCCGAGCCGAAGTGGCCGTGTCGGCGACTCGACCAGGCTTTGGATCAAGCCGAGATTACGTGCACCTGGCGGGCCGGCGACGACGACACCAAGCCACTGATCACGCTGGGGCCGTTTCGCGGCGATGAGCAGGCCGCGACGTTTACGGCCGAGAAAACCTTCGACCGCAAACTCGGCTGGGGCTTGCAGATGAACGTCAGCGGGTTTCTCGTGCAGTGCGAGGACGTCGGCCGCGTGTCGATCGACATCCACGCACCGTACGGCCGGCACCTCGATCTGAGATGGTCGGAGGGGGGTTATATTCGCATTCCCGTGCCGGACAACGAACAGGCGTGGAAGCTGGACATCGCCACGGACGGGCTGACGAACTGGACCGGCCCGTTGGAAATGCTGCTGATCCGATCGGACGGGTTCGAGGAAGGCGTGTTCGAGATTCGCGGCCTGAGCTTTTACGGACACGAGAATGCGTTCGCCAAACCCGTCGGCCGGCGGCGGGTCAGCGTCAATCACGAGCGGCGCGGCACGATCTACACGCACTGTCCGGCCGAAGTGAAGTTCACGAATTGTGCCGTCCCCGCCGACGGGATACTGACCGTCGGGCTCGCCGCGCTGGCGCCCGATCGAAAGCAGGCGGCGGCGGGAAATGCGACGGCGGTTGATTTCGAGATCGTCGTTGAAGATGCCGGCGGCGGGACGACGGTGTTCGATCGACGGATGGACACGTTGGAACAGTGGAGCGACGTTGCGGTTTCACTGGCGCCGTGGGCCGGACGGGAGGTCGCGATCACGTTGAAGACGCACGCCGACCAACCGGGCGTGGTGGCGTTGTGGGGCAATCCGACGATTTACCAGCCGGTGGCGGAGCCGCCGATTATGATTTTGTATCTGATCGACACGCTGGGCGCGAAGCATTGCAGCCTGTACGGGTACGAGCGGGCGACGACGCCGCGGCTGGAGGCGATTGCAGAGCAGGGCGTGTGGTTCGCGCATACGTACGCGAACTCGCCGGTGACGGTCACGTCGGTGCCGGATACGCAGCTTTCGATGCCGACCGAGCGGCACGGGGTATATCACGCGTCGATCGGGGCGCCGCTCGAGTTGGTGACGATCGCGGACGCGATGAGGGCGGCGGGGTTTGCGACGGCGTCGTTCATCACGAATGCCAACGCCGGCGTGCGGCAGAACATGGATCAGGGGTTCGATGAGTTCTTTCCGCGGGCGCTGTTTCATTGGCAGGAGCGAACGTCGGCGGATCGGTCGGTGCCAATTGAGGGAGTATTAAACTGGTTCGAGAAGCACCGCGACCGGCCGGCGTTTGTCTACGTTCATACCTGCGAACCGCACGCCCCGTACACGCCGCCGGCGGGGTTCACGGGGCATTTTGACCCGGACTATCACGGGCGGATCGACGGGACGATGGACGAGAAGACCGGTTTCTTCGCCGCCCACTCGCCACGCGACATCGAGCACGTGACGGCGTTGTATGACGAGGAGTGTCTGTATGCGGATTCGCGGCTGGGCGAATTCCTCGACACGCTTGAGACGAAAGGGTTTCTCGATCGGGTGAATCTGTTTGTGATCGCGGACCACGGTGAGGAGCTACAGGAGCACGGACATTGGGGACACGGGTTCGGGCTGTACAACGAGGTCTTGCGGGTGCCGCTGGTGGCGGCGGGTCCGCTGATCACCGCCCGCGGACGGCGGGACACTCAGGCGAACCTGTATGACATCATGCCGACGATTCTGGATTTGTTTAACGTGCCGCAACCGTATGAGCTGTTTGGAACGAGCCTGCGGACGTTAATGCAGACGGACGCGGGCGAGCGGCCAGCGGAGCTGTCACCCGCTCGAACCACGTACACGTCGCATCACCGCTACCGCGGCCGCAAACAGGTTGAGTACGCTGTCGTCGAGGCGCGTAAGTGGAAGCTGCACTATCGTTACATGCTGGAAGACAAGCCGGCGTATCCGAAGCCGGCACGGTTCGAGCTGTATGACCTGGAGAACGATCCCGACGAGCGTCAGGATCTAATCGACGAGCGCAAGGACATCGCCCGCCGACTGATGTGCAAGCTGGTCGCGTACGCCCGCGAGCAGCATCCGTACGACACGAACCTGACCGGCGACGGGCTCAATTTCGACGCCAACCAGATTCGAGAGCTGGAGCAACTCGGCTACATCGAGCGTGGCGAGGAGGATTGATAGCAATCCGCCGCAAAAGTCGTGTAGCGGCCCGCGCCTCGCGGGCCGTACGCCCAAAGCGGCCTTTCCGGCCTATTACGGCCGGTGAGGCGCCGGCCGCTACTTCGTTCCCGCCCTGTAGTGACTTTTGCGGCGGACTGATAGGCGTATCGTCCGCTACGGCTGTGTTAGAGGCGCGGCGGAGCTATGTTTTTGGGTATCTCGTTCCTCGAGCGTCAGCGTTAATAGCCGTCCCTTACTGGTCGTGCGAACCTTGTAGCGTTCCTTTTTACCGGATTCTGGATTTTGCCCAGTCCGAGACGAAAGACGCCGTCCCTCCACACGCCGGCGCACGATCAAACCTCGACGGCTATCGAATGTGGATCGTCCGGTGAAACTGGACTCTCCGTATTCCCATGTGGCGCCGTCACCGATCTCTTCGGTTTTACAGTCGGCGCGGGGAATTCCCCGTCCCTTGAAGTGAACGATGGCCAATACATGGTCCTCGTATGTGTTGATGCGGTCCAGGCTATAAGTTATCGCTTGATCGTGGATTGCCGAGGAGATCTCGCGTTTCCATTCATCGCAGCGCTCGACCGGCTTGAACGCATACATTCCGAGCCAGTGTTCCCAGCGTGAGCGTTGTGATTGGCCGTCTAAGCACTTGTCAAACCACTTCAACGCATCCTTGTCCGGATCGGCTTGCTCCACCTTGCGGCGTAGCGCGTCCGCGCCCGTGAAGCTCACGATGCGTCCATCGCGATCCACTTCCATCGTTAGAGTCACCCCGAGCATGGGTTGTAAAACCGTGCGCAGCTTGGATTGGGCGTCCGGTGGATCGGTGTCGGAATCCCAGGCATCTCCCTCTTCTCTTTCATTTCCCCACCAGTAGGCAGACTCCATGCGATCGTATGTCAGCTTGATCCGCGCGGTGCCGTTCGGCTGGATGGCTTCGACGCGAAAAATGAAGCCGAATCGGTCGTGAGTGTTGCCGATCCAGTAGCCCGAGGCCCCCTTCCTGGTCCAGATATTTTCGCTTGTCCAGTCCCACTCGATATAGAACGCGTCGCCCTCCTCCCAATGAGGCCGCAGGTCGATCGCGCGGGAAGCATCCAGTCCGGCCGACGCTCCGGCAACGATCAACAATGTGTGAAACACGGATAGAAGCAAGATTCCCCTCCGTCTCATGGTTGTTCCTCTGTACGTGTGTGGATCAACAACGTAATGCCACCAGACGTTCACATTGGAGGCAACATTCTTACTATCGTGCATCGTATCCACAACCAACATCCCGATCCAGCCGAACCCGAGCATCCGTAGGGTTGCCTGGATGGGCCACCCGCCCGCGGCCTACCGAAGCCGATTGGCCGGTCTGGGGGGTTCCTCGGTCACAAACGCAAAACCCTCGCTTGCGCTTCGGGCTTGGTTGCGGGCGTGTGATTGCGCACGCTGGCTTAGCGTCGAGACGCATTCGCCAGATAATGGTAAACGCAGTTGCTCCAACCCGTGGAACTCACCGGCACTGAAGAATTCGCCGATAAATGTAGCATAGATAGAAGGCGCACCCATGCCCCCAGTCACAGCCTTTCTGAAGACGTTGCTCTCTACACGGAGCGTGCATGCCGCGCACGCATTGCACACCAACAGTTATCGGCCAACCGTGATCTCGCTCCCGGGATTCCCGGGCACTTTCAGACTGCGAACCGGAACCAGCGATGCCAAATTCCTACGTATCTTGGCGAACGGCTGGGACTTTCCGGAGTACCGTATCCCGATTCAGTGCACGCCGCGCACGATTCTCGACCTGGGTGCCAACATCGGCGTAGTGTCAATCATGCTGGCCCGCAAATACCCGCGGGCCCGGATTATCTCCTTTGAACCCCTCCCGGAGAATTTCGAGTTACTCGAGCACAACGTGGCGCGGTTCCCCAACGTGCAGCCGATCCCGCTCGGACTCGGCGCCAAGACGGAAGAGTGTACCTACTTCCTCTCAGACGATGCGTGCAACTTCGGAGGGGGCGGCTTCTGCGCCGCGGGTTCGCCAACCAATCTCAAAACGCGGACGCTG
>JAUWNI010000152.1 GCA_030612705.1 Phycisphaerae bacterium | reverse complement strand
CAAGTTGCAGATGGACGTGACGAAGGTGACGGAGGCTCCGATCACCAGCAGTTTTTCCAGCTTGGCCAACGTCAACGACGACGCGCTCATTTTCAGGGTTCAATTGAACGTTGCGTTTTGACCAATACAACCGTATAGGTTTCGACGTCTAGATATAGGTCGCCTTTTAGCGCACCGTCACAGTTCAATTTGCAGGTACCGGCGGTCCCCCGTGGCCGACGGTACAACCTGAGAACCAGGGCGTGACGGAACACTAGCGGCAAATGCAGGAATCGAAACACCTGAAAGCCCCATCATTCCCCTTGTGAAGATGGGGCTTTCGCTTGCGCTCTTAGTACTACAACGCTAGAAACCGCCAAGACTTCTAGAGCGCCAAGAGGCTGAGACGGTGATAATGTGATAAAGCGCGAAGGTGATAAGGAATTTGCCCACGGCATCGATGACGGCTACGGCATACCTTATCACCTTATCACAGCGAAGTGCTTCAGCGGCCCGGGACGGGGGCCTGGCGCCCCCGCCGATCGTGGCTGGATGGATTATTTCCGCGTTTTTGGCGCGACAGTCAGGAGTTGCTCTTCAATCACCGCCAGCAGTGTCTCCGGTTCACTCATTCGACCGGGGCCGATCTCGCCACAGGCTTGCCGACCCTCTTCCGGACCCACCAGTGAGTAGCCGTTGTCACGCAGCCAGGCGACGTTTCGTTGCGTGGCGGGGTGCTGCCACATACGCGTGTTCATCGCGGGAGCTATCATGACCGGGCAAGCGGCACCGAGCAGCAGCGTGCTGACCAGATCGTCCGCGATCCCGCCGGTGAGCTTGCCGAGGATATTTGCCGTCGCCGGTGCCACGACGATCAGGTCGGCCGACTCGCTCAGCGCCAGATGCTGGATGTTAGCGGAGTCGCGGCGTCGCCACATGCTGGTGGCGACCGGGCGTCCGGTCAGGGCTTCGAAGGTGACCGGTCCGACGAATCGCCGGGCGTTGCGTGTCATCGCCACCGTCACGCCGACGCCTTGTTGAACGAGAGCCGAGACCAGCGCGGCGGTTTTGAAAGCTGCGATGCCTCCGCATACACATACCAAGGCTTCGTAGCCGGATAACGTCGGGTTGGGAGGGTTGCTCGTTTGCACGTTACGCGAGTGGCGGCGGCGACGGCGGTTACACGTTCGGTTTGGAGAGTCCGGAAGCTTCAAAGTCGATACTGACTTTATCCTGCGCGATCTCCTCGATCACGATCTCCATTTCGGTTAAACCTCTGGGGTCGATCAGCGGACGAGCGCCCTGGAGCAGTTCCAGCCAGCGCTTCTGGATCAGTGTGGTTAGTCGAAAGCGCCCGCCGGCTTTCTTGATCAGATCGTCGCTCATGAGGGTTTCGATCATGTCGTCTTCGTCTCCTGCTCGATGATCTCCATTATTCGATTCACCGAATCCTTTAGTATATCATTAGTAATGAAGTATTGGTAGTAGCCGGAGTTTATTGCAAAGCCGATTTCTCCATCCGCCTCGGCCAGCCGTTTCCGCTGAAGAGCTTCCGATTCGGTCTGCCGACCTTCCAATCGGGCTTGGAGCGTGTCCATCGTCGGCGGTAGGATGAAAACGCGAATCGAATCGGGTACCCGCTGGGCAACCTGTGCCCCGCCCTGCACGTCGATTTCCATGATCACAATCTCGCCCGCCGCCACTGTTTTGTCGACCAGCTCGCGCGGCGTGCCATAACACTGGCCGAGGTACTCGGCGTGTTCGAGCAGCTCGTCGCGCGCGACCATCCGGTCGAACTCTTCCCGCGTGATGAAATGGTAGGCCTCGCCGTCAATTTCGTGGCCCCGTATCGGCCGCGTGGTCACCGATACCGACCAGCGCGAGTTCGGAATCCGCCGTAGTAATTCATCGCAAATCGACGTCTTGCCGGTTCCCGAGGGCCCGCTCACCACAACCAGTTTGCCTCGACGGTTTTCGTTCATACGGTGATTATGAAGGCATTGTCCTCCGAGTTCCAGTTCTGGCCGCCCATAGACTGTAGCGGCCGCCCCCCGTGTCGGCCGTGGTACGCCGTTTTCATCCCACGTCGGGCACGGAGACCCGACGCTACATGACTTTTGCGGCGTACTGTTAGGATGGTATCCGGCGTGTGACAGTTTAGCGTCACAAATCAGAGCCAGGATTGTCATGCCCCCCGGTGCTGGGCTGCCCGTTTTTCCCAGGTTGAAACAAACATTTGACCGCGACGCGGGAATTCAACACTGAGGCAGTAGGGCAACGCGCGCGGCGGCAGGTGCCGGATGGGACCGCATCCGTGTGTGGCGGCGGCTGTATAGAGTGGTGGTGGGGTTATGCGCTTAGATAGCCGCCGTGCTAAGTTGGCCTAGGCGTACCGCCCGCAACGTGTTAGGATCGCGCCGCCGGCCGGTTTGAATGATCGGCGGCGTCGCTGGAGAGCAATCGAAAACCTCTCGCAAGACGGGAAACGAAGATGAACCGGACAAAACGATCAGTCGCTTTGGCGGTGATATTGGTGTGCGGTACGGCGCTGCTGCTGCCGAGCGGAGCCACGGGGCAGCAGTCGGACGTTCCCGGCGAGTCTCCGATGACGTCGGATGAGTCGGCCGCCTCGAAAACGCCGTGGACGGGCAACCTCGACACCATCAACATCGAAGAGCCGGCGACGTTGTGGCCGGGTCTTTTGCCGGAGTTGCGCGGGCCAACGCTGACGTGGATCGCCGTGGTCGTGATTCTGGTCCTGACCCTGCAAACCAAACCGCTGCTGTCGTGGCATAACCTGGACGGGTTGATGCTGGCGCTGACGGCGTTGCTGTTGCCGTTGCGGAGCAACCTCGGGGTGTTCCAGAACGATCCGACCGGACAAACCGTGCAATTGTGGGCATATCTGCTGATGAGCGTGGTCGGACTGTACTGGCTCGCTCGCGGGTTGCGGCTGCTCTTTATCAAAGCCGTACCGGCGTTGGGGCCGAACGTTTCCGAAGGCGCAATGATCGTGCTGATCGTCGCGGGGCTGTTCGTGGCGGGAGGGCGGATCGCCAACGCCCCGCTCTCGGACGGATCGCGCGACGGCTTGATCGGCGGGATCTTCACGGCCGAGACCGGGAAGCTACCGTATGGCGACGCGCTCGGGCACGACGCGCGCAGTCCCCTTCTATATTTGCTGCACGCCGGCGCGGTCAAGCTGGTTGAGCCGACGTACGGACCGGGTATTGAGATGCGTTGGGCGGATCGGTCGGCGTGGCTGAACGAATCGGTGTTGGTCACGGCTGATCCGACCACGGCGCGGCTGGTGAACATGTTGCTGTTCCTTTTACTAATCGGGGCGGTGGCGGGTCTCGGACATCGGCTGCACTCGGTTGTCCTGGGGCAGACGTTGGTGGCAATCTTGTGCATCTTTCCCGGAGTGCTGGAGTGTCTACCGCGGCCGGAAATCATGCTGCCGACGGTGCTGCTGGCCTGGAGTATCGCGTTTGTGACCGTGCCGGGCGTCGGCGGATTGCTGTCGGTTTTAACGCTCGTGCTGGCGGGATTGGCCTGGCCGTGGGCGTGGCTGGCTCTGCCGGCGATGCTGGCGTACTTCTTCCGCCGCGGGTGGCAGGTCTTCGGGGCCACGATCGGTTTGCTGGGCGCGGCGGCGGCGCTGCTGGTCGGGATGACCACGCTGGTGGCGCCGACGTTGCCGCGAGCCGACGGCGCCCTGCGCGGCGCGGGGATCATACCGACATACACGGCCCGACTGTCCGACGACGGTACGACGATCATCGAGCGCAACCGGCCGAGCGAGACGATTGAGCCAACGTTCAAGAAGTGGTTCTGGAAGCCGCTGCTCGACCGTGACAATGGGCGGCTCGATTCGGCTTCAGCGCGGCCGGCATTGCCGAACGGCGTCGACGCCGCCTCGATCATGTACCGCGATGTGACGGCGACGGGCGAGGCACGCGAGGCGTTGCAAGGCGAGTACCGCGCCGCATTGGCGCGGGAACCGAAACCGATACGGGCCTGGGCCTCGCTGCGCACCTTGTTGGAAGCAACCTGGAAGCCGGAGATCGAACCGCCCATGCCGATGATCGGCACTTGGGATCTATGGCCGACGGGGGAGCCGGGCTCGGTCGGTCGTTGGGCCCTGATTCGCCGCGGCGGCAAGATCGTGGTCGTTGTACTGGCGTTGCTGGTGGCGTTCGTGCTGATTCGGGGACGGCGCGGGCAGTTGCACCAGTTGATCGGCGGACTGCTGGCAGTCTGTGCCGCGACGCTGCTGATCAGCACGACGGGCACCGCGACGAACTGGGTCTGGCTGATGCCCACGGCCTTGGCGGCGCTGGCGGCAAAGGGCGGGTCGATAACGTCCAGGCTGGAAACGCCGGCGAGCGAGCGTCCCCCGCTCGATCTTGGACCGGCCCCGCGGATCACCGTCGAGAAATAGGAACACCTCATAGCGCGGCCGTTGGCCGCAACCAAAGGGGCATTGACGATTGGGGATTGACGATTGACGATTGGGGATTTGTGCTGGGCTGCGCCGTTGAGAGCACCTACTTTGCACTTTGAACTCTGCACTTTGAACTCTGGACGGGTGGCCCATGGCTTTAGCCGTGGGGGACACGAATCGATCGTCCATTCGCGTACACCGCCGCTGAAGCGACGGGCCACCCACACAACGAAAATCTTCGCGAACCGCGAAGAAATCGGCCGTTTATAGTATAGAGCCCCGAGTGCTCTGTCACAGTTGGATTGACGGGTACGAGCGGGTTGGGTGCCATGGTCAAGCGAAGCGCGGCCATGCTGGTCCCGGATTTATATGACCGTGCGCGATCATGCAACAGAGCCGGGCCGTCCCCGGCCCGGAAACCGGCGTGAGGACACGCCGGCTCCGCTGTGCGGGTCGTCCCCGGCCCGGAAAATGCGACGGCCTTTTGGCTTAGGGCTTTGATGCGCGTCGCCACAAGCCTCTCGCACCCGGTGGGCTCAGATAATAAGAAGGCGCTTGAAGAGGCGGGTTCGCTCGTGATAGTCTGTAAAGGCTGAGGGCTTGACCAAGCCGTGCATGTCGTTATCGCGGCAGAGTTGAGCCGGGCTTTTACAGGAGGATGCGAAATGAAGAGTCAGATACCCTGTCGCCGAACCGTGGTACAGATCGCGACGACCCGCTTGGCCTGCTGTGCCGTATTATTCATCGCCTGGGCCGCTGCGGCCAGTTCCCTGGCGCAACCCGCCGACACTCCCTGGCCCACGTTCAAGCATGACATGTGCCGGACGAGTCAAAGCATCAACATTGGAGCCCGCACGGCCGCGGTCAAGTGGACCTGCCACATCGGGTCGGCCATGCAGGGGTCGTCCCCGGCGGTGGGTCTCGACGGGACCATTTACGTCGGCGCGGAAGACGGCAACTTGTACGCGGTCAGCTCCGACGGCGTCATCAAGTGGTCCTACACGCTTTCGACCGGCACGTACAAGTACATCAGATCCACGCCGTCCATAGGCGCCGACGGCACGATCTATGTCGGTCAGTGGGATACGCACAAAGTCTACGCGCTCACCGATGAGGGAGACCACGCCGATCTGAGCTGGCAAAGCCCGGACGTGGGCGCGGTGGCGTTTTCCTCGCCCGCCATCGGCGACGACGGAACGGTCTACATCTGCGGCTGCGGTCTGACGCGCGGCCTGAGTGCTCTCGACGGCAACGATGGTTCCCTCAAGTGGCGTTTCAGTACGGGCGACAGTCCCGGTGCGTGGAATCAGGGCTCACCGGCAATCGGCCCGGACGGAATTATCTACTTCGCCTCCGAGGATTCGCATGTCTACGCGATCTACGATGCGGGTGACCACTACGTGCTCGAGTGGAGCTACTATGTCGACTTACCCCATGACCAAGGCATCAGCAGCCCGGCCGTCGCCGACGACGGTACGATCTATGTCGGTTGGGTCGGCTGGAACGAGGACAACTTCTTCGCCCTCAATTCCGACGGTACGCTGAAATGGGCGCTCCCGTTTCCCAATCGGGTCATGTCGTCGCCGGCGATCGCCTATGACGGAACCATCGTCGTCGGCTGTGACGACGGCAAGGTTTATGCCATCGAGGACCTGGGCGACCACGGCGAGATTCTCTGGTCCTATCAAACGGGATCGTACGTCGAGTCCAGCGCCGCCATCGACGCCGAGGGCAAGCTGTACATCGGATCGTACGACGACGCGGTCTATTGCCTGGACCTGGCGACCGGCGATCCAATCTGGAGCTATACGACCGGACATAACGTCCTTACTTCGCCCGCGATCGGCGCGTGGCGGACCATCTACGTCAGCGGATGGGACGGATACCTGTACGCCTTCGGGCCGGACTGCCCCGGCGATATCACCGGCCCCGATGGTGAGCCGGACGGCTTCACCGACCTGTCCGACCTGGCCCTGTTGCTCTCTGCCTACGGTAAATGTCCAGGTGATCCCGGGTACGTAGTCGAGGCGAACCTCGTCGAAAACGATCCGCCGGACGGCTGTATCAACCTGGCCGACTTGGCGTATCTGTTGTCTGATTACGGATGTGGCGTCTGATTGAAGGAGGAGGATTGTCATGAAACGCTTCCAGCGAACTCTTGCTGCGTTGTTGTGTCTCGGCCTGGCGGCGACCGTTGTCGCACAGGCCGCGCGGGAATTAACGATTACCACAGCCAGTGGCGAAGTGCTTGCCGCGGACGTTGCTGGAAATGTGATCTGGAAGGTGCGCCTGGCGGATTCCGCCGTGCCGGTGTGGGAGCGCGGAGTCGGCGATGCAGTCGTGCTGGACAACGGCACGGCCGTCGATAGATTCGGGCGAGTTCTCGCGCGGCTGCACGGGCCGCGGATCGGACACGGGGGCCGCGAGAGTGGCCGGGGTGACACCTGCCCGTATTGGAGCGCGCTGGCCCAGGTCACACCGCCGTCGGGCTCGGGTGAGAGCAATTGTCATACCGTTCCGTTGTTTGACAGCCAGGGCAACGCGTGTGTGATCAACACGCACCTGCTCTCGGGTGACTATGAGCTCCAGATTCGACGAAGCAACGGGCACGATGGAACCTGGGGACCGCTTGAGACCATCTCGGACACGACGAACTATGTGTCCGGGCCGGAGGGCGCGATCGACCTTGACGACAACATTACGATCGTGTTCCGGGACATCAGCGGCGGGTACAAGCTCTACGCGATGCGCTACGAGCCGGGCGTGGGCTGGAGTGGTCCCAACCTCGTGTACTCGACGTCAACTTTCTTCCAGGCCATCGAGATCGGGGCCGACTATGAAGGAAACGTGGCGGCGGTTTTCGATCCGGCGGACGCCGTCTGGAGCGCGGTCTACGACGCGTCCAGCGGCACGTGGAATGCGCCGGAACAAATCTCGCCGGCCGGTTGTGAGATTCTGTTGCCGACGGTGGTCCAGAACCGCGCCGGCGATGGGCTTTATGTAATCTACCTGGTGCGAGGCGGCGGCCCGACGGGGCTCTATGCACACCGCTTCGATACAACCACCAAGGCCTGGGGACCGGCTGTGTTACTGCCCGGCAGCGAGTCGGCCGGGTTCATGTTCGCCGGGCCGATGTCGCGCTACCCGGCGACCGTCGATCCGTTCGGCGATGCAACGGTGTTCTGGCAGACCGCATACCCAGGCCCGTACGGCGTGTACGCGTCCCGAACGCAGGCAGGCGTGTGGCAGACGGCGCACGAGTTGCTGCCGCCGGGGTCGGACGATACGGACATCGAGAACTTCTCCCACGCCGAGTCGAGCGAGTTCGGCGACGCGTTCGGCACGATCACGCGCTACGAATCGGGCAGCGTTCATTTCTACGCGTTTCGGTATCGCGCCGGCAGCGGCTGGGACGAGCCTGACAACCCCTATACGTACCCATTCAACATTACGACGCGCTCCCGGATCGCGCCCTACCGCGGGGCACACTCGGTGGCGACGCTGTTCGCCCCGCAAGGTGGAACGCCGCAAATCACGTCCATGCTGTACGACCGGTCTACCTGGTCGTCGGATTTGCTGGACATTCCCGAAGACTGGCCGGCGTTCATGCAGGAGATCAAAGCCGACCGGGGCGAGCCGCTACTCGTCTTCGAGGGCGAGGAGTTCGTCGGCAACAACTTCGGAATCTGGGCCACCTGGCTGCGCAACCTGCCGGGCGACCTGGACGGCGACTGCGACGTCGATCTGAGCGACCTGGCAACTCTGCTCGCGTCGTATCACATAGACGAGGGCGGCGACGTAGACGGCGACGGGGACACCGACCTGGCGGATCTGTCGTTCCTGCTGTCCAACTACGGGCAAGAGTGTCCATAGCACCACGCGGACCCGTGTCAAGATAAGTGGGTAGCATCGACGTCTCGCCGGCTGGAGGGCCGCACGCGGACCACCGAGACGGCGATGCTTCCCGGTTACCTACAATCCTGACGTTCACCCACGCCGGCGCGCTCGACTGGAAGGAGGGCAACCTCGAATACGACGGCGGCACGTCGACCGTCACCGGCGTCAAGGTCGCCGGCGTGAGTCATGCTCCACGCATGCGTGGGCATGTTTTCGACGGGGGGGGGGTACGATTTACGAACGATTTTCAGGCATTTACCGGTATACGGCGGCGTGAAGCGGGGCCTATGATTGGGTAGGGGCAGTCGTGGTTCCCGCTCCGCGCCGCCGGCGTGGCGGCGCATCTCGAAGCGAAGGCATTTCGAACAAGGAGGATCGTAATGAATCGGCTGTTGATCTTCATGATGGCGCTCTCATGCGCGGGCTTCTCGGCAGCAAACGCCGAGCAGTACTGGATCGCGTACGAGGGCAATGACTTTCCGGAGAACGTGGGGTGGGACCGGCACTGGGGCGTACACGTCCCGCCGGGCGACCCGAACTCGACGCCGGACCGGTCGATCGAGGACGGCGTGTTCGTGCTCGACACAACGAGCGACATTTGGCTGTACGACTATTACGAGATCGACCGCGCCATTGACCCGGAGCTCGGCGAGACGTTCGTTGCCGAATGGCGCGTCGCGGTCGACGAACTGCTGGTCTATTGGGACACCACTCTTGTAATTGCCCGTGACGATCCGCCAGGCGACGTGACGCTGCGCTTCGGGGTCGATTCCGTGCTGGTGTACACAGAGGACATCGAGTTTCAAATCGGCGCGGGGTATCACGATTTTCGATTCGAATCCCAAGATATGCGGGAGTTTGACCTCTTCTTGGATGGCAGCCATCTCCACCATGGGCTCTTCGAATCGGAGAGCTTGCTGCAGTCGTTTGTAGCGTTCGGCAACGGCGCCGCCGGCGCGAGTGCGCTCAGTCGGTGGGATCACGTTCGTTTCGGCGTTATTCCGGAACCCAAGGCTTGGGCGGTGGCCGTGTTGTCCGCTGCCTTGTTTGTTATTCACGGGAGATGCGCACGAGGCCGTCTCCCCCAGAAAGGGGTACGACAATGTCAATTCAACGCGTTACAGCAATCGGCGTTCTTCTCGGTCTCGCGGCCGCCGCGCATGCGGAACTGAGGATCGTACAATGGAACCCGAACATCACCGCTGGATACACGATATACCAGGCGGATCGGCGGATCGTCATCACATCCGGTCACGCGACGGAGGTGTTCAAGTTTGAGGCGTACGACGACGTAACGAACCTACCGGAGACGATCAACGAGATCACCGTCCAATCCGGCGCGGGGATCGTGCTACTTGCCGTCATCGGCGACCCGAGCGGCGGACGTACGCTCGGTGCCTCCGATCTGGAGAAGCTCGACCTCAGCGAAGCGTCGAGTTCGACGCTG
>JAUWNI010000097.1 GCA_030612705.1 Phycisphaerae bacterium | reverse complement strand
GACCTGCCCGTGACCGTTTCTGACCACTCGAAACCCGAGACGATAGCTCGTAGCACTCGAGAAACACCGAAAAACGCGGCCTTGAACGCGGATGGCCGGAGCGTTGGCCGGAGAAAAAGCGTCACTTTTTATGACGGTGTCACAGGGCTGAATCCACAAGAAAAGCCTGAAAACACAGGTGTAATCCGTTGCATGTCAGGATGTCTGGGCCCTGGCGGTAACGGGCGCGAGCGCGACCACTGATAGCCCACCAGGAAGATATCTTCCCCCGGGGCCAACTCCCGCTCGAAGTCCACTGCCGGTGGATCGCAGTGCTGTGCCAAATCGTGGGACGGGCTCACCTCGAAGACAGCCCAATCCGCGCCGACGGCTGACATATCATCCGGATCATAATCCGTCCTGGCGCTCGCGAGGATGGTCACCGCGCGTTCGGGCGCATCCTCAAATCGGAGAACCTGGCGACCGTCAAACGTCTGCCAGAGAACCCCGAGGCTTTCCCCGGGACACTTCATCTGGACTGTGCCCGTGCCGTCGGGCAAGACGTGGCGGCAGGCAAGGAACCTGCCGCCACCAAGGGCCAGTGCGGAGCCCCAATGATTCTCGCAGACTACCTGCCACACACCGAGTTCTCCGAACGCGGCGTCGGGGATGGTAGCCCGCCAGAACGTATCGGCTTGCCGGCTGGACGCGCACGCGGACAATAACAGCGTTACGAGCGCGGTCAGCGGCACAGCCACCCGAACGGTCCAGTATGCGAGATTACTCGATCGGGAACTGGTCATAGAAGCTGCCGTCCTGGTAGATGGTTGCCGTCATCGAGGTCCCATCGACATAAACCGTCAACGTGCCCTCCGGCGACTCAGAGGTCATGGTAGGCAAACCAGTCCCGAGCATGAACGCCGCCAAATTCGTATCTATGGCATCTCAGACAGACCCACCTTTTCGGCGGCATATTGCAATGCTGCTGACACGTTTTTCTTCTTTTCAGCCTTCACAAGCTCACGCACAACATCCTTCAACGCCGACGAGGCGCGCTGTTCCATGGCCGCGACGGCCCGCGCCCACAAGAACTGCGTATGTGCCGAACACGGTTTCGCACGGCCTATACGCACCAGATCTCGTTCGATTGCCGCGACAATCTCCTTGCTTGCCGGCCGGTGCTTTCGCTGCAATATCTGTCGATACGCCACTAATAACGAGCGCAGTACTTCCTCGTCGATTCGGGCATCGCCGAAACCGCGCGCCGCGCGGGCGGCGATGTGCTCGAGCTCCTTTGCGTCACCGGCTCCCGCGCGCATTAGCTGTCGCAACTCCCTTATAAGCCCGCGGGCCGCCTTTCGCGCATCTGAAGATCCGCCGGATTCCGCTCCGGTGTCATCTTGTAACAGCGACGGCGCGACGGAATTCCGCTCCGCTTCGGAGAGAAGAGTATCTACCGGGTCCGGTACATCCTCGGCCAGCGCTTGCTTGTGTTGATTCATCGGGTCCTCATCAAGAGGCATATCGCCCGTGTCGGTTGCCATCCCGTCGTCAAGTATATGCTCTGGATCACCCAGCTCCTTCACTATCTTTCTGATTGCCGGGTATTCCAGACCGCCGCTATTTTCAATTCCGTGGGAAAGGAACTTTTTGGCGCTATCAGAACGCAAGCCACCACCGTGGTAGTACTCGACATAACCGTCGCGCAAGATGGCTTGTATATCGGATCTGTGCGCAGAGCTTGCCATCCTTGCCATACTACTAAGGCAACCAAGGACTTGTAGCTGGTAAAAATAATTCGCGTCCTTATAACCCCAATCGCGCCATAGTTCATCGATTATCGTCTGCGCACACTTTGGATCCATGTCAAATTCATACTCATCACCTTTGCGGATGACCTGCCAGTGTGCCCTTATTTCCCCATGAATAGCCCTGTATCGATCGGTCAACTCATCGATGGCTTTGATATGTGCGGCGAGATCCTCCTTCGTCGCAGTTGGCTGATACGACAAAGACTCGTCGGCGATAGGCACGCGGCGCGGCCACTTTTCATCATTGTCTTGTGCAGTCAGGTCCGACACGCTAAATGCACATACGACGACGAGCGCACAGGATATTCGCACCATTACAAGTCCTCCTACGAACGATTTTGATACAACCGGCAACGTATTCATCCAATGACCTCGTGAAGTCGAGGAGGGCGCCTACGGCGCCCCCCCCCAACGAGATCATTCCAATCGCATTGCCGCAAAGAACCTATACTGGCTCGGGTTCCGCGGCATTCCCACCAGTACCTTCTTCCGATTTAGCATCGGCTCTACGACATCCGGCAAGACAATGAAATAATTCCCTAGTCGCTATAAGATTGCACGCATGTTGTGCCGTGTCCGCATCTTGCATGCATTGTTCCCATCCCGCAGAGCCTATCTCGTAGCCATTATTACACAACTCCACAAAATCATCATGATCTTCGTCGCATGCCCTTCTGGCATCATCATAATCAGAAAGGCAGTCTTGCACACAATCGGAAATATCGTCAGCAAGCGGTCCCTGCGGGTAAAGAATCATGGGATCTATCAATTCCACGCCCTGAAAATCCGGGAAATGATAGCCTTCAACAGTTACCGCGTCATAAAGCCAGCGAGGCACGTATGACGTGACGGTATGACCATGAGACCAGATTACAACGCCGGTTGATGCCAGCACCACATGCTCGTCCGGTTGCGGCGAGTCATTGTCATGCCATATGTACAATTCAACGCGGCCGCCGCACACGGCATAATCAACCAGCGCTTCCGCGTAAACCGGCGTGTCCGAAGAGTACTGGGCCGCCACGACCACGGACGACCAGTCCGGATACACCGGATACATCAGTTCCTGCTCAAAGGTCTCGACATCCGTCACGAACCATACGTCTTCACCTCTTTGCTCGGCAAGCCAGCATGATACCTCGGCATAGATCACTGAGCCCGGCGTCTGATCCGAATAGATCAGCACTTCCGCCTTGACCGGGAACGTCAGCGCGATCATCAGAAAGAGAGTCGGCAACACTGAAAACATCGAGTTTGAAAACATGTTAATCCTCCATTGATGTTAATACATCTTTTCTTGTGCGTCGATTGCAGAAATCATCCGCAATTAAGCAACTACTGTGTTTCAGGCAGCTAGGTGGTATGCCCTTTCATGTGGGCCACACGGCCCCGGGAGAATAATCCGGTTTCGGTGGCGCACGGGCCTTTCGAGGGCGCTTTTCAATGCAGTTTCGCAACGATCCGATCCGCGTTTGATTTTGTTGGGGCTCACAATGAACCGAGAGTATGGTCCCCCAGGGTCGACTCGATCATCAATCACCCTCCAGGTTCCCTATATCAACGCTTCTCGTAGCTATTATTGCCCCCCCCCCTTAACATCCGTCAAGCGAAAAAACGTCGCGGGGGTGAATATAGGCAAATGCCGACAACTGAGCTGATATCACAGGCAAATCGGCAGGCCTCATGCCTCGGCCTGTACGGGTGGCCCAGCTTGTCAAGAGGAGGGTGTCATCTGTAAGCGTCTTCGACGGCCGAATTCCTGTAGCGTCGGGTCTCCGTGCCCCACGCGGGATGAAAACGGCTTTTCACGGCCGACACGGGGCTCGGCCGCTACAGTTTATGGACGCCGCCGACTTTTGCGGCGGACTGTTACGGGGCCGGATTCCTCGTCGCCGCGCTCCTCGGAATGACACTCAGAGAAACCTTATCTACAGAGTAGGACATGCTGCTTTCCCGGACCTTTTCTTCCCTTCACGCCCCTATCACGTCTTGATGGGCTCGTTCTCCGGGGCTTGAAGCGATTTCACGACTTCGAGATGTGTTTCCTTCGATAAATCGATAACCCGATCGGTGGGGTTCCCATCCAGATCGACTTCCGCGATTACCGGGCGCGTATGGTGACCGGGATTCGCTCGAATGACCTTGGCGTACAGCCCGTCGTTCAACACGACAAGACTGCCGACTGGAAACGCCGAGACGCAATCCAAAAAACTTCGTACGATCGTTCGGTCAAACTTGTTGGAGTTGGCCGCGACAAGAAGCTCCCTGACGGCATCGTGCGGCGACCTCGCCAGACGATGGGGACGGGGACGGGACATTGCCGCGTAGGCGTCCGCCACGGCGACGATCCTGGCGTACGGATGGATCCCCACCGCGGACCGCTGGCGGGGATAGCCTGTCTGGTCGCCGCGTTCGTGGACCTGATACCCAATCAATTTCGTCAGCGGCGGCAGACCTCGCAACCCCTCCAGATAATCAAGTGTGTGGATCGGATGCCGCTCGATATCGATCCACTCGCTTGGCGTCAGCACCCGCGGCGCAAGGCGAATGCTCTCGTCCACGCGCAGCATTCCGGCATCCTGAAAGATGGCGCCCAAGCCGATCTCGAGAATCTGCTCTTGGGACATACCAAGCTGAGTGGCAATCGTCATGCTCAGCAGCGACACGTTAACGCAATGATCAAACAAATATTCGCCGAGCGACTTCTGCATGCTCGTAATCGTCACGAGCAGGTCGCTGTCGAGCGTGAGCATGTTGCCGAATTCGCTAACGACGCCGCGGAGCTTGTCCCCGGAGATGTATTGACCGCTTTCCAACGCCTCGCAGACGCCCGCCAACACCGAACTCGTCTCGGTGTGTTTGTCCAAGCCGCGCTGCGCTTCGCCGTACAGGTCTTTCAGTGGCAATCGGGGTCGGCTCTTCGCTTGACCGGGACGAAGGATGACCGGCGTTTTCAGCTCGTGAGTGAGGAGCTCATCAAGCTGCTCGATCTTTTGCTCGTCCTTGATATCGCGGGGCTTTGACGACGGCGCAAATCCCAACTGCACTATTTTTATCTGCCGCTGGAGCAACAAGTGCAAGAAACGCGACGTGATCTTGCTGCCGGCCACCAGCAACAGTATGCCCTGTTGATCATAGATATTCTGCGAGATCCGCGTCCCGATCCGGAGCGTCTCGACGCTGATGGCATTGCGTCCGGACGCTGTTAAATCGGTGTGGTCGTCGGCTTGCGTGTCAGGTTGTGCGGGGACACTGTCAGGAGCGTCCTCCTCATCATCACTAGACGGCTTGACCTGCTTCTCAAGGATATCAGCGGGCCAATCGCCTCCCCCATATAAGCCGGTTATAACCCGAGGGCCGAGTTTGGTGATGTGATCCTCGGTAAGCTCAACACCGGCTCCGACCAGGACGCTTCCGGTTTTGTCGCACAGTGCTCCAGGCAGACAAAAGCCTGGCCGTAAAAGTTCACTGGGGATCAACTGTAGGGTCGCGTCTCGCATGTGTCCGATAACACTGCGTGCATATAAATGTGCGCTCGTTCAATGAGCACCGTTGCACTACGTGTTCTTGAATCGGCGCACATCGGTTACCACTTGAACACGCCTGACAGTCCGCCGCAAAAGTCATGTAGCGTCGGGTCTCCGTGCCCGACGCGGGATGAAAACGGCGTTCCACGGCCGACACGGGGGTCGGCCGCTACAGTCTATGGACGCCGCCGACTTTTGCGGCGGACTGTTGCGGGGCCGGATTCCTCGTCTCCGCGCTCCTCGGAATGACACTCAAAGAGGCCTTTTCCACAGAGCAGGATATGCTACTTGTCGGTTTTCTTCTCTGCGGGTTGTGGAGGAGGCATACTGGCTTTCAGGATCGATGGGATTGCCGTTCGGACGTGAGAACTCAGGAATTGACCGGAATGCGCGGTGACCCACCCGGACATGCGCGAAGCCCGGCTGAAGCCGAGCTCCGCAACAACAGGAGGTAACACAAAATCCGCCTTATGCCACCAGATCGCAAGCGACGTTCGCAAAGCGCGTCCGCAACTGCTCGACGATCTCGGCATGCCGCTGACACACCCGGGATTCACTGACGCCCAGCACCTTGCCGATCTCGGCCATTGTCAGGCGTTCGTAGTAGTAAAGGGTAATGATCAGGCGGTCTTGCTCTTTGAGTCCGCGCGTGAGGTAGTCACGGATCAGTTCTCGTTCGGTGTGCTGCACGGGACTCGGCCCTGGGTCGACCGGAACCAGCGAGCTGATGCGCGAGTCGTTCCGCCGCTCCGTCGGCGTCTCGAGCGGCACACAGTGCGAAGCCATCACCGTGCGTTTCATCTTCACAAATTTGCTGAGCGGCAACCCCAATTCATCCGCCAATTCGTCGCTGGTCGCGAACTCGCCGCGTTCCGCCCGGATGCGGTCCTCGACGGCATTGAGCGAGCGTTCGAAAGTTCGTCCGGAGCGTCCCAGCGGATCGATCTCCCGCTGCCAGTCGCGGATGGCCCCCACAATCCTTTGCCGACAATACGTCTCGAACTTCACGCCGCGATCGAGATCGAACGAGGTGACGGCGGCGATCAGCCCGTCGTAGCCGGCACTGGCCAGCTCGTCCGCGTTCACTCGCGGCCACAATCGACGAGCCATGATTTCCGCCATTTTGTTAACCAGTGGTATGTAGCGTTCGACCAACGTGTTGCGGATTGCGGTGGACTTGGACTTTCGATACTGGCGCCAGAGAACGGCGACCTCATCCTTGGCTGTTTTTTTCATCAGCGAAGCGCTCCTCCGTGAACGCGCGGCCTTTGAAGGATGGATCAGAATGATCCGCGAGACTTTTGACTAGTTCGACTGGTCGGCACTCACAAGGCCACTACGCGAATGCCACGTCAGAAGAATACGCCATGTTTGGGCAAATTGCCAACGAAAGTGCGATAAAATTTATCCATCTTAACATCCCAATCGATAACTTTGGTATTTATGGGGCTTTAGGCGACCTCGTGCCTGTCAAAAATGTCAGAAATGTCACTTGGTGTGGACGTGAAGGAGCGATTTCAGACGCTTTTACCTGTCAATATCTAACATTCTGTCGTCCATTCCCGGCTCAGTAAGCAGACAGGGACGTTTGTATTGCTCCGTGGACGAACCACGAGCTGTCAATAGACGACGATCCAGCTCTGAAAGCGCTTCCGGCCTGACTTGTTTGATCTGTAACGCTCCTAAGCGACTGGAGTTACGTCGAGAACGATATTCGTCGTTCTGTTCGCCGAGCGCCTGGTCGATCGCTTTTGCCAGTTCATCCGTCGATGGCCGCGGGCAACTGAGTTGGTAAAATGGGGTATCTTGCCAATGCGGGGCCATCACGAAATCGAATTCGGGCAACCCCAGACGCGCGATCGCGATCCGCACCGCCTCCACGACCTGGTGCTCCGTCAGCTTCTCGCCGGCAACTGAGGCCACCCGCCCGGCCCGGTGCAGGAATTCGAGCAGCGGAGTCCGCTCCACCCACCCACGAACACGCACGACATCGTCCAGGCGATACCGAACCAAACCGGCGGCGTTGGTCAACACGACCGTGTAATCGCGACCGACCTCAAGCTCGCTGGCCGCGAACGTTTCCGGGGCTGGACGGTCCCACTGCTCGCTCGGGATGAACTCGAAGAAGGCCGCCTGTGTGTCAAGGACACCCGCCGGCGTGCCGTCCTCGAGCGGAATGGTCACGCGGCCCTCGCTGGCCAGCAAGCCGATGTCACGCACCGGCAACGATCCCCACCAGTCGGCCAGCCGACCCAGGTAATGCCCCATGCTCCCCGCGGTCCAACATGCCAGGAATTCGAGTTGCCAGTAGTCGCGCGGCCGAAGGGCGCCATTGCCCGATCGAAGTCGTTCCAGCTTGCGAGCCCGATCCGGTGCGGGTTTGAGATATGTTTCGAGGCGACGTCTCAAGGTGGTATCCGCTACCAGCTCACTTGATAGTGTCCCGTCGCGTACGTCTCGCAATAAGCGCTCGCTTTCCTCGTCCGCCGTCTGCGCCATCCGAATCAACGTGGCAGGATTGGCGGTAATCGCAAAAGCGACATCGCGGATAATCCCGAACCGCATCAGCGTGTAATACTTTGCGTGTGCATCACTTATGTGTGCAATCTCGGGTTTGCCGACGTAGAAACGCCTCACGATCCCCTTCTGCGTGCGAGCCAGAAGCCCGGTGATCGCGCCACAGGGAACTCCTGACGGGGTATAGCTCTCATCATGCCGGCCGCTGCCTTGCAGGATCGCCCGCAGGATGGCACGCGGGTGATCGCTGAGCACTTTGAGGCCGAAGGTGTTCCAGCCCCGGCGGTACTGCCGCACGAATTCCGACGTGACCGGAATGAGTTTCTGCTTGGCGGTTGTGCCGCTGCTGGTGGCGAACATGTGCAGGTGTTCGTCGGGTGCTAAAAGAGCAGACGTCTCGCCGGCACAGAGCCGGTCGATGTAAGGTCTTAGATCTTCGTATGTTACGAGGGGGACGGCATGCTTGAGGTCGCTCGGCGAGCGGACTGCTCCAAAGTCGTGCTCGCGGCCATAGTCACTGCCCGCCAGCCGCGACAGCACGCTTTGCAGGACGTTGTTCTGGACTGCGTCCACGTGGCGCAGGCTGTCGAGAAAGCGGGCATAAACCCGATTGGCGTGCCAGTAGGCGAACTTGGCGGCGATACGTTCGAACAACGTTGGCATGATCCACCGCCTGACGTGATGTTCACCGTGAGGATGCCACTGAGACCGTCGATGGCCGCAGCGCTTGGGACGTTCCGTTGGCACCCTTCGCGACCCGGACCGGTTCGGGCTCGAGTCCCGCCAGGTGGCGATCGAAGAAGCCGACCGTCAGCCGCGTGTAGAGTTCGGGGTGCAGCATGACCGCCTGGTTGTGCCGGGCGCCGGGGGCGATCCAGAAGTGCTTGGGCTGGCCCGCGAGCGCGTATAGCAAACGGCTCTGCTCGACGGGCAGGTACGAGTCTTTTTCGCCGTGAATAAAGAGCATCGGCCGCGGCGTCATGCGTTGGATCGCCTTGCGAACGGAAGGGAACTTGCAACGGAACTCCCGCCGGGCGAAGTGCATCATCGACCAGCGGAGGAACCTCCAGAATGCGGGGGGATGATTTGCATATACAAACCGGACTTTGGCGAATATGTACGCCCAGCGTTTCATGAAGTATTCGATCGTGCGGTCGGTACTGAACGCCCCGTCCGAGACGATCGCGCGAATATCGGGGTTCTCAAGAGCGGCGAGGATGCCGGCGCACGCGCCGCGCGAAATGCCGAACAAGCCGATCTTGCGTTCGTAGCCGTGCTCCTCCAGCCAACGTGCGACACAGGCCACGGCCCCGCGCATGTCGTCGATCTCACGGTTGCTGACCCATTGCCGCGGCGAGTAGTCGGGATTGTTGTCGGACTGTCCGTGGCCGCGGAAGTCGAACGTAAACACATCGTAGCCGGCCTGCTGAAATGGTCGGCAATAGCGGGCACACGAGTACATGTCCGAGCAGAACTCGTGCGCGAATACGATCATCCCCCGGCGGGGCACGAGCGGGTTGGCTCGGATAATCATTCCGCTCAGGCGCAGCCCGTCGTAGGCGGTGAAGCCGACCGTTTCGCCCACGAGCCGGTCGAAATCGAGCGGGTTGCGTGCCAGCGGCGGCTTGGTGGTCCGCATGATGTTCAGCGAGATGCGGACGTACTTCATGACGACCAGCGTCGGCACGATGGCCAGCGTGATCACGGTGGACACGATCGCGACGATGGCCCAGTTGCGCTGCAACGCTTCCAGAACCGACCACGCCAACAAGCTCATGCCTTCCCGCTAATTCCAGGTAACAAACGAGAACAGACCGCATCCTAGAGCAAATTCAATAAACACGTAGCGTCCGACCCCCGTGTCGGACGTAGGATCGTCAAACAATCCACGGCCGACAGGGGCGTCGGCCGCTACAGACTTCTTGAAACCAGTCCAGGTTAACAAGACGCATGATAGCGACGGGGATAACGGGAGTCTACGCGTTCCGCGTCAGCAGGACCGCGGCCCAGCACGCGATCGCATCGCCGCGCCCGATCGCGTCGAGCCCCTCGTTGGTCGTGGCTTTGACGCCGACCGCGTCGGCCGGCAGGTCGAGCAATTCGGCCAGCGACGTTTTGATCCGCGGCTTGTGCTGGGTTAGCTTCGGCCGCTCGGCGTGAATGGTCACATCCACATTGCTGAGTGACCAACCGGCCGATCGAACCCGCTCCAACACGTCGGTAACAAATCGGCGGCTGTCGGCATCCTTGTACGCCGGGTCGCTGTCGGGAAACAGCTCGCCGATATCACCGAGGCCGGCGGCGCCGAGCAGCGCGTCGCAGGCGGCGTGCAGTACAACATCCGCGTCGCTATGCCCGGCAAGCCCGAATTCGCACGGAATGCGAACGCCGCCCAGAACCAGCGAGCGGCCCTCGGCGGTGCGATGCACGTCATACCCGATACCGATGCGGTACATCATTAAACCTTCCCACAAGCAGGGCGGGTTTACCGGCCAATCTCCCCTGCCGGTGCGCTAATCGCGATGTTTATCTTACGTTCGCTCGCAATGATACGGTAGCGCGGTGTTATTACGCCGAGCGGGAAATGTTGAACGTTGTCATTCCGAGCCCTGGACCAGCGTTGCCGGCCACGGGTGAAAGAAACTACTCCTAGAAAGTACGCGTTTAGCCTTCTGATAGTCCCGGAGGGACGAAAGATAGTAGCCCAGGGCGTGAGCCCTGGGGTAAGGGAGCGTATTGTGCCGAAAGCCCCGGAGGGGCGACAGAGATGCGGCGCGCGTCGGGAACTCTCTGTCGCCCCTCACGGGGCTGCAACGCTAAGCATGTACCTTCGTAGTTTCTTAGGAGTGCAGCGAGGAATCTGCTTAAGAACGCGGCAAGATGCTTTGCGGAGCCTGTCCTGAGCGGAGTCGAAGGGCTCAGCATGACGTTCAACCATTTCCGCTCCCGTTAGTAAGACGCCGCGACGCGGCCCGACGGGACGTAACCCATTGACAGAAGGCTCTTGACGCAGGTATTCCGTTGGAGTGTTATCTGGAAGCAAAGCCAGAAAGCGGGTTTATCTGGAAACCCTATAAGCAGAAGTTGGAATCGAAGATGAGATCCACCGTAACACGCATTGTCCGTTTCTACCTTGTCGCTCTTGCCGTTGCCTTGATCCTTGGCAACGTTGATTATGAGTTGGCGAAGCGAACTGGACGCACCTGGCTATCCCTTCCTATCGCATTCCTCCTCGACGGCGGCAGCCGCCAGAGTCTGGGGTTCGGATACACGCTTACGTGCCGTCACAAGATTCAACGTCGGGAGGACGAGCGAATCTACTACCTTGTCGGACCTGAACTCGAGGCATGGAACGTCTTCCAGGTCTTCGGTGCACGTAAGCTCTTCGAACGAGATTATGGGGACGAAGTGTACTATCGGGGTTCCGACAGAACCGATCGAGTCGTCCGAGGCTCCATCGCCGGCGACAGGATGGGCCAGAAGATCTTCATGGCGATCATCGACCTCTTCCCACTGGCGGTGCTCCTCGGTCTCTTCTACTTGTGGACCAGAATCTGCAAGACAAAGAAGATTCCAACAACGGGTTCCACTACACCGTCTAAAGGCGCGCCTTCAGACGGCCAGTGAACCCAAGCGTACGCCGGATGCCATGCCCAAGCCGAAGGCGCGGGCATGTTTCTCCATGCGTGACCAGCATGGCCGCGCTTCGCTTGGCCATGGCACCCAGCCACCCAGGCACCCAAGTACCCAAGTACCCAGGTGCCCAAGTACCCAAGCACCCAAGCATCCAAGCGATTAGCAGTCAGCCCGCCGGGTTTGGAGGCCCGGCGGGCTGAAGTACAGCGTACTAGCGCTACAGCGGTTTACGGGCAAGTCGTCCCGTAGACTGCCAGCAGGGCCGCCAAGTCGGACAGATCGACGTCGCCGTCAAGGTCGAGGTCACCATACTCGTAGCGCGCCCCGCCGGTCAGGCCATAGTGGGCGAGCAGTTGGGCGAGGTCGGCCAAGTCGACGTCGTTGTCGTTGTCGAGATCGCCGAAGCACGTCACGCACACAGGCGCCGTGATCACAAAGTCATCGACCAGAGCCTCGACGAGCGAAGGATAGCCAGTATCGGACGCGGTGAAACGCACCCGAACCTGATCGGTCGGCGTCACATAGTCGCTCACCTTCCACTCTAAGTACGTCCAGGTCTCGCGGTCGTCGATCGACTCCACGGTGACCCAATTCAAGCCACCGTTATTGGAGACTTGGATCAGGAACTCGTCGTCCCACGTCGAGCTGAGGTGGTACCAGCGCCAGTAGCTCACGGAGGGATCGACGCCGGCGAGATCGATGACCGGTGACGTGAGGTGCGTCGTCCCGCCATCCACGTCGTAATCACCCGCGCCCTCGCCGGCGAGCGGGCCGGTAACGTAGCAGAGTGTGCCGTCAGGCGTATGATCGTCCTCCGGCTGAGTGAGCGTGCCGGCGATGGTGACAACTTCCTCCGGGTCGGCGCGCTCCCAGTTCCCCGTGTCCGCGCCGGCGTACACCTCCCAGCCCCGGTCGGTTTCGAAGTCGTCCACAAAGAGAATCGCTTCGCCGGTCGCGACGATTGCGGAATAGCTGGTCGATGGCGCGTCGGCGGGATCGTAAAACGTACTGCCGCTGATCTCTTCCGCGCTGACATACCAGTTGTACACATCGAAGCAACTGGCCGCGGGCAGCGTGGCCTCGTACTCGTTGGGCGGATCGGTCGGCGTCAGCAACACGGTTTCCCAGTCGGACGCGTTCAAGGCGTAGTGCAGCCGGCCGCTGTCGGGCACCGGGATGCCGCCGTACTCGCCGGTCACGATCACGCGGAAGGTGGTCGCTTCGCCGGGGTTGAGCAGCTCGGGCCGGCCGTCGGGGTAGTCGAATATCAGCGCCGGGGGCTGCGCGAAAGCGCTGCCGGAGTTCAGCAACGCCGCCGCCGCCGCCGCCAGCAAGGCGAAGCCAAGCGTTCGATGTCCCGATTCGCGTGGAGTTGCGCACACCATCTCCCGTTGCTCCTTGCGTTGAGCGGAGCCGGGCTTTCGCAGCGCCGGCACAGCCGTCATGTCGTCCGCGGCACGCCGGGTGCTATGCCCAAGCCGAAGGCGCGGGCATGTTTCTCGATACGGGACCAGCATGGCCGCGCTTCTCTTGGCCATGGCACCCAGCCACCCAGGCACCCAAGTACCCAGGTGCCCAAGCATCCAAGCGGTTAGCAGTCTGCCCGCCGGGTTTGGAGGCCCGGCGGGCTGAAGTACAGCGTACTAGCGCTACAGCGGTTTACGGGCAAGTCGTCCCGTAGACTGCCAGCAGGGCCGCCAAGTCGGACAGATCGACGTCGCCGTCGCCGTCGAGGTCTCCGTCTTCGTAGACCGCGCCGCTGGTCATACCGTAGTTTGCCAGCAGTTGGGCCAGGTCGGCCAGGTCGATGTCGTTGTCGCCGTCGAGGTCGCCGAAGCAGAAATCATCGCAGGAGAAGGAGGCGACCTGGAAATCGTCGATGCCGGCCTCAACGACCGAGCCGCTGTTGAGGTCGGAGGCCTCGAAGCGGACCTTAATCTGGTTGGTCGGCGTGACGAAATCGCCGACGGTGAAGGTGTGGAGTGTCCAGCCGCCGCTGGTGGCCGGTCCGATCGTCTCGGCGAGGGTCCAGTTTCCGCCGTTGTTGTTCGAGACGTAGGTTTTGAACAGGTCGTTGTTCGGGTCCGCCCCGAAGTTGTTGGTGTACCAGAGGGCGTAGCGGATCTCGGCGTCGCCTTCGCTAAGGTCGATCGTGGGCGAGATCAGCCAGGTATATCCGTCATCGACATCGGAATTGTCGTCCTCGTTGTCGGTCAGGTAGCACTGTCCGGAACCGTCGTAGTCGAAGGGTGGGTCGCCGCGGTCGCCGCCGCCGATGGGCGTGCCGCGATCCCATGGCCCGTCGGTGAGGCTGGTACTGTTCTCCACCGTCCAACCCTGGTCGGTCTCGAAGTCGTCGGCAAAGATGACGGTGAGCGTGCCGACGAACGCGGTATACAAGTTGCCCGGGGCGCCGTAGGGGTTGGTGACCGTAGCTCCGCCGTCGCCCGAGGCGCTGAAGTAGAACTCGGGCGCATCGTCGCAGCCGGCCGGCGGCAGGGTGGCCTCATAGAGATTACCGCTGACGTGAGCCAACGGTGAGGTCAGGAACGTTCCGCCGTCATAGCGATAGTGCAGCAGGCCCGATCCGGGTACGTAGCTCTCGGTGCCGTCGATGATTTGGACGCTGATCGGGGTAGGGCTGCCTGGTTCAAGAATCTCGGGTAGTCCGTCGGGAAGATTTATAGTCAACGCCGGGGGGGCGGCGATCGCCAAATCGGGATTGCCCCACAGAGCGCCCCACTCGAACATTTCGTACTTGAGGCTGCTCCAGAGACCGAGGGTATACATCTGTCGGAGGGCCCACTGGTGACCGGAACCCTGTGTGTACTCTCCCGAGGTGACGCTGGTCGTGAAGAAGTAATCCAGTGACTGGCTGGAGCCGCTGTAGGGATTGCTCCAGCCCGGGCAGCCGTAGGCCACCTTGGTCGAGCCGACGAACCCCACCGCGCCGCGATTCAGCATCGCCTTGCCGATGTTCGTATAGTCGGTGTCGGAGTTGCTGCACGCGTCGGCGAAGATGATGGCGGGATAATTGTCGTTCAACGACGAGCAGTCGGACGACATGATGAATGCCGGAGCACCCAAGCCATATATATGACACGACGTGGGTGAGCCGTGCCCGGCCCAGTTGACGAAGGCGAAGGGTTCGTTCGACCAGACCGCCATCACGTTGTTGTGGTTCAGGGGGTAATCGCAAGGGTACGAGGACCAGTAATCGGAGTTCTGCTCGTACATCCGCGTCATGGTCCAGTCGGCCATCCAATGCTGGTCGACCTTTGCTTCCATGAGCACGGCGTTATCCGTGTCCGCCCAGAAATAGCCGCCCAACAGAAGGATGTTTTTCTTGAAACCAGGATCGTCGTTCAGTTCAAAGGCGGCGGACTTTTCACAGATGCTCAACACCGTGCTGTAGCCGCTCCAGGGAATCCGGCCGACGTTGACTTCCGAGTAGAAGTCGATGGGATCGCTGTCCTCGCCCCATTGATGGTTTTCATTAGCGTCCCAGGAGTCACTATCGGGCAGGGACAGCTCGGCGTAATAAAGATCCGTCTCCGGATACCCGTAGCCGACATTCTGCCAGCAGCGACGCATCGGCACGTCGTCGTAATCGCCGACGAGCAGCACGTCCTCGATACCCCACTCACCCGAGGGGTACTTGTCGCGGAGGAAGTTCCTCATCTTCTCGGCGAGGTCATAACCGCTGTAGTTCGCACTGATCCACGAGGTGGTCACCACCTCAACGGTGCGGCCCTTGGTGATCTCCCAGTCGACCAGGGGCGTTACCGCCGAGACCAGAGAATCGAGCGTGATGATGACAAAGTCGTGCAGACCTCGGCCGGCGGCGGCGCCGTCCGAGTGCCAACTCGCCGACTGCTCGTAATTAACGATAATCTCCCGCGCGATGCGTTCGGTCCGGACCAGGTTGTCAACGATGACGGCGGGCGCCGTCTCCGGAAGCGTGTAGCGCACGTGTACGGTGATCTCCGGGTGATACGTCAACCGGCCGGATTGCGGGTGATACGTAAACGGCGTAACGCGGACATCCGCCAGGTTGTGCCCGCGATAGCCGGCGGCGCGGACGAATTCCACGACGTTCCGCGGATACGGCTCGTCGCTTCCGTAGACGGCGTCGTAATTCTTCTCATATCTCGCCCGGTCGGCGGCATAGAGGGCCGGGTCCTCGTCGCCGGGTACTCTCGGCAACGGGGCGGGCGGCACTTGGTAGGTTCCGGGAAGGAGCACACCTTCGCCCGCGTCAAAAGTGACCTGAGCCACCTTGGCTCCCGGGGGGATCGCGACGGCGAAGATCCGGGAGGGCAGGGCCGGTTTTCCCGGCACCAGCAGGTAGCCGAAACCCTCGACGGCCAGTTCATGCCCGCGCTCGGTGTCGGTGACCTCGTACATTTCAACAGGGATGGTGACGCTAACAGTGGCCTGCTCGGCTACCGCGAATGTGCTTGTGGGGACAAGTAACACGACCGCCAGTGCGACCGCGGTCACATGAATCAGCCGATGCTCCATTCCGCGCGTGTTTGGGCGCAACATGTGTTTCTCCTTCCGTTTGAGGCGGGTAGTAGAAGAGTTGCGTATCGTCCAAGCCCCGACTCCCTCCCGGACGCACGCTTTTGTCAACCATACTGTTTTCCAGAATTTCATTGTAATTACCTCACTCGGCCGAACCAAGAAATTCTTTGGTTTGACCACGAGCGGCTACTCACGGGGCTTAACCGCCACCTAAAAGAAACGCCGCGGGAGGTATCCCCCCCGTGGCGTTTTGTTTGCAGCGGACTCGTTTGACCGGTTGAAAACCGGTCCAACAGTCGGCCATCGATATTCCACAATCTGAAATTCGAAATCTAAAATCCGTAATCCGTAATCTGAAATCCGAAATCCGCATTACGGACACGTTGTTCCGTAGACGGCCAGCAGCGCGGACAGGTCGGATAGATCGACGTCGCCATCCTCGTCGAGGTCGCCGTCCTCGTACACGGCTCCGCTGGTCGTACCGTAGTGGGCCAGCAGTTGCGACAGGTCGGCCAGGTCGATGTCGTTGTCGCCGTCGAGGTCGCCGAAGCACTCGTCCTCTTCGCAAATCAGCGCGATCACGCTGAAGTCATCGATCAACGCCTCGACCAGTGAGTCATTCGGCGAGTCGTCGGCAATAAAGCGGATCTGTACCTCGCTGGTCGGCGTGACGTAGTCGCTGACCCTCCACTGCACGTACGTCCAGGTCTCGCGGTTGTCGATTGACTCGACGGTGACCCAGCTCGACCCACCGTTGTTGGAGACCTCGACGACCAGCTCGTCATTCCACTGCGTGCTGATGTGGTACCAGCGCCAGTAGCTCACCAGCGGATCCAAGCCCTCAAAATCGAAGACGGGCGAGGTGAGGCGCGTCGGTCCTCCGTCGACGTCATAGGTCCCAGCGCTGGATCCGGCCAACGGCCCGGTGACGTAGCAGTGCGTGCCGCTGGGTGAGTGATCGTTACCCGGCTGCGTAATCGTGCCGTAGGAGTTGACCTCCTGCGGATCGGCGCGCTCCCAGTCACCGGTGTCGGCGCCGGCATATACGCTCCAACCCTGATCGGTCTCAAAATCGTCCTCGAAGATAACGATCGTCTCCGTTAACGGGAAGGCGCTGTAAGTATCGGCCGGGGCGCCGCGCGGGTCACTGTAAACCCCGTTCACGGCTTCCTCGGCGGTGAAATAGAAGTCGATGTTCGAGCCGCAGTCCAGAGCCGGCAGGGTCGCTTCGTAGTGGTTGGGCGGTCCTTCGACCATGTCAACCGTAACGAACCCGCCGCCATCGATCGAGTAGTGCAACTGACCGCTGCCGGCCACCGGCACGCCGTCACCGAGCGCCGTGACGACGACCTCGATAGTGGTGGGCTGCCCGGGCAGGACCGTCTCGGGGATGCCTCCGGGGTAATCGAAGCCGACGGCGGCCACGCCCCTGAACGGGACGGTTGGGTCACCAAAGAGGTTCAGCTCGTAGTAACACCAACGTCCGCACTCATCATTAATGCGGTAGAGGTTATCTTCCTTGGAGTCCTGGTTGGCGCGCCCCATCTCCATCATGCCTTCGCCGTAGACGGCGTCCCAGAACTCGCGGTTGAAGCGCTGCGACGGTCCGTCGGTGCTTTCGTACTGACCCCAACCGTAACGGGCGTTCATGACGACGCCGAAGGCGGCATGGTCTGTCTTGATATTCGCGGTCTCGGCCCAGCAGTCGGTCCCGTCGAAGTGCCCGGCGAGACAGGTCTGGGAGTACACGAAGCACAGATCGGTGTTGCTGAGATCATAGAGGATGTCGCTGTTGTAGAGCTTCATGGCGTAGTCGGAGCTACCGTGACCGAGGTGGTCGAGCAGGTGTACGCCGTCGTTGATGCGCGTCACCAGGTGTGACTGGTTCCACGACATGTCGCGCTCGAACAGTTCGTCAACGACGTATTGGTCGGACGGGATGCCGACCGTCGTGTAGCCGTCGGCACTGCTGCCGTCGATGAGCTGCTCGAGCGTGTTGGCCGCGTACTCGGAGACGCCGCCGAAGCCGAGGTACTCACCGACCAACAGGACGTTCTCAACCGTCGTGTGCTGTCCGTTGAGGTACCAGAGGGTCTTGGTGACGAAGCGGTTGATCTCGGTGGTGCTGCCGCCACAGGCTCGGCCGATGTAGACCTCGGCGATGAGGTCGACGTCGCCGCCGCCGGGGCCGTCGGTCGGCTCGCCCCAGTAGCTATCGCCATCGTAGTTCCAGGTGCCGTCGAGGCAGCCGAAGTAGAGATCGCCGGGCATCGCGGTCTCAGTAGAACCGCCCGGATAGGCCTGCACGTAGAGATTCTTGGCAGGCAGGATGTCGTCGTCGCCGCCGATGATCGCGTAGCTGATCCCGTCGTTGGTGTAGCAGTCGGTGATATAGGCGCGG
>JAUWNI010000143.1 GCA_030612705.1 Phycisphaerae bacterium | reverse complement strand
GCCCTTGGCCGTCCGCCACAAACGGCGGCGGCGCCCACAGACTGTAGCGGCCGACACGGGGGTCGGCCGCTACTTAATGTGCGCGTTTGACACGCCGGCGCGGCGGCTTGCGGCACACCAGGTAAAACTCGTGGCAATCGTCGCATTCCTCCAACCCGTGGTCGGTCGCGAACGATTCCCAGTGGTCTTTCTGGTTTGGCGTGAGGATCCCGCGTCCCTTGCACAGCGGGCAGATGTTGTCCAGCGCCGCCAATAGCGCCGTCCGGATGAATTCCGACCGGTTCTCGACCCCCCGCAACGCCTCCAGCAGCGATTGATCCGCTTTGAAGGTCACGATCCGCGGTTCCTTCTTCTTAGTCGTCTTTGCCATCGTGGAAACACGTCTCCGAGTCGGCGATAACACACGGCAATCCCCGCCAAGCGATATTAAAGTGTAATACGCGTGTGTCAAGCCGGCATCGGACCGCCGGCGCATCTACGAGCGTGCGGCCGGTGCTACAGGTCATGGTTGATCTTGGGTGAATCCAGTCCTATCATTTGTTGGCGAATTTGCCATTTTCATTCCAAGGCTTCAACGCCACGCGCGATGGGCGTCAATATGACCGTTTTGGTCGCATTCCGAGTTTTTCATTCCACACGACTCTTTCATGCATGGAGGTCTTACCAATGTTGTCCCCAAACCCCATCCCCACCTGCCTTACCCTGCTCACGTGGGCCCTGCTGGCGACGGCCGCCGCCGGGGCCCAGACCACCTGGCACGTAGACGACGACGCCCCGAACGACCCCGGTCCGGGCGATCCGACTGTCAGCGACCCGCTGGAGGACGGCTCGGCCGAGCATCCGTTCGACGCCATCCAGGAAGCCATCGACGCCGCCACGGATGGCGACGAGGTGCTCGTGCTGGACGGTACGTACACCGGCGAGGGCAACAAGAATCTCGACTACGTCGGCAAGGCGATCACGGTCCGTTCGGAGAACGGGCCGGCTACCTGCATTATCGATTGTGAGGCCGAAGGTCGTGGGTTTTACTTCCAGAATTCCGAGTCGACTTCATCGGTCGTGGATGGCTTTACCATAACTAACGGGCGTCCGGATTACCTTTCTGGTGGAGGTATTCGGTGTGAAGAGGCAAGCCCCACAATCGCCAACTGCACGATCACGCAGAACAGCACAAACATTGGCGGCGGCATCTCATGTTACATGAGCAGCCCGACGATCACGAACTGCACGATTACAGAGAACCGGGCCGGTGATGGCGGCGGCGGCATCCGTTGTTTGCAGAGCAGCCCGACATTTATTAATTGCACTATCGCGGGAAACACGGCGAGCTTCGGTGGTTGTGCCTATGGGGAATACTTCGGCTGTCCAATATTCCGCAACTGCGTGATCAGGGAGAATACCGCCAAACGGGGCGGCGGCTTCTATTGTGATGGCATCGACCTCGTGATCAACAATTGTGTGATTGTCGAGAATGGCGCCGGCTACTGTGGGGGCATCTACTGTGACTCCGACAGTTATAGCAGCCTATCGATCGTTAACAGTACGATTGCCGGAAACAGATCAATTGTAACTGACGGTTGTATTTATGGCTTCGGCAGTGGCACGATAACCGACAGCATTATCTGGGCAAATTCGCCTGCGAACACACAAGAGATCTATGTTACTGGGCTGCTTACAGTCACTTACTGTGATATTCAAGGCGGTGAGTCGGCTGTCTACGCGGATACATTGATCTGGGGTGACGGCAATATCGATATCGACCCACTGCTCACCCAGGACGGGACGCATCTGCGAGCCGGCTCCCCATGCCGTGACGCCGGTGATCCTGGCGGCGACTACACCGGTAAGACTGATATTGATGGTGAGCCGCGCGTGACCGATGACCGCGTTGATATTGGGGCAGACGAGTTTGCAGATACCGACGTCGACGGTCTACCCGATTGGTGGGAACTATGCCACTTCGCATCACCCACCGGGGGTGATCCGGAAGCCGACGACGATTACGATGGACTAACCAATCTTGAAGAGTACGCCCAAAGCCGCCACCCGCTCTATGCACCCGCGACATACTACGTGGATACCGCCGGGGACGACGGCTGGAACGGTCTGGCGCCGACCTGGGATGGCAAGAACGGTCCCAAAGCGACGATTCAGGCCGCAATTAACACAACCCACCCCTACGAGGGCGACGAGGTGTCCGTGGCGGACGGAATCTATACCGGACCGGGAAACAAAGATCTCAGCTTCCGTGGCAAGGCCATCATGGTCTCCTCTGCCAAGGGTGCGGAAGGCTGCATTATCGATTGTGAAAACGACGGCCGCGGCTTCTATTTCCGTAGAACCGAAACCGCCGACTCGCTCGTGTGCGGGTTTACAATTCAAAACGCGTTCCCGGACTTGAATGTGGATACCAAGTCTCCTAATGGCGCGGTGTACTGTTACATGAGCGACCCCACAATCTGCGATTGCATAATCACGGGGACGACAACTGAATGGGGCGGAGCCGGTTTCTATGGCGGCGGCAGTAATCCGACGATTATTAATTGCATTATCACGGGAAACACGACAACCGGGAACGGCGGCGGAGTGAGCTGCGTGAATCACAGTAGCCCCACGATCATCAACTGCACGATTACCGAAAATCAAGCATTCCGAGGTGGAGGCGTGTACTTGGCCCGGCAACCCGCGACGATCACCAATTGTACGATCGCCGCGAATAGTGCTTATGAAGGCGGCGGCGCGTATTGCAAGAACGGGGAGGTGACGATGAGCAATTGCACGATCTCCGCGAACGAGGCAAGTCTAGGTGGAGGCTTGGTCGTCGGAGGTGCCACTGCCGTGCTGAGTAACTGCATTTTATGGGCCGACTCGGCTTCACTCGGGCCGGAAGTCGCACTGATTCCCAGGAACTTTGATTATGCCTTCGCGACGTTATCGTTCAGCAACGTGCAGGGTGGTCAGGCGTCGGTGTACATCGACGAAGGCTGCACGCTCATTTGGGGCGACGGTAACATCGATGCCGATCCGTTGTTCGCCGATCCGAACGATGCGGACTATCACTTGTCGGCCGGATCGCCCTGCATCGACGCCGGGTGCAATTGCGCCGTGCCGTGGGATCTTGTCGACCTGGACGGCGACGGTGTTCTGCTGGAGTACGTGCCGTTTGATCTTGATGGCGAGGGTCGCTTCTTTGACGATCCTGCCACGCCGGATAGCGGCAGCGGGTTGCCGCCGATCGTTGACATGGGGGCGTACGAGTTCGGCGGGAGCGATTTGCCGCCTTGCCATGGCGACCTCGACGGCGATCGGGACGTCGATTTTGACGATCTCGTGGTGCTGCTTGGGCATTACGGGATGACCGGCGGCGCGAACGGGGCGGACGGCGATATGGATTGCGACGGCGACGTCGAGATTTCCGACTTGGCCGAACTGCTCGGCGTCTACGGGACGGTATGTAACTAGAGAGGGGCCAAGGGACCGAGGATTCAAGGGGCCAAGGGTTCAGGCTTTGCACTCCCCGGGGCTTCAATCGGCGGATACTGCGCTGGGAGCACCCTCCACAACCGATACAAGCGCCGAATGCAGCAGGGCACTAAAGCCGCTAACTTTGCACGTCCGATGCACAATGGTGCCACGCAGGCCCAGTATGTGTCTTGCCCGTCGTGGCATGGACCTCGAACAGGAGTCTGTAACGATGGCAGCTCTCAAGATGAAGCGGTTTGTGACGGAATTGCGCAATGCGTGCGACCCGGTGGCACTGGGCCAGACCCGCGGCGGTCTCGTCCTGGCGGCCGTGCTCATCACTTGCTGGCAACTGAGCGCAACGGCTTACGCCCAGAGCGCGTCAGGCTACAGCGAAAACGACTATTTTCGGCTGGAATGGGAGTACGCCCTGGATGAAGGGACGGGGACTATTCGAATGATCGGCGTGGGTGAGTGGGCGTCGTGGCGCACGGGCGTCCTGGAACACGGGCGCTTCACCACGGCCGGCGTAACATTCGACAGCATCTTGTGGTCGTGGGGAGGGTTCGATGACGAGCCGTACGGGCCGCCAATCTATCAAGGCTACGAGGAAGGGCGCCCCGTGTTTGAATACGACCTTCTGAACCCGATTTCGTTTGTTGACGGCAGCGGCGTGCAGATCGACCTCACGTATCCCACTGAGGGTCTAGAGCTGCGTGCCACCGAGTTCGCTTACGAGGGCTATACGTTGAGCGCGGGCGGCCCGGTCATCCCCATTCCGCCGGGAGAAGTTCCCTTTGCCACCATTCAGACGATACCGGAGCCATCGGCTTGCGCGACGCTGGGATTGGGAGCGGCCGCCCTCGCGGCGGCGCTGCGCCGCCGGGGCCGCGAAGATTCTCACATTCGGTCCTAATCGTTGCGATACACGCTGGCGGGCAGGTACCAAATGTTCCGACACACGTAATTTAGCGGGTAGCGTCGGGTGCCACGGGCAACCTTTGGTTGCCCGTGTTTTGTTGTCCGGAAGAGCACGGGCCCCCGGTGACGTTTGGTGAACAATGCGGTTTCCTCGGTAGACACGGGCAAGCTGAGCTTGCCCGTGGCACCCATATGTCCACCAACATTAGTCACACCCCTTGTAGAGCAAGTCGAGGAACAAGGCCTGCCAACCGGCTCAAAGCGCCTCGATCGTCTCGGCAATCACGCGGGGAACGACGTTTTCCCAATCGCCGCGCAACCGGGCGCCGGCGGCGCGGGCATGACCGCCGCCGCCGAAACGGCTGGCCAGGGCGGAGACATCGAGTTGTCGCTTACTGCGGAAGTTTACACGGATCGTCCGATCGGGCTCTTCGGTGAACAGCAGCGTGGCTTCCGTGCCGGCCAGACGCGTGGCCTCGTTGACCATTTCGCCGGTCATGCCGCTGTCGGCTCCGGTCTCCTCGAAATCAGCCGAACGCAGGTACATCACCGCCAACTTCCCGTCGGCTTTCAGCTCCAGATGGTTCAGCATATGAGCGATCAGACGGAGCTTGGCCGGCGGCTCCTGCTGGTAGATCGCGCTGTGAATACGGCTGGCGTCTGCTCCGGCCTCGACCAAGTCGGCCGCCAAACGCATCGTGCGGGCGTCGGTGTTCGTGAAACGGAACCAGCCGCAGTCCGTCGCAATCCCGAGAAACAGCGCGGTCGCCAGCGGCTCGTCGAACTCCAACCCGGCCGAGCGAATCCACTCCGCGATGATCAAGCTGGCGGCACTGGCGGTATCGTCGAAAAGCCGCAGGTCGCCGTCACGCGTACCGATCGGGTCGCGCGTGGCGTGATGATCGATCACCAGCATCCGCGGCGCCCGGCCCAGAAACGCCGCAATCGGCTCGAGTTGTGACTGCGAGCACGTATCAAGCAACACGACCGCGTCGCAATCCTCGGAAAGCACCTCGCGAACGTCGTCCCAAACGTACCACTTCGTCGCCGAATCGAGGAAGCCATACTGTGTCGGCAACGGTTCGTAGAGCACGGCAGCGGGTTCGGCACCCTGTTTTCGCAATGCCAGCGCCATGCCGGCCATCGCACCGAGGCTGTCGCCGTCCGGCCGCTGGTGTGAAAGCAGCATCGGCCGGTGGCACTGAGCCAGCCACGTCGTTACGCTGTGATAATCACAATCGCTGATCATGAGGGCGGATTGTACCGAACGCCCCGGACGAACGACAGCACGGCGGTCGAGGCGTTTCCGCCAACAAAATGATCCGTCCGGCAACTTGACCACCTCGGCGACAGGAAACCAGTGCAACGTGGCCACATTGCCCCAACTGAAGAATGTCGATACCTACCGGCCCTGCGATTGGGATCTGAAAGACGACCCGACCGGACGCCGGTATTGGGTTGGCTTGTTCTGTAATCATATCGACACGCTGGTGGATGCTATCTCGGCAACATATCCGACAACGACGCCGAGTGAGTTGGCCTCGTTTCGCTTGAAGTATCTCGCGGCGATGCGGTCGATCGACGACGAGCCGGAGCGATTTGAGCGTATTGACATTCTCACACTCGACCAATTGCGAAACGACGTACAGAAGGAATTTGGCTTCCACGACCCGTATCAGGGCATCAAGCAACATGAAAACGAACTCGCGTTGGAGTTGCTGCCCGGTTTGTTAAACGAGCTGGATGCGACACCCGGCGACGCCTTGATCGAAAAACTGGCGTTGGGTTTGATGGCGGGAAACCTGTTCGACCTGGGAGCGAAAGCCGCGGTCGAACACTACCAGCAGCAGTGTGCCGATTTTCGACGCCTGCGCACTTCCCTGCCGAAGCGACCGTGGTTGGTGGACGGTGTGAACGCATGGCGGGATCGTTGGCATGACGGGCGTGCGTACGAGCATGTGGCGTTTTTTGTGGACAACGCCGGCTCTGATATCTGCCTGGGCTGTATTCCTTTGATCCGTTGGATGCTTCGCGAGGGCTCCCGGGTGACATTAGCAGCGAATTCGGGACCGGCCTTGAACGACGTAACCGCTCCCGAGTTGAGTGCGTTACTGGATCACATCGCGAATGTGGATAATCAAATCACGGGTTCCGTTGCGGAGAAGCGGCTCTTGGTAACCGCGTCCGGCGGGTGGGCACCCTTGCTCGACTTGCGGGAGCTTTCGGGCGAGTGCGTCTCGGCGATCCGCGACGCCGACCTGATCATCCTGCTCGGCATGGGCCGTGCAATCGAGAGTAACTATCACGCCGCGTTTTCTTGCGATAGCTTGCGATTGGCGGTGCTGAAAGATGAAGCGGTCGCACGCCGGACCGGGGGTCGGCTGTTCGATTGCGTTTTTCGATTCGAGCCGGCCCGATTTACAGGTAGCGTCGGCCCCCCGCGGCCTACGTAGATCGCTGAACGCCCCCCGATGGCCTACGTCGGCCGCGGGGGGGTCGACGGGTACACCGTAAAACTCTGTCGGAGGGTGCCCCATCCCGTTCCGAGTGCCTGGCTGGCAGGCACGCGGTCGGGGTGGGGGACCGATTCGAGGGAGCAAGGTCGGTGCAGGTTCGAATCAGTCCCCCACCCCGTTCGCCTGCCCTCCGGGCTGGCGAAAGGGGATGGGGCACCCCCGCCACATGTAGCGGCCGGCGCCTCGCCGGCCGTTGACCGAGTGCGCTACGCTCAATCTCCAAGCGCGGACCTGCCGGGTACCACACCCAAGCCAAGCCGAGTAGAATCGCGGATGTCCTTATCGACGACAAATCGCAAAACGCGTCTCAGATGCGTATGGAGGACTGCCATGTTCGTTCACGCTAGGCAATTGTTATTCACACTGATCGCTGTTACGACTGTCATCACCACGCCGGTACTGGCCGTCGAGGCTCAGCCCGTCACCTTTGAAACCTACGACGGCGAGACAATCCACGGCGATTACTATGGTCGCCAACCGACCGAAACCGGTACGCCGATGGTCATCCTACTCCACATGTACCGCAGCGACCGCGCCGCCTTCAAACCTCTGATCGAGCCGCTGCACAAGGCCGGCTTTGCCATCCTCGCAATCGACATGCGCGGCCACGGCCAAAGTGCTACCGAGGATACTCGTCGCCGTGTTATGCAAGCCGAGACCGCCGTCTTCGAGGAAATGTACGACGACGTGCGAGCGGCCTACGATTGGCTGGCAAATCAGGAAGGTGTCGATCGCTCACGCTTCGCCCTGGTTGGTGCCAGCGTCGGCTGTAGCGTGGCCCTCGACTATGCTGCCCGGGATCGTAGCGTCGACGTGCTCGTCTGCCTCAGCCCCGGCATAAACTACCTTGGCCTCGATTCAAAACACGATATCCAGGCAATCAAGGGCCGTAAGCTCTGGCTCGTCGCCGCCAACAACGTCAAGGATAAGCAAGCCGTCGGAACCCTCGGGGCCCTGGACCAAGGCGCCGAGACCGAAATAATCACCGGCGACTTCCATGGCACACACATGTTCGGCCACGTCCCCGGCATCGAGAACCGCATCGCGGACTACCTCAAAAAGAACGTCGGCAAACCGACCAAAAGCACGGTTTATGGCTCCATCAATAAGGATATCTATCACATGCCGGGCTCCGGCTGGATCGAACGCATCAAGGCGCGAAACATGCGGCACTACTCTTCGCCACAGGAGGCGAAAGCGCGCGGCCTGCGCAAGTCCAAATCGCGCGGACCGGACGACGTGCCGCGCGGGAAACGGCATCCTTAGCATTCCGCCACAGAAGTCGGTATCTGCTGGAAATTGTAGCGGCCGGCGCCTCGCCGGCCGTAATAGGCCGGAAACGCTGCTTGGGGCGTTCGGCCTGCGAGGCGCAGGCCGCTACAGGACTTTTGCCGCATACTGTTAAGACCGCATGATAATGCCTGATAATCATTCCCGGAGTCTGCCCCACCCCGACCGCGACGACACGATGTCATCAATAAGCCGGCGCGCGCTTGGACCTTTGCTGATCCTCCTGGTCGGTCTGGCTTTCTTGTATCCCTTATGGACTCGCCATGAGATCGTGTACTCCAAACACTCCGATATCATCGCCGAGCACCTCTCGATCAAAGCCGTCGGCCGCCGCGCTGTTGTTGACGAAGGTCGCTTCCCTTTATGGAATCCCTCCATGAACGGGGGCGCCCCCGCCTTTGCCAATCCGCAATCCATGTATATCTACCCGTTTGACCTGCTCTTCCTGGCCCTGCCTCTCGATATCGCTACCAATGTCGTCATCCTGCTCAACATTCTTCTCGCCGGCCTGTCGATGTATCTCTTCGGCCGCGGCTTCTTCAAACATCCGTCCGCAGCGCTGTTCTGCGCGTTGGCCTACATGTTGAGTTATCGCTATCTAGCGATTATCCACGCCGGCTGGTTGCCCAAGATGAGCATGTACGCGCTGACTCCACTGCTATTCTGGTCAGTCGCGCGTGTACTGCGCCGACCGAACGCGCGCGGAATCTTAGTGCTTGCATTTGTTGTGGCGTTGGCGTTCCTGCAAGGCGATATGCAACAACTCTATTACAGTGCGATCGGCTGTGCTGTGTATATTCTCTTCCGTTTGCCGTCCGTGGCCGGACCAATCCGCGTTCGTACATGCCTCCATCTGGTGATTGGTGGTCTTTTGGGTGTCATGCTGGCGGCTCCGGCTCTATTACCGCGGCTGGAGTACGCTTCGTTGAGTACCAGGACCGAGACGAATTACACGTTCTTTCTAGCCAGTCCACCAACCTTTACGGATCTGTCAACTCTGCTGGATCCGGATGACAGGTGCGGTGATCGTGACGAATTCTGGGAGAATAACTTCTATTTCGGGTTTTGGCTCTTTCCACTTTGTGTGATGGCTTTCTTCGGGAACCGGACGCGCTCCATCCTGCTTCTCCTGGCCGGCGCCGTGATGGTTATCATATGCTTTGATACCGTCCTGTTGAAATGGCTCTATCACTATCTGCCCGGTTTTTCGCTGTTCCGCCAATCACCCAGAATACTTCTATTGTCCCAATTTGTACTGCTGCTACTCGCCGGTCTGGGCGTCGAGGCTCTCTACGGCAACACAAGCCGCGTAGGGTGCGTCTTGACGCACCATTCGAATGTGAACCCGGGCTTGGTGCGGCAAGCCGCACCCTACGGAAATACAAGTAAAGGAAAGCTGTTCGTCTTCCTAGCGGCGATATGCGTGACGATTGGGCTCGGCATATTCGCCGCTACCAGGTGGGATACCACGTCTCTTCTTGCCGTCTGTGGTCTACTCGTGGTCATCGGCCTGTTGATTACGATTCGCGGATCGGTATTGACAATTACGATCGGACTGTTGTGCCTCTTGCCGATCCTGGATTCGACCTTACGAATTCATCCGCTGATAACGACGCTGCCGCTTAGAGACGCCTTCCCCAATCACGAAGTTCACAAACTACTGAACCGCAACGTCTGCCAAGGACGCATAATGGCCGCGGGTCGCACGTCGATTCCTTACGGCATGGCGGGGTACTTCGGCATCGACATGATCAATGGTTATGCCTCCTTGAACCTGAAACACTATATCGAATACATGTCCATTCTTCAGTATGGCGCACGTATCGCCCGCCCGGCACGTCCCGTCGTCTGGACGGACTGTAGACAGATTACGACACCGAGTATGCTACGCGCCTTGGACGTATGCTACATCGTCGCCAATCGATCTTCTCGGTTCGACCGAATCGGATACAAGAAGATTGCCCGATACGAACAGGTGCCGGTATTCGTCTTTTATGAAGGTGTTAAACCGTTACCCGTGGAAGTATGGCGTATGACCAATCCGCTCGGCCCGGCCTATTACGCCAAAGCGGTCGATGCGGTTGAAGACGAGGCGCAGTCCCTAAACGCCATCACAAAATCGACATCCGTCTTGAACGCTCACGTAATGGGGATGAATCAAAACGCCACGGAGTTGGACTACGCCGGCGGCAACGCGGAAATGGTTCAACGAGGAATAAACCAATACGAGTACAAGCTCGAAAGCCGTGGCAACAACTTCCTGATCCTGAGCCAAATCTGGTATCCGGGTTGGAAAGCGACATTGAATGGACAGGAAATAAAGCTGTACCGAACCAATCACGCGCTGCTGGGCTGTTTCGTTCCGCCGGGCCAACATCGCCTCGTGCTCGAGATGACCTCACCGCCTCTGCGATATGGAATCATGATCGCCGGTGCTGCACTGATCGTATTGCTTATCCTGTTCATCGTTGCGGCTCGCCGACAAATGCTGCGTCCGTTGGTTCAAGCGACAACGCCGGCCGGCGGGTCATCTCAGGCGCCGGGGGGGGGGGGGGGGGGGGGGGGGGGGGGGGGGGGGGGGGGGGGGGGGGGGGGGGGGGGGGGGGG
>JAUWNI010000012.1 GCA_030612705.1 Phycisphaerae bacterium | reverse complement strand
CATACGGGCCGTAATGTTCAATCCGTGTGCGCCAACCCGATTCGTTCATCACATCCCCCCGCGGCTGGTGCTGCCGGGCGGATCGCCGGTCTACGGGGCGGCCGTGGACGCCATGGGCTTTGTCGCCGTGCGGGCGGTGTTGCTGCTCGACGACTCTATTTCCCGTAACGTCCGGATTGATTGGGGCCTGCACGAGAGCGGTAAGTGTGAAGGCGAATTCAAACCCATTCCCCGTGACGCCGTTTTGCACGGCGGGACGGTAAACGACCAGGGCCTATCGTGGGTTGCCCTCCGACTGAGGCCGCAAGCGGGTCGCGAGCGATACGTGCGAGCTGAGGTGAAGGCAACGGGGCAGGGAGCCATGATCCTGGCGGTGACATTGGAACTCTATCCGGCCCCGAAGCTGCGCCGATTCCTCGACTACGAGACCGCCGCGGGTGGCCAAAATAGCCCCGTGCGCGGCGGCTTGAACTGACGGCGAACGGGGTTCGGAAAATCTTCAAACGCCCGTCGAATCGGGCATGTCTTAGGGTCACAAACGGCTCACAGGGGGTGTACGCTCGCGATTTTGGCTCGGATATTTGCGTGACTGGTCCGGATATTCGTGCGCCGACCACTTGACTGTTTTACTTAGGACTTCATTGTTCTAAGTCGCATGTTCGTTGCGGAATTCCGGTGTTACGGAGGAGTGCAAAGCTCCTGCTTTGCTCGTTTACATAAATTCAAGGCAGAGCCTTGTTCTCCCCGGAAATGTAACCTTGGACGGCTACTTGGACGACGTGGGAACCTCTTTTTTGAGGTAGTTGTCGATGCTCCTGGCGGCGGCCTTGCCGTCGCCCATTGCGAGGATGACGGTGGCGGCACCGCGCATGATGTCGCCGCCGGTGAAAACACCCTTCATACTGGTCATGAGCGTCTCTTCGTCGGCCTCGATGTAGCCCCAGCGGTTGAGCTTCAAATCGGGCGTGGTGGACGGCAGCAGCGGATTGGCCCCCGGGCCGTGTGCCGCAAGCATCGCACCGCGGCCAACCGCTCCCCCACACAATCTCGCAACCACTCGAAAATCCGACAAATTCGACCTTTCCGGGCATAAGTCTACTTAATCCGGTGCGCACATTGTGCCGATATCACTGTCAAGCACGGTATCGCACGGAGAAAAACTCGGATCTTTCGGCAATGATGTGGCCGCCGGCAATTCGAAAAAGCTTGTGGTCAAGCTCTCTGCCAGTTGATGACAATCACCGTTTCACGCTGGCGGCCACTTTTTTCTCCTCTAAGCAAGTACTTCCATCCTATAAGCACTAATAGCGCCGCATAAACTCAGCCGCCACAGCCGCGCCCACGTTGCCTTACCCGCCGCTTTCCGCCATCATGACCCACAAACATGGGCTCCTGGCGTGACTTGCGCCGCCCCGCCTCGGACAACGTAAAACGGTAAACCATGATGAAATACGTTCGCCTGTTCGCCTTTGCTACCATCTGCTCCTGGTGCGCCGGCTGCGCTACGCAGCAACGCCTCGACCTCTCGCCACACACCGGCGGCAGCGCCTTCCTGTTCAATCAGTTCCAGGCGTTCGACGGCGACACCGGCCGGCCCCTGCGATTTGCCGACCTCGTCAAACGCTGCCGCAACGCCGACGTCGTCCTCTTCGGCGAGCAGCACGGCGACGCAATCTGCAACCAGCTCGAAGCGCAGCTCCTCCGTGCCCTGTTCGAAGCCGACCGACCGCTCATGCTCGCGATGGAGTTCTTTGAAACCGATACGCAGGCCACGCTCGATGCTTATCTCACCGGCAGGCTCGACGAGCCTGATTTCCTCGAACAATCCAAACGAAGCTCCTCCTACCTCAACTCGCACCGGCCTCTGATCGAGCTTTGCCGCGCCGCCCGCGTCCCGGTCATCGCCGCCAACGCCCCGCGCCGACTCGTCCGCGCCTACCGCAAGTCCGGCCTCACCTATCAGGAATACCGCGCCGGGCTCGATGTCGAAGATCGCCAATGGCTACCCACGGCGAACGAATACCTCGAAGGCCCCTACCGCGACCGCTTCGCCGGCATCATGAAAGGTCACGGCGTCGGCATGAAACCCGCGACCCAACCGGCTTCCGACAAGCCCGCCGGTATGCCAACCATGCCCTCCTGGGATGAGCTCTACAAGGCACAACTGCTATGGGATGAATCCATGGCCGAGTCCATCGCAAGCTTTCGCGACCGCTTCCCCCGCCATCGCGTCATGCTCCTTGTCGGCGGCTTCCACGTGGCCAACGGCGGCGGTACCGCTCAAAAACTCCACAACCACCGTCCGCACGACAAACTCTTCACCATCGTCTACCGAAGCAACCCCAACGGCCAATTCGCCTTTGATGAAGAAGATCACGGTGCCGGCAACGTCGTCATCTACGGCCTGACCCCGCCTAAACCTAAAAAACCAGCCATGCCGATGCCGACCAAGAAACCCATCACGCCGCCAACCGAATCACAGCCGACCTCCGCCCCGGCAACGATGCCCGCTTCATAACCCGCGACAACCCCCGGTGCTGGGTGTGACTCTTTTGTGGCAGAGCGAAGTCTTTGGAATGGCGCAAGCTGTGCCGATACACACGTGATTCGGGGTGGCACGGTCTGGCCTCGCCCGAACCAGTCCTCGTCCGTGGAAAGCCCGTCCCGGCGAGGACAGGCCGTGGTTTGCAACAGGGGCGTAACGTCGCGGCCGAATAGCCACGGCCTGTCGTCGCGGTGACGTTTTCCGCCTGTCACGAGCCACCAAACGCGACGACAGACCGTGCCACCCCGGTCGCCACCAAATATGGTCACACCGGCGGCGACAACCATTCCAGCAGACAATTGCACAATAACTGATACGGCGTGAAAATGATTCTTCCCGCCAGCCTACCCGGACCGCTATGATGGAATGAGAACACGCGGGTGGGCAATGCTCACGATTCTTCGGGTTTGGAGATTGATGCCCACTCTGCCGCGCCCGCGCGAGCCCGGCAATCAATCGTTGAGGAAACCCCATGTCGTCGTTCATAAATCGATACAAGCTTAATCCGATGTGGAAGTACGGACTCGCTACCTTCCTCGCCCTGCTGGGCATGACCGTCGTCGCGCGAGCCGGCGGCGGACATAACCCCCCTACCGACGCCCGGATCAATTGGCGCGCCGGCCCAGCCGACACCACTCGTCTGAACCCCGCCGAGATCGCCGCCGTAATCGACGGCGTGCTCGCACGTGACTCCCGCCACCTGATCGTTCAGTTTGACCGCCCCACCGACCGCGACTTGCGCACCCGATTGGAATCGGCCGGCGTGAAGCTGCTCAGCTACCTCGGCAACCACGCCTTTTTCGCCGCCGTCTCGGCCGATCGGCTGAATCGCGGCACGCTCTCCGATATAAGCGCCCTGATCTACGCACAACCCATCGAACGCGTCCACAAGCTCCACCCCCTGCTCGCTCGCGGCGAGATCCCGGCCTGGACGATCATTACGCCTATTCCACATGATAATCCGACTGTCGCGACCTATATCATCTTCCACCGCGATGTCGATCTTGCAACCGAAGCCGCCCCCCTCTGCCGGCAACACGGCGTTACGATCCGTTCAAGGCTCCGGACGGTCAACGCGCTGGTGATCGAGCTCCCCCACGCCGAAATCCCGTCCCTGGCCGACGAGGACGCGGTGCAGTGGATCGAACCCGCCCTACCGCCGCTGACCGAAACGAACAATAGCAACCGCCAGATCACCCAGGCCGACCAGGTCCAGGACGCGCCGTACAACCTCGACGGCACCGGCGTTGCCGTACTGGTCTACGACATCGGGAGTGTCGATCCCAACCATCCCGATTTTGCCGGACGCCTCACACTCGGCGACGAGTTCACTCTGTCGAACCACTCGACACACGTCGCCGGCACCGTCGGCGGCAGCGGCAACGCCGGCGACGGTCTCTACCGCGGCATGGCTCCGGGCGTCACCCTCGTTTCCTACGCCCTCGGCGGCGACGCCACCGGCCTGCCGCTCTACTCCGATCCCGTTGACCTCGAGGACGATTATCTCCAGGCCGTCAACCTCTTCGGCATCGTCCTCGCCACCAACTCCATCGGAACCAACACCTGCCGAAACGGGTTTAACTGCGAAATCACCGGCGATTACGGCGTCACCGCGTCCGTGATCGACGCGATCGTCCGCGGCGGTCTCGGTGAGCCGCTGATCGTCCTCTTTGCCAACGGCAACGAGCGAAGCTGCCAACGCTGCCGCGACGAGGGCGTCCACACACCCGAAGGCTACCACTCGACCGCCCCACCGGCCTGTGCCAAGAACCACATTTCGGTCGGCGCCGTAAACTCCGACGATGACTCCATTACCTTCTTCACCAGTTGGGGACCGACCGACGACGGCCGAATAAAACCCGACATCGTCGCCCCCGGCTGCCAACTCAGCGACGACAACGGCGTCACCTCGTGCGCGGTCGGCGGAGACTACGTGACCTACTGCGGCACCTCGATGTCAACGCCGACCGTCGCCGGGATTACCGCTCTGCTCTTGCAGGATTTGGAAAGCCAAAGTGGGACCGATTTCCAACCGGTCAATTCCACCGTGAAAATGTTGTTGGCGCACAACGCGGTCGACCTCGGCAACCCGGGACCGGACTATCAGTGCGGCTACGGCTCGGTCCGCATTCGCGACACGATCGACTTCGCCCGCGCGGGCAACTTCTTCCAGCAGCAGGTCGAGCAAGACGAGCTATACTCTTTCATCATCAGGGTCGACCCCGGCGAAACGCAGCTCAAAGCCACGCTGGTATGGGACGACGTCTCCGGAACCGCCAACATCGACCAAACCCTCATCAATGACCTCGACCTGATCGTTTACGACCCGTCGCTCAACCGGCGCTGGCCCTGGACGCTCGACCCGGACAATCCCGGCGCGCTCGCCGTCCGAAACCAGGCCGACCATACCAACAATATCGAACAGGTGTTCGTCGACACGCCGACGCCCGGCCTGTGGACGGTCTACGTCTCCGGCTTCGATGTCCCCGAGGAACCCCAAACCTTCTCAATCTGCGCCTCGCCCAGACTCTCGCCCGACTGTGATGAAAACGGAATCCCCGACGACGAGGAGATCCTCGCCGACCCCAGCCTCGACTGCACCTCCAACGGCATCCTCGACATCTGCGAGCCCGACTGCAACGAAAACGGCTCGGCCGATAGCTGCGATATCGCCGACGGCCTCAGCGAGGACTGTGACGACAACGGCGTCCCCGACGAATGTCAACCCGATTGCAACGACAACGGCATCGCCGACGCCTGCGACATCATCAACGGTACCAGCGAGGACTGCGACGGTAACGGCGTCCCGGACGAATGCCAGGACACCTCCGCCGACTGCAACGAGAACGGCATCTGGGACGCCTGCGACATCGCCGACGGCTTCAGCCTCGACGAAAACTTCAACGGCGTCCCCGACGAATGCGAGCAACCCCGCACAATTTTTGTCGACGACGACGCTCCGTACGACCCCGGCCCCGGCAACCCCATGGTCAGCGATCCTGATGAAGACGGCAGCCTCGAACACCCCTTCGACGCCATCCAGGAAGCTATCGATGCCGCCCTCGACGGCGACACCGTCATCCTCGCCGATGGCCTCTATACCTGGATCGGCAACACCAACATCAACTTCACCGGCAAAGCCGTCACGCTGCAAAGCGAAAACGGCCCGCAAACCTGTACCATCGACTGCGAAGGCGTCTTTCGCGGCTTTCTATTTAATAGCGGTGAAACAAGCGCGACACGCGTTGAAGGCATCACCATCCACGACGGCTTCGAAGGCTTCTGGGGCGGAGCCGCCTTCTGCAATGATAGCAACCCCGCCTTTATCAACTGCATCTTCGACGGCAACTGGGCGGTCGTCGGCGGTGCCGTCTACATCCGCTCCGCCAACCCCATTTTCAACAACTGCACCTTTACCGACAACTGGGCCGGCTACGGCGGCGGAATCTTCGTCACCGGCGACAGCAGCCCCGCCATCACCGGCTGCACCTTCAGCCACAATACCGCTATGCTCGGCGGCGGCGCGGCAACGCTCTTCGGCAGCGGCGTTCCTCGACTCGTCAATTGCACCTTCTCCGATAATAACGTCACCGGATCAAACGCCACGTCCGGCGAGGGGGCCGCCGTCCTGATATCCTGCGACACCGTCCTCACCGGCTGCCTCTTCGAATACAACTTCGCCGACGGCAGCGGCGGCGGTATCTTCTGCCGCATCGACACCAACCTCACCCTCAACAACTGCGCATTCATCAACAACGCCGCCTTCGGACACTACGCCGACGGGGGCGGCTTGTGCCTGGTCGACGCCAACGCAACTCTCACCGGCTGCACCTTCACCGGCAACCAGGCCGACCGTTACGGCGGCGGAATCAGCTTTGCCTACGACAGCAAACCCACCCTGCTAAACTGCATCCTCTGGGACAATGCCGACCGCGGCGGCAGCGATGAGTCCGCCCAAATTCACGACAACGGCGGCTATCCCTCCGTCCGCTTCTGCTGCATTCAGGGACTCACCGGCGTGCTCGGGGGCGTCGGAAACTTCAGCGATGACCCGCTACTCGTCGATCCCGCACACGGCGACTTCCACCTCGCCCTCGGATCACCCTGCGTCAACGCCGGCGATCCGGACTTCCTCCCCCTACCCGGCGAAACCGACATTGACGGCGACGACCGCCTCCTGCTCGATCGCATCGACATCGGTGCCGACGAGTTCCTCTATCAGGAAACCGATTGCAACAACAACGGCATCCCCGACGACCAGGACATCGCCGACGAAACCAGCGCCGACTGCAACGAAAACGCCATCCCCGACGAATGCGAACTCGCTCTCGGTCTCGCCGCCGACTGCAACAACAATGGAACCCTCGACATCTGCGACATCGCCGACGGAGCCAGCAACGATTGCGGCGGCAACGGCATCCCCGACGAGTGCGAACCCGACTGCAACGACAACGGCAACCCCGACGACTGCGACATCGCCGACGACATCAGCGACGACTGTAATCTCAACAGCATTCCCGACGAGTGCGAACCCGATTGCAACGATAACGGCGTCGCCGACGAATGCGACCTCGCCGATGGCACCAGCGACGATTACAACAACAATGGCATCCCCGACGAGTGCGAGGACAACCGTAACATCCACGTCGACGACGACGCCCCCAACGATCCCGGCCCGCGCCTCCCCTACCCCAGCGACCCCGACGAGGACGGCTCACCCGAGCACCCGTTCGACTCGATCCAGGAGGCCATCGACGCCGCCATCTCCGGCGACGTGGTTCTGCTCGCCGACGGCGTCTACGCCGGCTTCGGGAATAAAAGCCTCCAGTTTCGCGGCCGACAAATCACCGTCCGTAGCGCAAACGGTCCGGCGACCTGCATCATTAATTGCCAAGATGCCGGCCGAGCATTCTTCATCGGTCGCCGAGGCACACCCGACACCTGTCTCGACGGACTCACCATCACCAACGGCTCCATGAGCATCGGCGGCGCGATCTACTCCGCCGACGGCAACCCGACCATTTCCAACTGTATCCTCATCGGAAACGCCTCGTGGTACGGCGGCGGAGCCTCCGGCGGCGGAATCTATCTCGAATCCTCCAGCGCTATCATCTGCAACTGCATGATCGTCGGAAATACCGGCTCCAGAGGCGCCGGCATCACCTGCGTCGGCCCATCCACGCCCCTCATCGTGAATTGCACCATCGTTGGCAATCACGCCGACGAAGCCGGCGGTGGTATCGCCTGCGGAAATGAAAGCACCCCCACGATTGTCAATACCGTTCTCTGGGCAAACGTCGCCGACGTCGGCCCCCAGCTTCGCATCGTCGGTGAAAACACCGCCGCCACCGTGGCATACTGTGACGTTGAAGGCGGCCAGGCGGACGTGTTTGTCGGCGAGATCGCCACCCTCATCTGGGCCGCCGGCAACCTCGACGACGACCCTCGTTTCCAAGGCGGCCCCTTCGGAACCTGGACCGCCGAGTCAAGCTACGATCCTAACTATTTCCAAACTATCCTAATAGACACGAGCGCGGCCTGGATCGACAACCAACTGGTCGGCAAGCTCATCCAGCCCGACGTCGAGGTGTACACCCAGGGCCTCATCGCCGCCAACACCCCCACAACAATCACCGTCTGGGGTAATTACTCGTCGCTGGGGCTGCCCGAGGTCGACTACCAGGTCTATGACAACTGCATCACGACCTGCTCACCCTGCATCGACGCCGGTGACAACATTGCTCTACCGCCGACGTCGATCACCAGTGACCTGGCCGGCAACCCCCGCTTCGTCGACGATCCCTTCATGCCCGACACCGGCAACGGCACGCCCCCCCTCGTCGACATCGGCGCCTACGAATACCAGGCCGATTGCCACGGCGATCTCAACGGCGACCGCACGGTCGACTTCCGCGACCTCCTGACACTCCTGCAATCCTACGCCACCGACGCGGGCGGCGACCTCAACTGCGACGGCGTCACCAACCTGACCGATCTGGCCGAACTACTCGGCAACTATGGCGAAACCTGCCCATAACCCGCCAACCATAAGAATCTTCCTCATACCCCGCCGCCCTCGCGGACCGGAGACGTTACAATCCGCATCGTGGCGGCTGTGCTACATGATGTGGCGACCGGCGCCTCGCCGACCGGGCGTTGGAACAAAACCTGATTGCACACTGGAATTCAAATGGCAACGAACACGGAACACATCATCGCCGTCTATCCCGGCTCGTTCGACCCGGTAACGCACGGGCACCTCGACGTGATCCGCCGGGCCGCGAGACTGTTCAACGAACTCATCATCGGGATCGGCCGCAATCCGGGCAAGGACCTCCTCTTCTCGCCGCGGGAACGGGTCGAACTACTCGAACCGCTCCTGACGCAGTGGCCGCACGTCCGCGTCGAATCCTATGACTGCCTGACCTTCGACTTCGTCCGCCGGTGCAACGGACGGGTACTGATTCGAGGCATCCGCGACACGACCGACCTCAGCAACGAGCTGCTGCAAGCCAACCTCAACCTGACCATCGGCCAGATCGATACGGTCTTCCTGCTCACCCGCGACCAGCACGTGCTGACCTCGAGCACCTACATCAAACAGATCTACGAAATGGGTGGCGGCGACCTGAGCCGGATCGAACGCCTCGTCCCCCACAACGTCGCCAAAGCCCTGGCACGAAAGCTCAAAACCGAAAGCGAGTCGGCGCGTGACAACGAAAAAGCCTGAACACATCCCGGCGACCGGACAAACAGCCGGATGGTGCCTGTTCGGTCTGGTTCTTATCGTCGGCCTCGGCCTGTCGGCGATCGCCCACGCGGACGACGATCAGGCCCGTCTGAAACGCCTGGTGGACAAGATCGCTCGCGGCGACGAGGTCGAGGCTGCCGCCGCCGGCGAGCAACTTATCGAACTCATCACCGCCCCGCTCGCCGAGGCCGTCGGCTCACTCGAGGCCCGGCCGATCGAAGAGCAGGTGCGCCTGCGGCGGGCGCTGGCACGTGTGACCGGTGCGCTGCGAATGCGGCTGTTTCGGATCGACCTGTCCCCCGAGGATCGCAAACTATTCGATACGTTCGCGACGGCCTATCCGGAACTGGTGGAGCGTCTATTCGACGGCAATTTCCTCGTGCGCAAGGCCGCCGTCCAGCAAATCCCGCTCGAACCGAACACCGGCGCGGGCGTCCTCATCGCCGCCAAGGTCAACGACGAAGACGGCGACGTTGCCGCCGCGGCGTTGGATATGGCGGCGGAGTTGCACGACCCCGTCGTGGCCCGCGCCTTGACGCGTTACATCCGCGACGCGACCACTACCGTCAAATCGGGATTTTACGGCCCCCACGAGCAGGAATTGGCGCGCGTGGTCGCGATAATCGTGGCAAAATCCATCCCGGTCGTCGCCGAGGCACGGAGCTTGGAAAGTGTGCCGGCCGTAATCGACGCCCTGCGTTTTTTCGGACGGTCGAAATACTGGGACCAAACTCACCGATCGCAGGCGCTGCGTGCCCTTGGCAAGCTCGGCGACCGGCAAGCAGCCCGCGTGCTGCTTGAATATCTCGACGATCCCGCCCGATTGCGCTGGCAAACAGCCGCGGAAGGCCAACGTTTTGTCGAAACGGTCGGCGACGTGGCCCTGCTAAGCCTGTTACACATTTACAAATTGCCGCCGGAAGATTTCGGGCTGCACGTCTCGGCGGAAGATAAAAGTTTCGTCGGCTATTCAATCGACGAAACGCGCCGCGAGGGGCACCGCGCCTTCCGTATCTGGCACCAGCAACATGCCAAACCCACTCCGTCAACCTCACAACCCACGCATGATGAGAAAGACTAGCCGATGCCGGAAACGCCGGACCAACCTGAAAACGCGGAAACCCTACCCGATGACGAGCGTGACGACGAAGCCAGGTTCCGCGCCAAGCGCATCCGCGCCCGACGCGTCCTGCTCGGCGCACTGCTGTTCATCCTGATCGCCCTGGGGCTCTATGGAATCCTGCCCTGGCTGCTGCCGGCCTCCATCCATGAAGGCCCCATGGTGCAAATGGCCGGCGAACACGAGGTAACTCTCGTCTGGTATCTGACACGCCCGATCGGCGACGAATTGTCGGTCCATATCGGCGACAAACAGGTCTATCCAGTCGAGAACAGCGGTCGCCGTTGCCGCGCCATCCTGACCGGTCTGGAGCCCGGCGAGACGTATCCGTATACGATCATGCTCGGCCGGCGCACCCTTGCGCATGACGAGTTCCGCACAAACCAGCTGACCGGCGAGCCGTTCAACTTCATCGTCTTCGGCGACAGCGGCAAGGCGACGCGCGAACAATACATGCTCGCGGCCCGGATGAACGCCGCCGACCCCGATTTCATGCTGCACGTCGGTGATCTGATTTACAGCAACGGCGCGCGCCGACACTTCAAGAACCGCTTCTTCACCCCCTATCGCGAGCTGATTCGGCGTGTGAATTTCTGGCCCTGTATCGGCAATCATGAGGTCGACGAAGAGCTTAAGGTCGAGGCTTACCTCGAGGTTTTCGACCTGCCCGAGAACGGTCCGGCCGGCCAACCGGCGGAGCGCCACTACTGGTTCGACTACGCCTCCGCGCGCATCGCCGTGATCGACAGCGAAACGGACGAGGCCGCGCTGAGCGACCACGTGGCCCCTTGGCTCCGCGAAGTGTTCTCCGAAGCGGACACGCCCTGGAAGTTCGTCGTCCTCCACCGCCCGCCTTACACCGCCGGCGCGCACGCACCCTGTGAAAAAATCCAAAACACACTCGTGCCCGTCTTCGAAAGCACCGGCATCGATATCGTTTTCAGCGGACACGATCACATGTACGAACGCATGATGCCTATACGTGGCGGCAAACCGGCCGAGAACGGCGACGGCGTGACCTACGTCATCAGCGGCGCCGGCGGCGCCTTGCTCTATCAGCCGCTACCCCCCGAACAGCGCCCGGCATATCTCGCCGCCCTACATAACGAAATCCACAGCTTCACCAGCGTCTCCGTCGTCAGCGATGACGAACTCATCCTGACACAGATCGCCCTGAACGGCGAAATCCTCGATCGCTGGACACTCTATAAAACGCCCAAGCACTACCCGTAGCGGCCGAACCATCACAGCCGGGGGCGGAGGGTGCCCGATCCCGTTCCGAGTGCCTGTCTGGCAGGCACTCGGTCGGGGTGGGGAACCAATTCGAGGGAGCAAGGTCGGTGCAGGTTCGAATCAGTCCCCCACCCCGTTCGCCTGCCCTCCGGGCTGGCGAAACGGGATGGGGCACCACTGCCCAAGCCTGAACACCACCCGTAGCGGCCGGCGCCTCGCCGGTCGTACCTCCGAATCCACCGGCGGGACGCCGATGCCACGGGTTGTATAATTCATCTGGCTATCCCGCCCGGCTTTGGATTACGATCCCAAAATCATGCACCCGCCCGACCAAGCCGATTCCGTGTCAACCAACCCCCAACTCGCCGTATGGGAATTCGCCGGCCTGCTGCTCACGTACTGGTGCAACGCCAAATGCACATTTTGCTACGTTTACAGCAGCCCGGAGCGCGGCGGCTGGATGAACACCACCGATGCTGTAACGATCTGGCGCAGCCTCGACCAGTTGGCCGCAAAACACGGTAAAACCATGCGGATCCACCTCGCCGGCGGGGAACCCTTCGGCGATTGGCCGCGGCTGCTGGCGCTGGTCCGCGCTGCCCGCGACGCCGGCCTGACCCCGCTCGAAAAAATCGAAACCAACGCCTTTTGGGCCACCAGCGACGGACTCACCCGCGCCCGACTCGAACAGCTCGACGTCCTCGGCATGGAACTGCTGGTCGTCAGCACCGATGTCTATCACCAGGAATTCATCCCTTTCGACCGCGTCAGACGCTGCGTTGAAATCGCCCGCAAAGTGCTCGGGCCGCCGCGCGTCCGCGTCCGCTGGTGGGATTTTTATAAGAGGCCGCTCGACACGCGCCGACTCGACACGAACGAAAAAAATCGCACGTTTGCCCAGGCCCTCGACCGCCACAAGGACCGACTCACCGGCCGGGCCGCGGATCGGCTCGCCGACTTACTCCCGCCCCACCCCGCCGAAGAGTTTCGTGATCTGAATTGCGTCAAGGAAGTCCTCCAGAGCCGACACGTCCACATCGACCCGTACGGCAACGTCTTCCCCGGCGTTTGCAACGGCATCATCCTCGGCAACGCTTTGAAACAACCGCCCGAACAACTCTGGAAACATGTGTCCACAAATTGGCACGAGCACCCCGTCGTCTCGGCCGTAGTCGCCGGCGGGAGTCACGAGCTCATGCAACGTGCCAAACCGTTCGGCTACCGGCAGCTCGAGGCCGGCTATGCCAACAAGTGCCACCTCTGCCACCATGTCCGCCAATTCCTGCAACACAGCGGTATCTGGCCCGACGCCCTCGGACCGGCGGAGTGCTACGCGAACGAACGCGCCCCCCGCCGCTGAAGCGACGGGCCACCCACGCCATGCCCTTAATGCAGATGCAACAGCGGAGAACCTGTCTTATAAACCCGCCCGTTACTATCATGCGTGCGGATGCGCGGACACCAGCTACCCATTCTGATTCTCATGGTCGGCACGGCAGTCGGACTCACGTTGCTGTCGCCGTTTACCTGGATCGTGCTGCTCACTGATGGCGTGCTCGCTCTGGCAATCGTCGCCGCCGCCGCCGGCTGGGGAGCCTGGCCGACTGCCTGGCTGGGATTTCGCCGCTACGGCACCGGGCAGCAGGTTTGCATCGCAACGGCGCTCGGACTGGGATTGCTCAGTCTTTTCACCTTAACCCTCGGCGTCGCCGGCCTGCTCAGCCACCCCGTGGCGTGGACCCTCCTGGCCATCGGCGGCATCTGCGGCCTGACGTACCTCTACCGCGCCCAAAGCAAGCAGGGGACGCATGAAAGTACTCCATCCTCTGCGGGTGCCCCATCCTGTACGGGTGCCCCATCCTTTGCGCAGCAAAGGGTGGGGGCTTTGATAAGCCAAACGATACTTCTTACGCTTCTGATCGTCCCGCTAGTCATCGCGCTCTTCGCCGCAAGCCTGCCGCCCGGCATGCTCTGGCAGGCGGAAGCCAACGGCTACGACGTGCTCGAATACCACCTCCAGGGCCCGCGCGAATACTATGACGCCGGCCGCATCACGTTTCTGCCGCACAACGTCTACACCTCGTTCCCGCAGCAAATGGAAATGCTCTATCTATTGCTGATGCACCTGGCCGGCAGCGTGTACGCCGCCGCGATCCCGGCGCAACTGCTACACGCGTCGTGCGGCATTCTGGCGGTGATAGCGCTGGGCTGTTGGGCCGGGCCGGGTTGGCCGCGTTGGCTGGTCGTGCTGCTGGCCGGCTCCACACCTTGGTTGGCGTACCTCGGCTGCCTGGCCTACGTCGAGAACGGCATGCTGTTGTTCGCTGCTGTCGCCGCCGGCCTGATCATCGATCATTATCGCGAACGAACGAACGCCGACTGGCGCACGGCATTGACCGCGGGGCTCTGCGCGGGCCTGGCCGGCGGTTGCAAATATACCGCGCTCGTCTTCGTCGCTCTCGCTTTGGGACTTGCGTGGCTTACGACGATGCGCGCTTCGTTCAAGCTACGCGCTCAACGTATCGCCATTTACGGCATCGGCGTACTGCTCGCTTTCAGTCCGTGGCTCATCCGCAACGCGGCGTTTACCGGCAACCCCGTCCACCCCTTCGCCCACGAATGGTTCGGCGGCAGGGCCTGGAGCGCGGATCAGGCCCGTCAATGGTCCGCCGGCCATCGCGTACCGTCGGAACATGATTCCTTCACGGGTCGGCTGACGCTTGCAGCGCGAGAATTGTTCGGTTCGGTCACGCATCAGACACAAACGATTTCGTCGCACGTGAATGTCGCCGAGCACGAAATCAAACCATCGCTTTTCGGCCAAGTGATCTTTGTGCTCGCCTTGGCGGGCGTCGTCATCGGCCGGTCACGCCGGGCCGCGATGTTGACGCTTTGGAGCGGCCTGATCCTGCTGGGCTGGATCAGCCTAACGTTCATCCCCGGCCGCTTTGCCGTTCCGTTGATCGTGCCGTTGGCGTTGCTGGGCGGTGAGTGCCTTGCCGGTGACCGGTCACATGACGGTCATCCCCGCCGGCCGTGGTTGAAATGGATCGTCGTGCCAATCGCGATAGCGGGCGTGCTGGTCAACGACATCTCGCTCGCGGGGCGTCTCCGTGAGCATAACGAGCGCTGGACAACCCGCGCCGGCGTCCCCTTACACAGGCTCCTCGGGCAAACGGATATCTTTGTCGATGCCCATCCGCTAAACGAAACGCTGCCAAGCGGCGCCTACGCCTGGCTGGTAGGCGACGCGGCCGTCTTCTATGTCGATCGGGAAATCCACTACACAGTCCCCTTCAGCCGCGATCCCTGGCTCGAGTTCGCCGCCACCGCCGACCCGCGGGCATGCCTCGATTGGCTGCGCGGCCGCGATGTCTCGCACGTCGTGTTTTCCTGGAAGGAGATCGAACGTCTCCGGCAAACCTACGGCTTCCCGGACATCGTCACTCACGAATGGGTCGCCCGGCTCGAACAAGCCGGCCTGCGCCGTGTGGAAATCGAACCCCCGCCGACCGGCGTCGCACCGGTCGAGATTTACGAACTGCCGCCCATTGAGTCCGTGTGGATCAGGCCGTCCTTGAGCACGATCATGCGTTTGCAGCGCTTCGCGACGTTCGGGTCGTGCGTGACCACAACGATCGTCATACCGGCGGCGTTCAGCTCATCGAGCATGTCGAGGATGACCAGGCCGGTGTTGCTGTCGAGGTTGCCGGTAGGCTCGTCCGCCAGCAACATGACCGGGTCGTTTATCAGGGCCCGGGCGATCGCGACGCGTTGCTGCTGGCCGCCGGAGAGCTCGTTCGGCCTGTGGTGCAGCCGATCGGTCAGCTCGACACGCTGGGCGATCCGGAGGGCCCGCTGGCGGCGGATGTGGGGCGGGACGCCCTGGTAAAACATCGGCACTTCGAGGTTTTCCTGGACGGTCTGCGACGGGATCAGGTTAAAGTTCTGGAAGATGAAGCCGATCCGCCGGCCGCGGACGTCGGAAAGCTGGTCGTCGCTGAGTTGCGAAACATCCTCGCCGTAGAGCTGATATGTGCCTGCGGTAAGTCGGTCGAGGCAACCGATGATGTTCATCAGCGTGCTTTTACCGCTGCCGGAAGCGCCCACGATGGCGACATACTCGCCGCGGCCGATGGCGAGCGAGATCCCGCGCAGAGCGTGTACCTCTACGTTGGCACCAGGCGTGCTGTAGATCTTGACGATCTGGTCCAAGCGGACAATTTCGTTGTTTTGCGGGTTGTCGGACACTAATTCACTCGTCGGCGGTCGTCCAAATCCTCGTTCCCGGGGGCAGATTGTACCCATAGTGGACAGCCGGCGTCAGCCAAACCGGCCGGAAAATCGACTTGCCAAAACACCCAATATCGGGCATACTTCATGGTTCGGTAAATAAGCAGCAACGCGGCGAGTCGCACAAGCCGCCCAGAAACGGTGTGTTATGAAGAAGGACATCCATCCCAAGTACGAAAACGCGAGCGTCACCTGCGCCTGCGGCAACAAGTTCGAGACGCGGGCCACGGTCAAAGAGATCAAGGTCGACATCTGCAACGTCTGCCACCCGTTCTACACCGGCAAGCAGAAGTTCGTCGACACCACCGGCCGCGTGGAACGCTTCCAGAAGAAGTTCGGCGGCCAATATTTCCAGAAGGAAAAGGCGAAGGCCAAGCCCAAGGCCGACAACTAGCTTCGCTCAAGGAAACTCCAACTACGGCTCGGATGCGCATACCGGGCCGTAGTTTTTTATATGTGCGCCCGAAATCTGTTTAACTCGAAGAGCCGCGGACCTGAAGTCCGCGCGGCGCCGCGGGGAGTAGAATTTACCCTTTTCGAAGGACCGGGCGGACTGAAGTCCGCGGCTCCTCGGGCTGAACCCATCAAAGCAACGCTGACGGAGCACTGGTACTCTGTCAGTCGTTAATTGAAGGGTGGTTGACAGTGCACCAGATGAAGGTGCGTTTTATCAACAACTTTTGAACGGTTCGAAATCATGTTTCAGAAAGTACAAGACCCAACCTGGATCGCCCGACTGGAAGAGATGGCCAAACGTGGCGAGGAAGTCGCCGCCGAGATGAACCGGCCCGAGGTTGCCTCTAACGGTGCCTTGATGGTGAAGTTGGCCCAGGAACACGGACAGCTCGAAAAGCTCCTCAAGCCGTTCCGCGAATACCGCCGCGTCACTGATCAGCTCAACGAATCGACCGAGATCATCGAAGACTGCGATTCGGATGACGATCTGAAAGAACTGGCCGCGGCCGAGCTGCCCGAGCTCGAACAGCGGCGGGAAGCGCTGCTGACCGAATTGCAGGGCAAGCTCGTCACCGGCGACGAGGCGTCGATCAGCAGCGTGATCCTCGAAATCCGGGCCGGCACCGGCGGCGACGAGGCCGCCCTGTTCGCCGCTGAGCTGCTCGAAATGTACAAGGCCTACGCCTTCCGCAAGGGCTTCAAGGTCGAAATCCTCTCGATCTCGCCCTCCGACCTCGGCGGGATCAAAGAGGCGATCCTCAATATCACCGGCGACGAGGTCTATCTCAACCTGCGCTTTGAGGCCGGCGGCCACCGCGTGCAGCGCGTCCCCCAGACCGAATCGCAGGGCCGCATCCATACCTCGGCGGCAACCGTCGCCGTCCTGCCCGAGCCACGGGAGGTCGAAATCGACATCAACTGGGACAAAGACGTGATCGAGCACGTCAGCCGAGCGGGCGGCCCCGGCGGGCAGAACGTCAACAAGGTCTCCAGCGCCATCAAGCTCGAACACACCGAAACCGGTATCACCGTCTCGATGCGCGACGAGAAGAGCCAGCACAAGAACCGCGCCAAGGCCCGCCGCATTATGATGTCACGCCTCTTCGAGCATTATAAGTCACGGCAGGAGCGCGAGCTCGCCGCCGAACGGAAGGACATGGTTGGCAGCGGCGACCGCAGCGAGCGTATCCGCACGTACAACTTTCCGCAGAATCGCTGTACCCATCACCGGGTGAATATGGACATCTTCGACCTGGAAGGCATTCTCGCGGGCGAGCGGCTCGACGAATTCCACTCCGCCCTGCGCGACCGCGATCTGAAAATGCGACTCGAAAACCTCTAACGCAAACCCCACACGGCCTTTCGCATATCACTCCGCCGTAAAAGTCATGTCGCGGCGGGGGCCTCGCCGGCGGTACGCCAAAAGGGGCGTTTCCGGCCTATTACGGACGGCGTGGCGCGGGCCGCTACATCATTCCCGAACCGTTACCGCTTCCAAAACAGCCGCCCGCAATCCCCACACGTCATCTAGCGCGACAGACGTGCAACGCCGCATGTTTTTTTCAGTGTCCCGCTCGCATCACCCCGCCGAATATCACGGCGTCGCGAGCCTCGAAAGAAGGAGTTGATCATGAACACCCGACTGCAACATTTCCGACATGTCATCGTTATCGCACTGCTGATCGCCGCGGTGCCGGCCACGTTGGCGGGATGGCCAACCAAGATTGCGACCGAGGATCCCGGCAATACGAACCCATGGGGGGCCGACCCCGACCCATGGCAACTGCCCGACACCCCGGTGCCCACGACCCCGGGGACCAGAATCTGGATTGCAGTCGCCAATCTTCACATTCCCGAGAACGTCAAGACCGTGAAGCTGACGATCTGGCCGCCAACCGGCAGGGATTTCGACGCCAACGGGGCCGCCGGCTACTACAACAATGGGAACAGCCAGTCGACACTGGTCGGCGGGCGTGTCGAAAAAGTGACCAACCCCGACGGCTCGATCACCTTTACCGCCACGCTAGATCCCCAGCCGGACTGGGAAGTCTTCGAGCTGGTTGTCACCGGTCGCGGAGACGGACCGCTCGGCGAGGAAAGTATTCCGCACGAGGGCGACAGCAACTGCGTGCGGGCGAATAGTGAGCCCTGGGTGCTCGAACTAATCGACTGCACTCACAACGGCCCCATCGACACCTTCGCCATTACCGAAATCATGATCTTCCCGGAGATCAGTCCCATCGATATCGATGTGCCGCCCGTGTTTTTCGCCCCGCCGCACACCGGCGAGTGGTATTACGAATACGTATTCATGGACCCGCACGGCGAGCCGCGACCGCAGGGCGGCGTGCGGTGGTTCTGCGCGTACGGTCCCGGTATCCAGGCCGAAGACGTGTTTGAGCTGCTGATGCCGATGCTCGAACAAGAGCAGTGGTACTGGATGTACATGTATGATCTGATGGACGAATTCGGCTGGCAGACGTACCTGCTGGGCACTGCGGATGAGGAACCCGAATGTCCCGAGGACGTCAATGGTGACGGGTTCATCGATTTGAGCGACTTGGCGGAACTGCTGGCTTCATATGGCACCGCCGAAGGTGACCCCAACTATAACCCGGCCGCCGACATCAACCAAGATGGTTCGATCGATCTGGCCGATTTGGCGGCGCTATTGTCCGTTTACGGGACCGCCTGCCCGTAATCCGCCTGGGACCGGAACGTCGCGCTTAGACCTGCCGCGGAGGCTCAGCCCTCCGCGGTCTTTTTCCATTGCTTGACCACGACTCCCCCTGCTCACATGCTGACGACCGTATGAGCCCCGCAAGTCGACAATCGCCCGCGAAGATCAACCTGACGCTGTGCGTCGGAGACGCGCGGCCCGACGGATTCCACGAGATCGAATCGCTTGTCGTGCGCGTCGGCCTCTATGACACGGTGAGCGTTACGCCACGCGATGACGGGCGGCTGACGCTTTCTTGTAATGATACATCCATTCCCTGTGATGAAACGAACCTCGCCCTGCTGGCAGTACAACAACTGATCAAAGCTACGGGCATACGCGATCGCGGCGTTCATATCACGTTGGAAAAACGAATCCCCGCCGGTGCCGGCCTCGGCGGCGGGAGTTCCAACGCCGCCACCGTGCTGATGCTGCTCAACGAATTGTGGGAAATCGGACTACCCGCCGCCAAACTGGCGCGGATTGGTGCCGAAATCGGTTCCGACGTGCCTCTCTTCTTCCACACGCCGCTCTGCGTCGTCCGCGGCCGCGGCGAACGGGTCGAAGACCTGAACCGCGCGCTGACCGGCTGGGCCGTCCTGATTCTGCCCGCGATCCATTCCACGACGCGCGATGTTTACGCGGCATGGGATCGGCTGGGCTCGCATCCTGGCCGTCCGTCGCCGAACGAGGTTCTAAATCATGCCGAGTCCGCGGAACGGATGATGCCGCTTCTTTTCAATGATTTGGAACCAGCGGCGCTGGCCACGAATGCGAACCTAATCGTGGTGTTTGATGAATTGTTTCGGCTATCGAACGGTCGGGTCCGGATGACCGGCTCCGGTTCGACCTTTTTCCAACTATTCGACGATCGGCAGCAGGCGGATACATTCGCTCAACGCGTTCACGACGAGTTGACCCTATCTGTAAGGATCGCGTCGCTTGAAACGTAAGTTGGGCAGGTTGTGCGAAGCGACGTTTGCCATCGTCTGAGCAGAGTTGGCGTGTCCTCACGCCGGTCAACCGGGCCGAGGACAGACCGGCTCTGTGTGTGGCATCTTTCGGTGCTCCGCGAGCAGCCGCGCGTCGCAGATTTCTTCCAACGGCTGCATGACGAACGGGCGCTCCCACATTCTGGGGTGCGGGACGGTCAGGTCGCGTTCGTCAATCACACGCTCGTGGTACAGCAGCAAATCAAGGTCGAGCGTGCGCGGGCCGTTTGCCACGCCGCGCTTGCGGCCGTGCCGGCGTTCGATCTCGTGCATCCGGGCAAGTAACTCGCGGGGTGACAGCTCGGTGTCCAGCTCGGCGACGGCGTTGAGGTAGCGCGGCTGGCCCGGCGGACCGCCGACCGGATCGGTCTCGAGCAACGTCGAACAGCGGATAACGCGGATATCGCCGTGTCTTTCGAGATCATGCAGGGCGGCCCGGATCGTCGTCTCGCGATCCCCGAGGTTTGATCCGAGGCCGATATACACACCCGTTCGACCACGCTCAGCCGATTTACGCTTGTGTTTCTCTACCACTTCAATGCCTTGATTCTCTTCAGGGCTGTACGAGTACGGTCGAGGTCGACGGTTACCGCAAAGCGGATGTAGCCCTCACCCATGGTGCCGAAGCCATGGCCGGGCACGCCGACGACGTGGGCCTCTTCGAGCAGCTTGTTGGCCGCGGAGGTTGAATTGTACCCGGAGGGTACGCCGGCCCAGACGTAGAATGTTGCCCGCGGCTCGGCGGCACGAAAGCCTGCTTCCCGCAACCCCGCGGCCATGACTTTCGCCCGTTCGTGGTACATCGCCCGGCTTTCGTGCAACTCGGGTCGGTCGAAGCCGGCGTAGGCCGCGATGCCGGCTTCCTGAACCGCCGCGAACTGGCCGCTGTCGATGTTGGACTTGATCTTACCGAGGGCGGCCAGCACGTCTTTGTTCCCAGCGGCAAACGCGATGCGCCAGCCCGTCATGTTGAAGGTCTTCGAGGTCGAGTGAAACTCGATCGCGATGTCCTTTGCCCCCGGAAGCTGGAGAATGCTGGGCGGCCGCTCCTCGCCGAAATACATCTCGTTGTAGGCGGCGTCGTGGGCGAGGATGATCTCGTGCTTACGGGCAAACGCCAACGCTCGCTCGAAGAATTCGAGCGACGCACACGCCCCGGTCGGATTGTTCGGATAATTCAGGTACATCAGCACGGTGTTGCGGGCGACATCCGCCGGCACGGCTTCCAGATCCGGCAACCAGCCCCGCTCCTCGCTCAGCGGCAGGTCGTGCGGCACACCGTCGGCGAAGAGCGTCGTCGCGCGATACGCCGGATACCCCGGATTCGGCACCAATACACCCCGGCCCGGATTCACAACCGCCGGCGGCAGGTGGCCGATACCCTCCTTCGAGCCGATCAGCGTCAGTATCTCGGTATTCGGCTCAAGCGTGACGCCGTAACGCTGCTCGAAGAACTCGGCGGCCTGTCGGCGGAAACCGGGGCAGCCGTACAGGAGCATATAGCGGTGGTTGGCGGGATCCTCGGCGGCCTGCTTGAGCCGATCGACGATGAACCGGTAGGTGGGCCGTTCCGGGTCGCCGATGCCGAGCTCGATGACGTCGTGGCCGGCGTCGATCAGAACCCGTTTCTTGCGGTTGAGCTCGACGAAAATATACGGCGGCAGGGCCTTGATACGCTCGGTGGGTTGAAACTTCATGACTAGTTCCCGTCCTGGAGCCGGGTTGAATTCCGTTCGCAAGCCTGGCGGAGTCTAAGGCAGGCGGATTAGTCGGACAAGGCATCGCGCCGCGCCGTGACCGGGCTCAGTTTTAGCAGGATTTTCATCGATTCCGCGGCAATACTCCTAGCCATCGAGGCCGCTAAAAGATAGCATAAGTGATTCTGCCTTGGAGAGCCGAAGGGAACTTGAGGTCATCATGCGAAACAGTCGGAGCGTCGCATTCCTCAAGCTGGTTTCCGTTTAATACTTCTTGCCGGCACAGGCGCGCCGCGTGGCCGCCGCGTGCCGACCTAGGTGAGAATTGGTGCAATGAGTACGGCAACTAAGAAAAAGGAAAGTGCGGCAACCAGCGCCGCGGAAAAAGGGATCAAGGAACTGCCGCACGCGGCCGTGCGTTTCGCGGGTGATTCCGGCGACGGAATGCAACTCGCGGGCACGCAGTTCACCAACACGACGGCGGTCTTCGGGAACGACATCAGCACGTTTCCAGACTATCCCTCAGAGATTCGAGCACCGGCCGGGACGCTCGGCGGCGTGTCCGGCTTTCAGGTCAACTTCGGCAGCCACACGGTCTACACGCCGGGGGACGAGGTCGACGCCCTGATCGCGATGAACCCGGCGGCCCTGAAGATGAACCTGAAGGAACTCGCCGAGGGCGGCATCCTGATTATCAACACCTCTGAATTCACCAAGTCCAACTTGCAGCGGGCCAAGTTCGAGACCAACCCGCTTGAGACGGACGAACTGAGCCGTTACCGCGTCTACAAAATCCCGATCACCGATCAGGTGTTGGAAGCGGTCAAGGATACCGGCCTCGGCACGAAGCAAGCCGCGCGCTGCAAGAACTTCTACGCGCTCGGGCTCGCGTTCTGGCTCTACGACCGTCCCCTCGACACCACGCTGCACTGGATCGAAACCAAGTTCGCGAGGGTGCCCGCGGTGGCCATCGCCAACACGCTGGCGCTCAAGGCCGGATACAACTTCGGCGAGACCGCCGAGATCTTCCCCGTGCGCTACAAGGTCGATCGCGCCGACCTGAAACCGGGCAAGTATCGCAGCCTGACCGGCAACCAGGCCACGGCACTCGGCTTCGTCACCGCCGCTAAGCTCGCGAAGAAGCCACTCTTTTACGGTAGCTATCCGATCACCCCGGCGAGCGACATCCTGCACGAATTGTCGTATTACAAGAACTACGACGTGCGTACCTTCCAGGCCGAGGACGAGATCGCCGCGATGAACGCCGTCATCGGCGCCGCATATGCCGGCAACATCGCCGTCACCGGCACCAGCGGCCCGGGCTCGGCCCTCAAGCAGGAAGCGATCGGGCTGGCCGTGATGACCGAGTTGCCCTGCGTGATCGTGAACGTACAGCGCGGCGGCCCCAGCACCGGCCTACCGACGAAAACCGAACAGGCCGATCTCTGGCAGTCCGTGCTCGGGCGAAACAGCGATTGCCCCGTCCCGGTCATCGCCGCCCGTTGGGCGGCCGCCTGTTTCGATACCGCGATCGAAGCCGTGCGCGTCGCGGTCAAGTACATGACCCCCGTCTTCATGCTGAGCGACGGCTATCTGGCCAACTGCTCCGCCCCATGGCGGATCCCCGAACCTAGTGAACTGAAACCGATCGAAATCAAGCACGCCGACGACCCCGAGACGTTCCAGCCCTATCAGCGCGACGAGAACGGCGCGCGGCCGTGGGCCATCCCCGGCACGCCCGGCATGCAGCACCGCATCGGCGGGCTCGAAAAGGAGCACATTACGGGCGGTGTCTGCCACTTCCCCGAAAATCATGAGCGCATGACTAATCTGCGGGCCCAAAAGCTGGCCAACATCGCCCGCGACATCCCGGACCAGAAGGTCTTCGGCAATAAGAACGGCGACCTGCTGCTGGTATCGTGGGGCGGAACTTACGGGGCCATGCGTCAAGCGGCCAAGTATCTCATCGAAGCGGATCGTAAGATCGGGCACATGCACATGCGATGGCTCAACCCGATGCCGAGCAACGTGGGCGACATCCTGAAACGCTTCAAAAAGATCCTGGTATGCGAGTTGAACGCCGGGCAGTTGCGCTTCCTGCTGCAAGCACATTATAAGGTCGATACCCTCGGGCTTAACAAGGTTCAGGGTCTGCCGTTCAAGATCAACGACATCGTCAAAAAAGCAAACGAACTACTCGGAGGTAAATAGCCGTGAGTTCCACCGATACCGCGCTGAGCGCCAGGGATTTCAAGAGCAGCCAAGAGGTGAAGTGGTGTCCGGGCTGCGGAAACTACTCGATCCTCAACCAGATGCAGAAAGTCCTCGCCGAAACCGGGGCCACCAAGGAAAACACCGTCTTCGTCTCCGGGATCGGCTGCTCCAGCCGCTTTCCATACTACATGGACACCTTTGGTTTCCACGGCATCCACGGCCGGGCCCCCTCGATCGCCACCGGCATCAAGATCGCCAACCCCGACCTCAACGTCTGGGTGATCACCGGGGACGGCGACGGCCTGAGCATCGGCACCAATCACCTGATCCACACGATCCGCAAGAACATCGGGCTCAAGATCGTGCTCTTCAACAACCGCATCTACGGCCTGACGAAGGGGCAGTACTCGCCGACCACCGAGTTCGGCAAAAAGACCAAGTCCTCGCCCTGGGGCACGATCGACTACCCGATCCACCCGATCTGCATTTCGATCGGGGCCGAGGTCACTTTCATCGCTCGTTGCGTTGACGTCGACGTGCAGTGCATGCAAACCGTCCTGCGCCGGGCGTCCGAGCACAAAGGCACCGCCTTCGTCGAGATCTATCAAGACTGCAACGTCTACAACCACGGAGCCTACAGCTTCGCCTCCGACCGCAAGACCAAGCTCGACAACGTGCTCTACCTCGAACACGGCAAACCGATGATCTTCGGGAAGGACCGGGACAAGGGCATCCGGCTCAACGGCATCACGCCGGAAGTGGTCGAACGCGGCAAGGGGATCGCGGTTAACGACCTGCTGATCCACGATGAAAAAGCACCGGAGCCGACCCTGGCGTATCTGCTGTCGCGGATGCACTTTCCGGACTACCCCGAACCGGTGGGGGTCTTCCGCGACGTGGAAGAGCCGGCCTATGAAAACTTGCTGATGAACCAGATCGGGGAGGCCACCGAGAAGCTCGGCGAGGGCACGCTCGAAAGTCTGTTCAACGCCGGCGATACCTGGACCGTCAATTAACGCCGCACTGCTGGTGCTCCGCCACACATGGAATGATGGATAATATTAAGGGTGGCACAGGCGTCTCGCCTGTGGAAATCTCGGGCGGGACGCCCGAGCCACCCATCAAATGATATGTGGCGATGCACTAGTGCCGTTTCCACTTGAAGTGTTTCACGCCGATAGCCGCGGCCGCCCCCCTGGCGGTCGTGGAAGCCGGAACTACGCCTGATATTCCACGGCCGCCACTGGGGGTCGGCCGCTACATCGGGCACGGAGCTCGGCCGATAAAGCGTGGGGTGGTTCTATCCGATAGCACAGAGAGGTTCCGCCTGCCCGGAACCCGTTTCGATCATGGAAATGCAGCCCTGCCATGGTCCGACCGCCGGGAGCTTGGCCCATGAAAATCGCACTGGTTTCCTACGACAACTCCCAGAACAGGGGCACGGGCTACTATCCGCCCATGCACCTCTGCAACCTGGGCACAGGGCTTCGTCACGCCGGTTACGACGTTCGCGTGTTTGACTATGCTGGGCCTTTTTCCGCAATCGACAACTATTTCCAGGAAATCGCCGACTTCAGCCCCGAAATGGTCGGGCTGACCTGCTTCACCCCCGGCGTCGCCCGGTTTCACCAACTCACCAGGCGGCTCCGCGACCACGTTCGCGACGCCGCTTTGGTCGTCGGCGGCCCCCACCCGAGCGTGTGGCCCCGCTGGACGCTCGAAAACCTCTCCCAATTTGATTACGCCATGCAGGGCGAGTGCGATCATGCCATCGTCCACTTGGTGGAAATGATCGACGGGCGACGGGCCCAGAGCGAGGTTCCCGGCCTGGTCTATCGTCGGGGCGATGAGATCATCTGCAACCCGGCCGATAGCATCGAGGATATCGATACCCTCCCTCAGATTGATCGCACGCTACTCGACCGCTACTACCAGGCCAAACTATATTGGGATATGGCGGCTCGAGGCCCTCTCGACGTGATGATTACCAGTCGGGGCTGCCCCTACGATTGCAGCTTTTGCTTCAAGGTCGATCGCCGCTACCGCTTCCACAGCGCCGAACATGTCATGACCGAGTTTGACGATCTTCGCCGTCGTGGCGTCAAGTCCGTTCACGTTCAGGACGACGCTTTTACGGCCAACAAGAAACGCTGCGCCGCGGTTGCCGACGCGCTCGTCGCCGGCAAGCACCGCTTATGGATTAAAATCCGCAGCCGGGTGAATTCCGTGGACGAAACCATTCTGCGCAAGCTCAAGCGGGCCGGCGTGCGCTGGATCATCTACGGGTTTGAGTCCGGCTCGCAAATCATGCTCGACAGCATGAACAAACGCTCCACTGTCGCCATGAACGAGCAGGCCGTCACCATTACCAAGAAGGTCGGCATCACATGCTACGGCGAGATCATGGTCGGCATGCCCGGCGAGACGTCGGAAACTATCGACGAAACCATTGCCTTCCTGCTGAAGCACAAGCCGATTATCGGGACTGTGGCGGTTCTCTACCCGCTGCCCGGCACGCGGGTTTACGACGAAGCCCGCCGGGCCGGGACTCTGATGGGTGACTGGAGCACCGACGGCCCGTGGCCCTGGGTCAAACTGCCCTGGAGCGACTCCCGTGACGACCTGGTGGCCGAAGCCCGCCGGATTAACCGGATCGTCCAGCGTGACCCGGGCACGATCCTATACTTTCTGCGGACGCATCTGCGGACAATAAGTTGGAACCAAGTCAGGTACCTCGCCAAGCTCGCCGGTCGCCATCTGCGCGAGCTTTTCCGGCCGTCGCGTCGCACCGCCGCCCAACCGCGTCGGCAACAGTACGTGCCGGCGGGTGGATAGCGTCGGGTGCCACGGACAAGCGGCAGTTTGCTTGTCCGTGCTTCCAGCGATGCTTGGCACTGCTCAAGAGCAGTGGCACACCAGCCCATCAATCGATGGCTGACAGGCACCGGTGCTATGTCACAGTTGAATTGATGGGTGGCACGGGCGTCCCGCCTGTGATTCCTCGGGCATTTTACCCGAGAAGAACATAGCCGAGGGCGGCTGTGCTGGTTCCGTATCGAGAAACATGCTTGGGTGCCATGGCCAAGCGAAGCGCGGCCATGCTGGTACTGTATCGAGAAACATGCCCACGCCTTCGGCTTGGGCATGGCACCCATCAGTCGATGCCCAACGTGGCGTTGATCGCCGCCTCGTAATCCCCCTTCCTGCGAACGCCCACGAAGCTGTCGACCGATTTGCCCTTATCGAACAGGATCACGGTGGGGATGTTCTGGATGCCGAATTGCATCGCTGTCTTCCGGGCCTTGTCGACGTCGACCTTGCCGACCTTCAACTTGTTCGCGTAGTCATCCGACAGCTCGCCGAGTACCGGCGTCAACATGTGGCACGGAGCGCACCACTCGGCCCAAAAGTCCACGAGCACCGGCGTCTCAGAGTTTAACACCTCAGCTTCAAAGTTGCTGTCGTCGAAATGCAGCACGTTCTCACCCGCCATCCGGAACTCCTTCCAGTTTGGTTGCCTGCTTTACCAGTCCCTGAAGTCGTGATGGTAAACACGTAGCCGCGGAAGTCAATTCCACGGCGGCGGCATCGCCGGTCCGGCTGCATCCGCCGGCGGGGCGCTGGTGCCACCCATGTAGCGGCCGCCCCCCGTGGCGGCCGTAAACGACGAACGGTTCCCGGTTCTCGACGTCCGCCACGGGGGGCGGACGCTACATCCTCCCCCCGAAACCCGCCTCAACTGTCACACACCCACCGAACCACGTGTGTATGATCCTATCAGCCTTCGTATATCCGAAAGCGCATTGACCCGACGGCGCGAGTCGGCGGATCATACGCGTTATTGGGATCCGTCCACGGTTTCGCCTTTCGGCAAAGATATAGAGAGCATCACATGATCAAACCGCCCGCCAAGCCCGAACCCGCCGAGAAGGAAGCGTCTTACCAGGAGCAGCTTGCCGAGATGACGCGGCACCTCGAAACCGTCCGCGACCTCCCCGGGCTCGACAAGTTCCGTCAGACGCACGAGCTGCCACGGGCTTTCTTCGAGCACTTCAACGCGTTTCTGGCGTGCTACGATCGGCTAATCGATTTCGCCCTGAAGTTTAGCGGCGATCATGAGCAAATCCGCTGCAAAAAAGGTTGCGCAAACTGCTGCATCGACCTGGTCCGCGGCCTGACGACACCCGAGATCATCAACATCTATCACCATGTCCGCCCGTGGCCCGACGCCAAGCAAATCTTCGAGTATCACCGCGATTCGGCCGAGCAGTTTTCGTACATCCTGCTGAATAAAGTGCAGCCGGGTGAATCCCCGCCGGACGGCCGGGACCCCCGCATTCTCGAAGCCCACATGGAATTCAACCTGCTCAAGCGCCCCTGCGGGTTTCTGGATCAGGAGACCGGCTGCTGTCGAATTTACCCCGTCCGCCCGGTCGCCTGCCGCTATTTCTTCAGCTTCGACCCGCCGGAGACGTGTACCCCGTCGCACGAGAAGTACTTCGAGCGGCAAACCCGCACGGTCCACTTGCCCGAGAAGATCCACACTTTGCTGCGCGAGATCGACCACGCCTTTGGCTTTCGCCCGCTTAACTTCCTATCGGGCGCGTTTTGTCAATTCACGGCGGAGTTGATGCGGATCAAGCTGATCACGGTGGTCCCGGAAAATAACAGGGAATAGTAATTGGGAACAGCCGCACGCAGACGGGCGCATGGTGACAAGGTAACAAGGTAACAAGGTAACAAGGTGACAAGGTGACAAAGGGAACAGTCGCACGCAGATGGGCGCATGACCATTTTGGCGGGCGCTGTGTAAGCCGGGAAACGTAGCGTCCGCCACCCGTGGCGGACGTCGGGTAGCGAAAGATTCCCACATTCTACGTCCGCCACGGGGGGCGGACGCTACAGGGCGCACGCCGTTGGCTTGGTCGTGGTCCGCAAGATTCAAGATTATGGCTTATGGAGATTCGGGACGCGCGCATAAAAAACGCGACGTGAGGTTCGGCGAAGAGACTCGTGTGTCCTTCAGAGTATTAAAGTTCGCTGCTCGAGATGCCGGCGTTACCGCCGACGAATCGTCCTCTTGTGAGGTTAGCGTCTCGTCCAGAGTATTTGATCCACCAAAGTACCGCCCGTATTGGTTAGGCGATCCCGCTCTGCCGTTGACCGTTGCCTCGACTTTGCGGTTTTTCCCTGGTGGGTCTCGGAGATCGACGATTAAACCGATCAGCCGAATCCTCTCTTCGAGTTCGCCTCCTCGATAGAGTTTTGCCCAGCGAACTCCAGCCTGCCTGCCGCAGCGAGCCGGCTCCTCTCATGGACTTTGCTTCCCTACAGCACATCAAGGTTCGGAAGTCCACTTCTCGCGGGGTTTCCAGGTCCCGCTACGTTCCGCCTTCAGGGTTTGGTTACCCTCTTGACGGTTTACTCCTTCCGAGCCCGTGTCGGCCTTGTTTCGTGCCGACGGCGCTCCTGGGATTCACCCTTCGAAGCATTCCCCTCTCGCAAGGTTTCCGAGACGTTTCCGCCCGGTATGAACCCACCTGCCGTTTTCCCTGACGATCTTGTCGTCGCCGAAACAACGATCCGTCTCGTCAAGGCGCGGCTCCTGGGCTTTGACCCTTGCCGAGAGTCCCTTGCGCGTCGAGCATGTGTTTAGCACGCCGACTTGCCGGATGCTCCCCTGGGTTTCTACCCTTCCAGGGTTTTCCCGCGAGTGCCTTGACCGGGATTACTCCCGCTCTCCTCTCGCGCGCTTTGCCGAGCCGCTCCCGCAGGAATAGGCTTGGCCGGCGCCACAGAGTATCAATCGGCGCTCGTCTGGTCTCATCCGTCCTCGCCAACGAATCAGCGGAAACGGGCGAGGCAACCCTCATAGGGTTTTCGCACCTGTCCACTCCTGAACATTTGAGTGACGTACCTTTCGGGCTATGTGTTCACCTCGCGTAGTGTCGTGCATTACTGCCGACCACCCTGCGCTCTTTGAAAGATACCAACGCCCTGCCGAAGCTGTTCAGGATCGGCTTTGGTGCCGAGCCATCGCGACCTCAACGTCGCATATACAACATAGCCCAGAAAACGCTCGTAGGCAAATGAAAGTAGATTGCGGAAATGTATTGACAGGGTGTCAATAATAACTTGCGCGGATCCGAGAAGCGCTAAGTTTCGTTCGGCGTGTTGCTAGGCAACACCGTCCGCGTGATAAGTTTGCATGCCTGATGCACATGTTTTTTTTTATGACAGCAAATTCACAGCGGAATGTCAAATACCGCACACCTTCCGAGGGAATCAGAGCAGATTCGCGGCCAGCTCTGCCAGCGGGCTGCGTTCGCCCTTGTGCAGCTCGATGTGCGATGCGACCGCCTGCGACCGGAAGCGGTTTACCAGGTACGTGAAGCCGTTGCTGTTGGCGTCAACGTAGGGGTTGTCGATCTGGTAGGGATCGCCGGTCAGGACGACTTTGGCGGCGCGGCCCAGGCGGGTGATGACGGTTTTCACTTCCAGGGGGGTGAGGTTCTGGGCTTCATCGATGACTACGAAGCGATTTGAGATGCTGCGGCCGCGGATGTACGTGAGCGGTTGGATTTCGAGCAGGTCGGCGCGGACCAGGGCGGCGCAGTCCTGATGACCCTTAATCGCGCCGCCGGCGTCCATGAGGAACTCGATAGTGTCGGCAATGGGTTTCATCCAGGGTTCGAGCTTTTGGCCGACATCGCCGGGGAGGTAGCCGAGATCGCGTCCCATGGGGAAGACGGGCCGGGCGACGAGGACGCCCCGGTACCGCTTTCGGCGGATGGTCTGCTCGATGGCGGCCGCCAGGGCCAGCAGAGTCTTGCCGGTACCGGCCTTGCCCATGAGGGTAACGAGCTTGATCTTGTCGTCGAGCAGGGCGTCGATCGCGAAATATTGTTCCTTATTGCGGGGCTTGATGCCCCAGAGCGTGTCTTTCGCCTCGTGTAGCGCAACGACGTGCCGCTCGTCCACATCCGCCCGTGCCAGGGCGGTGCCGGCCATCCCGTTGTTGATTTTCAGGAGCACATACTCGTTAGGCGAGAGCTCCAGTTCGGGCACGGCCAAACGTCGAGTCTCGCGAAATTCGGCCAGACGTTGCGGCTCGACGATGTGCTCACACTGCCCGGTGTAGAGGTCGGAAAGCTGGATACGGTCGGAGGTGTAATCCTCTGCTCGCAAGCCGGCGGCGTCGGCACGGATTCGCAGATTAATATCCTTGGTAACGATAATGACGGGGGTGTCGGGCTCGGCTTTCTGTATGGTCTGAGCGACACGGAGGATTTCGAGGTCGGCGTGTTCATAGTCCATTTCCAGGATGCGGTCCGGCTCGCAATAGACCGTCAGTCGGCCGCCGTTGTCGAGCTCGACGCCGCCGGCCAGGCTCTTCTCGGTTCGGAGGGAGTCGAGCAGCCGGACGACGGAGCGGGCGTTGAAGCCGCGATCGGTCCGTTCTTTTTTGAAGCGATCAATCTCGCCGATGACGCCGACCGGAATGATGACGGTGTTGTCGGCGAACTGGAAGATCGATTGGGGGTCGTGGATCAGGATGTTCGCATCGAGGATGTAGTTTTTTCGCATGATTGCCAAATATAGCAATGCTTCGGCGGCGAGCAAGCGGGAAGAACCACCGGCGAGACGCCGATGCCACCCGTCCGTGCCACGCGCTGGTGCCACATGGTGGGGAAATTGAGCGGAACGGCGTTTGATTAGCGTCACTTGTTGCGGGAGGAGCAAGCATTGCCCGCTTGTGGCGTTGATTTTGTCCGGCCAGCGGGTAGGTTTGTGTTTTGCGTGAGATTACCACCTACGAATTGTGCCGCGGAAGGATGTACGGATGACGACGACCACACATGGGGAAGTGCAGAAAGTCGGCGAGCTGGTTCGCCAACACTACGAACATTTCGATCGGCTGCTGACCGAGATTCGGCGGGTGATCGTTGGGCAGGACGACCTGCTGCGAAAAATGATGGTCGGGCTGCTCGCCGACGGGCACATCCTGCTCGAAGGCGTGCCGGGTTTGGCCAAGACGCTGGCCGTCTCGAGCCTGGCCAAAGCGATTCGCACACGATTTCAACGGATTCAGTTCACGCCCGACCTGCTGCCGGCGGACATCATCGGGACGTTGGTCTTTCAGCCGAGCGACGGCAGCTTTGCGGTTAAGAAGGGGCCGATCTTTGCGAACCTGATTCTGGCGGACGAGATCAACCGCGCTCCGGCCAAGGTGCAAAGCGCCCTGCTCGAGGCCATGCAGGAGCGGCAGGTGACCATCGGCGAGGATACACTTCCGCTCGACAAGCCGTTCCTGGTGCTGGCGACACAAAACCCGATCGAGCAGGAGGGAACCTATCCGCTGCCCGAAGCGCAGGTCGATCGCTTCATGCTCAAATTACTTGTCGACTATCCGTCGCGCGACGAGGAGCGGCAAATACTCGACCGGATGGCGACGCAGCGGGCGATCCCGGAGGTCAACCCGGTGACCGAGCCGGAGCGGGTGTTGGCCGCCCGGGCGGTGCTCGATGAAATCTACATCGACGACAAGATCAGGAACTACATCGTCGCACTGGTGCACGCGACACGCCGACCGCGGGAATTCGGTCTCGACGAAATCGCGGAGTGGGTCGAGTATGGTGCTTCGCCACGGGCGACGATCTATCTAGCGACGGGTGCTCGGGCGATGGCGTTCCTAGCCGGCCGCGGTTACGTGACGCCGCAGGATGTGAAGGACATTGCACCGGACGTGCTGCGTCACCGGGTGATCATCAGCTACGAGGCCGAGGCGGAAGAAAAGACGAGCGACGACGTGGTTCGTTATGTGCTGGATCACATTGAAGTTCCGTAATCGTGGATTCATTTGCCTGCCCGTCTAATTCGAGCAATACTTACCTATTGAGGTCACGGGTTGGGGGGTGATCGTCACGGAGAGTGTCCAGGCATTTCGCGGCACGGACATCGTTTCGCCGATTGTGTGATGAGTGAGTTTCGTCCCGTGTCCCTGTGAATTGCGTTCAGAAACCATGTCCGTGGCGCAGCCGGAGGGTGCTTAATGCGCCGGTATTACTACAAGCTGGTTGCTCTGCTGCTGATGGGTGGCTTCCTGCCCGCCTTTTTCTTGCAGTGCGACAAGGCCGCCCTGAACTTCCAGCGCGGCTTCTGGCAAGGGCTTGGGGACTGCGTCAGCGACCTGTTAACCGATCCGTTGACCTCCTGTATCGGCTAGCGAACGTGAGTAGCGTGGCCCCCTCGGAGGGAAACGCGTCGGGCGGGGAGCGTTTGGCGAACCACGATTACTACGCAGCAGCCATGCGCAGGAACCAATCGGTAGGCAGTGACAGGGATGATGTGCGCGCTCCCGGCGAGAAAACATCCGTTCGCACTTGGAGTTCTGACCATATCTCACTACATCAATTCAATTGCTTCTGAACCGATTCGAGTGTTTCAGGACTTTTTCCGGCGCCACGCTTGTGTGAGTGCCTGTTCAGCCGGGGTTGACCGGGCCCATTTGCTCGTTGCCCAGGGTGTACAGGCGGCGGACGGCGGGGTTTTCGTTGACATGTGATGCTACGACGCGGCCGACGAAGATGATGTGGTCGCCGGTCTCGTGTTCGGAGACGAGTTCGCATTCGAAATTCGCGACGGCGTCGGCGAGCAGGACGCTGTCGATCTTGGCGGCGGGCTGGGTCTTGGTGCCGCACTCGGCGAGCTTGTCCAGGTCGCGTCCGGACTTGGTGCCGTGGAAAAGCACGTCGTTTTTCATGTCCGCGGAGGGGAGGCTGAGGACGAATTCGCCGGCGTGACTGAGCGCGGTTGCCGAGTAACGCTCCTTCCCAACGGAGATGGCCATCATGGGCGGCTCGATCGAGGTGAGCATCGTCCAGCTTATGGTGATGGGATTGTGCTTGCCGTTGGCGTCCTTGGCGATGGCGATGGTGATCTGTTCGGGAAACCTTCGCTCGGTGGCCTGCTCGTAGGTGGTCACGGTTTGCATGGTCTTCTCCATAATCATTCGCGGTTGTTCGCCGCGGATATTGTCACGACGTACTATCGCGACCGCGAGAATCTTTGCAAGCGCGGGCTTTTCGTCAGAGCCCGAAGCGCCAGCGAGGGTCTCACAATCGGTAACCGAGAAAGTTTCCCAGCCGGAAGAATCAGGCTTGCTGTTCCGGCTGACCGTTGCCCGCTGAATGCTCACGTTCAATGAATAGTATGGCAAGAAGCGCTGGACGCAGATGGTTGTAAACGATTGCGTTACGTAGTATTAAATCTATAGTGCTACACTTGTGCGTGCGTTGTCCGGTTTTTAGCGTGAGCTAACGTCATGGATTTAGCCGGGGGCGGCGAACCGGTACGTCACGTGTGGTGCCCTGGAATGAGATACAGCTATCACACATTAACACAATTGACAGGAAGGTTATGAAAAAGCACGATCAAGCAGCACCCGAAACGTTGGCGGTTCACGCGGGCGTCAGGAAGGGCGAGTTTCTCCCCGCCGTCCCGCCGATCTTTCAGACCTCGACTTTTTCGTTCGACAGCGCGGAGCAGGGGGCGGCCCTGTTTGCGGGTAAGGGCAAGGGGTATATCTACACGCGGATGGGCAATCCAACCGTGGAAGCCCTGGAGACCGCGATTGCGATATTGGAGGGGGGCGCTAAAGGGCTGGCCTGCGGCAGTGGGATGGCCGCGATCCACACCGCCTTGGTAACATTGCTCAAGAACGGCGACCACCTGGTTTGCAGCGACGCGGTCTACGGGCCGACCTGCACACTGGTCGGCAAGTTTCTGGCGGATTTCGGAATCGAGTCGACGATGGTGGACACGTCGAACCTGGCGGCAGTGAAGAAGGCGATGCGCCCGAACACGAAGGTCATTTACGTCGAGACGCCGGGAAATCCCACGCTGGTCGTTTCCGATCTGGCGGCGATCGCGGAGGTAGCGCACCAGGCGGGGGCACGGCTGGTGGTGGACAACACGTTCATGAGCCCAATTTTGCAGCAGCCCTTCCGTTGGGGCGCGGATGTGGTCGTTCACAGCCTGACGAAGTTCCTGAACGGGCACGCCGACGTGGTCGGCGGCATGATCGTGGTGAAGGAAGAAGAGGATTATCCGCTGTTCCGCAAGGCGTTGAACCATTTTGGCGGGGTGCTGCCGCCGATGGAGTCGTTCCTGGTTCATCGCGGGATCAAGACGTTGGCGCTGCGGATGCGCCGGCACTGTGAGTCGGCGTTTAAGATTGCCGAGCATCTCGAGACGCACGAACAGGTCGAGTGGGTGCGCTACCCATCCCTCAAGAGCCACCCGCAGTACGAGCTATCACGCAAGCAAGCGACCGGCGGCGGGGCCGTGATCAGCTTCGGACTCAAGGGCGGGGTCGAGGCCGGTCGGCGGATGATGAACGCCGTCGGACTCTGCACGCTGGCGGTGAGCCTGGGCGGGGTCGAGACTTTGATCCAGCATCCGGCGAGCATGACGCACGCGTCGATGGGGGCCGAGGCGCGCAAACATGCGAATATCGGCGACGGGCTGGTGCGTATTTCGGTCGGCATCGAAGACGTTGATGATGTGATCGCCGACATTGATCAGGCATTGGAAGCGGTGGCGGCGGCGAAGAAGGATCATTCGGAGATGCACGTGGCGGCGACGTAGGGGGAGAGAGGGGCCGAGGGGCCAAGGGATCAAGGGGCCAAGGGGCCAAGGCAGAACCCCTGCCCGCCCTACAACGCAAATGGCTGACCGCTGAAAGCTGATTGCTGAAAGCTTGTTGCAAACGGCTGAACTGTTACGTACAAACAAATCAGCGGGGCGAGAGTCCTTGTATTTATCGACAATTGGGAGAAAATGGTCCCGGTTGGATTCGGAGAAAGGGTCCCGATGAGCAAGATCCGCTTGGCTATTGCGGGGGTCGGTAATTGCGCCAGCTCGCTGATTCAAGGCCTCGCGTACTATCACGACAAGCAATCGGCCGACACCGCGGGTTTGCTGCACTCCGAACTTGGTGGATATCGCTTGAGTGATATCCAGGTGGCTGCCGCTTTTGATGTGGATGTCCGGAAGGTCGGCCAGCCGTTGGAAGAGGCCGTGTTCGCGCCGCCGAACTGTACCACGGTCTTTCAGCGTGAGCTGCCGTCGTCGGGTGTGACGGTGAAGATGGGGCCGTTGCTCGACGGGGTTGCGGCTCATATGCGGAACTATCCGGAAGCGCAGGCGTTTCGGGTGGCGGACGAACAGCCGTGCGACGTGGCGGCGGTATTGCGTGATTCGCGGGCCGACGTGCTGGTGTGCTACATGCCGGTCGGCTCGGAGGAGGCGGCGCAGCACTATGCCCGGGCGGCGCTCGATACCAGCGTGGCGTTCGTCAATTGCATGCCGGTTTTCATCGCCTCGAATCCGGAATGGGCCGAGCAGTTTCGCAAGAAAGATGTACCGATCGTGGGGGATGACATCAAAAGCCAACTAGGCGCGACGATTTCGCACCGCGTGTTGACCCGCCTGATGGGCGATCGCGGCGTCAAGCTCGACCGCACCTATCAACTCAACACCGGGGGCAACACCGATTTTCTGAACATGCTCGCGCAGGATCGGCTGCGGACCAAGCGGATTTCAAAGACCCAGGCGGTGCAGTCACAGTTGGACACCCCGCTCGACCCGCAAAATATTCACATCGGCCCGTCGGATTACGTGGCGTGGCAGAAGGACAACAAGGTTTGTTTCGTGCGGATGGAGTGGCGCGGGTTCGGCGACGTGCCGTGCAACCTCGAGCTTCGCCTGAGCGTCGAGGATTCGCCGAACAGCGCCGGCGTGGCGATCGACGCGATCCGCTGTGCCAAGCTGGCGCTTGATCGCGGCGAGGGCGGGCCGCTCGATGCGATCTCCAGCTTCGCAATGAAGCATCCGCCGCGGCAGATGCGCGATTCAGAATCGCGAGAACTGCTGGAGCGGTGGATCGCGAACAAGCTTTAATACCAGTGGGCAAGCCACCGGCAGTATCCGGCACTATTGGCCGGTTTCGTACTTGAAAGACACGTTGACCCGAGCGCGGTAGGCGACGATCTTGCCGTCCTCAATTTTCATATCCAGCTTGCTGATCTCGGCGATTCGCAGGTTCTTGAGGCTCTTGGCGGCTTCCTCGACTGCATGCTTGGCGGCGTCCTCCCAGGACTTCTCGCTCGATCCAACCAACTCGATCACTTTGTAGACACTATCCGGCATGATTTTTCTCCTTGCCGCGGGTCGGCAGACGCATTTCCGTTATGCGGGGCCGTTGATTTGATACCTGCCGCGCCGCTCGAATTAGCCCAGTGCGAAGTATACTACTTTTATCGCCCGATGCCGACAATCGACGTGGGGTGGCACGTGTCTGACGAAGTCAGGCCGTGGTCGGCAGGGTGGCACGCGTCTGACGAAGTCAGGCCGTTGGTGACCTTCTCCTCTTCTTCTTTTCCGCCCGGAGGGCGCACGTTTCTTCGCCCGGAGGGCGCGCGATGGTTGCCAGGGATTTGAATCCCTGGGAGAGAGAGAGTCCCCATTATTCGTTTCCGCCCGGAGGGCGGACGAGATTCAAATCGCGAGCTTCGTCCGCCCTCCGGGCGGAGGAAGAAGAGGGGAAGAAGGCAGGGGTAGGCTTCCCTTCCAGGGGCTGAAGCCCCTGGCAACAACCGTGCGCCCTCCGGGCGAAGAATCGCCCGCCCTTAGGGCGTTGGAACGTCCTGTTTGCCAAGGGTTCGGGGTTCAGGGCGGCGGACCGCTTACCGTAGTTTGACGGTGGAGACCCCAGGTGATACGATCACATTGTTAATGTGATACTGTCGTATTGGGAAACGATACTGTCATTTTATCAAAACGACAGTATCAACTGAGCACCGCACCGGGCGGGCGCGCTTTACACAGGCCTTCCGCGCCGCCTGATTCTAGCTTGCCGGGAGTATACCGCCACCAGCGTTCGGCGTTCAGCCCGTAGCGCCCGGTCTCCGTGCCGGACGTAGGGATCAGGGTTCTGATAAAAGCGGGCGGGTGAGTGCTTGAGGTGAAGGTGCGCAAGGTGCTCGTTTTGCGCGCGCCCTAATTGAGCATCTTCGTTATGGGACGATTGGCGGGTCAGACCGGGATTGAGGGGTTGAGGTTGGTGGCGGCGGTCGAGGGTGGGGGCGTGCATGTGGGGGTCCTTTCGGCGGGGACAGGGGATTGTAGGAGGCACGAAGGGACGGAGGCACGGAGGCACGAAGGGGGTGGTGGGAATTGGGGCGGATTGACGGTTTTTGATTGACGATTGACGATTTGGAGAGTTCGGGGTTCAGGGCTCGGAATTGAACCGCCGAGACGCCAAGAGCGCCAAGTTTCAGCAGGGTTCGGGGTTCAGGACGTAGCGTCCGGTCGCCGTGGCGGACGTAGGGTTCAGGGTTCAGGATTTGGGGTGTGCCACTGCTTTCAAGCAGTGCGCTTCGGGGACGTTTCGAGGTCGCACTGCTCAAGAGCAGTGGCACACCGTCAGTGCCGCCCGCCGCTGAATGCCGGTTACAGGAATACGGCTTTATCGAAGTCCTCCTGTGTCAGAGCTCGGCCTCGGGAGAGGGTGAGGATGAGCAGGTCACGGAGCAAGGCGAGCGAGCCAAGCATGGCCTCGCTCATCTTGTCATCGGAAAGCTTGTCCCCGTGGACTGCCTTGCTACGCAGACCGTAGAGCTTCTTGATCTCCTGGAAGCGCGAGAGGCGCGACTCGCCTCTCGGCTCTGTCAGGCTGGCGCCAAGAAGCGAGATGCGGAAGACCAGTTCCGAGGACACTCCGAAGATTGCCTCGATACCGCTCCACAGTCTCGCGATGGCCGAACGGGCATCCGCTGCGAATCGCCAATCGGTTGCCGCCTGCAACGCGAGATAGAACGATGGGTTTTCTGCTACGAGAACGTTGGCCACAGGGAAGGCTTCGGCGAGCCAATCGGTGCAAGCAGCGGATACTTCTTGCGGCTGGTCGCCCGCAGACAGCATTCGGAAGTGCAAATCAAGAAGACCGCCCTGAAACGGGGGCAGGTCCGTCCTCGCTCGACGCTTCGATGGATCAACGGGCTCAATCCATGATGCGCTCGAGCCGGGGATCGGAACGTCTTGCCACCGGTATCTACTGACTGCAATGCCCTTGGCAGATGTAAAGCCCTGCAACACCAAGAGTGCGACGGCAAGCCAAGCCCGGTTCAGAGTGTCAAGCCCGGGCTCCGTAGCAGAGTCGAGTGCAGACTCAATCTCGCAGGCGCAGCCCCGAATGAACGGTTCCAACGCGGCCCACTCTCTAAAGCCAACCGCACCCAACGCAGCCAAATCGAACACGTCGAGGGGATACGGCAAGGGCAAAAGGCCGATCCCAGGAGCTAGCGTGACTGGGTTAGATGGTTGTGGCACGCCGTAGAGCAAGACATAGCAGTTACCGTCCTTCTGTTGCTGAGGATCGTCAGCAGGCGTCATGAGGCCCATCTCGATAGTTGAACAAATGGGGACACCACTATTGTTGTCCTCTCTTCTTCTCAACTTTGCGTCTTCTGGGCCGACCATCCTGCTGATGCCTGACGGCTGAAAGCTGACCGGCGCTACGCCCGAATCGTCGCGCTGGCGGCTTCGCTCCACGGCCCCTTTTCGGCGGTCGTTGCGACCCATCTCAGCATGTAGTGGGTCGTCTTGCCGCCGTCTTCGCCGGGGTAGTCGGCGACGTACGGCGCGCGCGCGTCCACCGAGAGGAAGCTCAGCTCGCTCGGGCCGGTCGGGGCCACTTGCCCGGCCATGCCAAGGTGTATTGTGGACAGAGAGGCACTGGCGGGCAAGCTGCCAGTGGCACGCAGTGGTCATGCCGTCCCCCAGGGACGAAGTGAGCGTAGCCCAGCACGCAGTGCTGGGACGCGTGCGATGTCGAGAAAGCGAGTCCTGTAGGGACGACTGAAGCTTCAATCGTCCCTCCGGGACTCAACGGTGCTCTCAACGGCCTATCCCAGCACTTCGTGCTGGGCTAAGTTCAGACGCCCCTCCGGGGCGATTCTGTAGGGTGGGCACTGCCCACCAATCCGTTCATGCCTCAGGTTCGTGGGGTGGGTCCACGACGCACCGCATCGGCTGTCAGCCGTGTTTGGGACGGACGATCGACGAGACGGGCGCAAGCGCGTAAGCTGCGTCGGCAGGCGCCGCCGCGCTGGTTGCCGCGGCGGAGAGGTGCGTTTACGTGGATGGCGGACGACAATCGGCACCGAAGAAAATCGTCGAGAACCGAGCGTGGTTGACGGCGCATCGGGAGGAAATCCAGCGGCAGCGCGAGCACTGGAATCGTGTCGAGACGCGCTGGTCTTGGTTACGGCTGCTGGTTTTTCTCGTGGGGGTGGTCCCGTGGTTTATCTGGGGGGCAATCCCGCTGGTGCCGGCAGTGGTGATGGGCTGCGCCGCCGTGCTGTTTTGCTGGGTGGTTAGACGGCACCATCGTAGCCGTGGCGAGCGTGAGCTGCGCGATGGGATGCTCATGGTACTCGACGAGGGGCAGCGTCGTAGCGGCGGGACGCTGGAGGTGATCCGGTCGGCGGATCGTCCCCCGGAGGTGGAGGACGAGGCCCTGAGCTTGCCGACGGTGCTGGAGCCGGGGCCGACGTGGTCTCTTACGGATCAGGAACGTGACGATCTGGATGTCTTCGGGCGGCCGCTGGGGTTGTTTGGGTTGTTGAATCGCACCTCGGGTTCGTTGGGTGCCCGGCGGCTGCGCGACACGCTCGATCAGCTTTGTCTGTCGGCCGAACGTATCCTGGCGCGTCAGGAAGCGGTTCGCTGGTTGGAACGGCGTCGGGCGGAGCGCGTGCGGCTGATGGGAGCGGCTGCGTTGCTGCGGAACGAAGACAAGCGTCTCGCCGGGTTCGCGCGGGCGGTGTACCAGGCGCGGCCGCTGAAGCTTTTCCTGCCAACGCCGGTGCTGCGTTGGTGGGCGGTATTGACGACGGCGGCGGCAGTCTTTGCGATCGGCGGCCTGCTGTTCGGTCAGTTCATATGGGGCTGGCTGCTGTTCGGTGTTCTATTAGCTAACGCTCTCATTCTCAGGCGTATCGGGGCGGCGTTGCGGGAAGCGCTTACGCCGTGGCGGGACGTGGCCTGGGGGGCGCGGGGTTTCCTGATCGCGGCGCGTCAGGGGGCCGTTGATCTGCCGGAACAGACCGAACTGGGCAAGCTGCGTGAGTGCTTTGTCAAAGTGGTGGAGCGGGGGGAGTTGCCGAGCCTCTGTCGTCGGCTGGGCTGGGCGGAGCACGGGGGCGGGCTGCACGTCGTATTGAATTACGTGGGATTGCATGATCTGCACGTGGCGGCCGCTATCCTGAAACGGGTCGTGCCGCATCGCGAGGTGCTGCTGACGGGTTTGGCGGCCCTGGCGGACTTGGAAACCCTCGCCAGCCTGGCGTGCTTCGCGGCGGAACAGCCGATTGTGTGTTACCCGACGCCTGCAACTGAGGTCGGCGTGGAGATTGTCGAGGGTCGGCACCCCCTGATCGTGCCGCAACGGGTTGTTCCAAACAACGCCAAACTCACGCCGAACAGCCGCATCTGGATCGTTACGGGCTCCAACATGGCGGGCAAGAGCACGTTTCTGCGAATGGTCGGGGTGAACGTGCTGTTGGCGCAGATCGGGTCGGCGGTCGTGGCGCGGGAGATGAGCTGGTCCCCGTTGCGGCTGATGACCGACTTACAGGCGCGCGACAGTTTGGCCGAGGACGAAAGTTACTTCCTGGCGGAGGTGCGGCATCTGCGGCGGATGGTTTTATCGCCCGAGGGAACCGGGGTCGAGCTCGATCTGATCGACGAGCCGTTTCGCGGGACGAATTCGCAGGATCAGTCGGCCGCGAGCGTGGCCGTGCTGAACCACATGGTCAAGTCGTCAAACCTGGTGCTGCTCGCGACGCACGATCAGCATCTGACGAAACTGGCCGATGGGGGCGTTGTCAGTAATTTTCACTTCCGGGAGGACCTCGGCAGCGGTGGAATGGTTTTTGACTACCATTTGTACGATGGTCCGGCCAGGACCCGCAACGCGCTGCGCGTGCTCGAGCGTGAGGGCTATCCGCCGCGGATTCTCGCGGACGCGCAAGCGTGGTTGTCACAGCCGACGGAGGAAGGCTCGTGGGACAAGACGCATTGAGTGGCGAGGTTCACACGATTTACTTGCTGTCAGACGGCACGTGCCGCACGTGCGAGCAGGTGGTCCGGGCGGTACTGGTGCAATTCAGCCAGATTAATGTGCGGCTGCTTCGCAAGGCGAACGTTCGCCGGCCGGAGACTGTCAGGAGTTTGGTCAAGAAGGCGGCCGCGGAGGATGCATTGGTTTTTTATACACTGGTTGACAACCGGGCTCGGCGGGCAATTCAGGAAGCTGCCCGGGAGCGGATGGTACCGGCAGTGGATTTGTTGGGGCCGGTGCTGGGGAGTTTGTACGATTTGTTCAGCCGGGCGCCGCGGGCCAAGCCGGGGATTTTATACGAATCGAATAGAGAGCACTTTGATCGTATCGACGCGGTTGAGTATACATTGCACCACGATGACGGGTGCGGGATCAACGAGTTGAAGGACGCGGACGTTGTGCTGGTGGGTGTCTCACGGTCGGGCAAGAGTACGACGTGTTTTTATCTGGGATACAGCGGCATTCGGGCGGCAAACGTCCCGCTGTTCTCGGACGCCGATCCGCCGCCGGAGTTGCTGAAAGTCGATCCGCGGCGGGTGATCGGTATGACGACGAACCCGCATCGGCTGCGGAGCGTGCGGGAGGCCCGGATGCACGGTTGGGGGATGAGTATGCGCGACGAGTACGGAGATCGGAGAAACATTGCCCGGGAATTACGGGCGGCGAACGAGCAGATGGCCAAGTACGGTTGGCGCTTCATCGACACGTCATACAAGGCGATCGAGGAAATCGCGCGTGAAGTCATACAGTTACTCAAGGACGCGGACATCGATGTGCGCGAACGGGGAGAGGAGAGTGGGGAGACGGAGTGAAAGGCACGGACAAGCAAAAGGCCGCTTGTCCGTGGCACCCGGCGCGAGCCCTGTAGCGTCCGCCAAAACTGTCACGGACCCGATGCACCCTCATCCGACGGTTTGCCCTACCTGCTAAAGTGCGATTCCCGTATCATGCGAAGCTCGAAGGGTTATGGTGGTGTACACCGCGCGGTGGCACGCCGCCGAGTGCAAAACAGTCTGATTACCATTCGCTTCACGGAAGGGTTGCTTTATGAAACGTAAGTACGTGTACTTCTTCGGGGCCGGCAAGGCCGAGGGTAAGGGTACCGATCGCGAGCTGCTAGGCGGCAAGGGTGCCGGGTTGGCGGAGATGACCGGTATCGGGTTGCCGGTGCCGGCGGGCTTTTCGATCACCGTCGCGGCGTGCGAATACGCCAACGCGCATAAGATGGCGTGGCCGGCCGGCATGGAGGCGGAAGTTCGAAAGAACGTCGTCAAGCTCGAAAAAGCTGGCGGGAAGAAGCTGGGTGACGCGAAGGATCCGCTGCTGGTTTCGGTCCGTAGCGGGGCGGCGCGTTCGATGCCGGGGATGATGGAGACGATCCTCAACCTTGGGCTGTCCGACGCGTCGGTGCTGGGACTGGCCGAGGCGACCGGCAATCCGCGTTTCGCGTGGGACGCCTATCGTCGATTCTTGCAGATGTATTCCACCGTGGTGGTCGGGCTGAACAAAGACGTGCTGGAGGAGAAGCTGTATCACATCAAGCAACGGGTGGGCGTGCAGCTTGACATGGAGATACCGGCCGAGTCGTTGCGGGAGTTGTGCGAGGATTTCAAGGAGTTCTATCGCGAGGAGACGGGTGAGGAGTTTCCGCGGGACCCGTGGATTCAGCTTCGCGGGGCGATTAACGCGGTCTTCGGATCGTGGAACGCGGAGAAGGCCGTCACGTACCGGCGGGTCGAGAAGATCACCGACCTGAACGGCACCGGCGTCAACGTGCAGCAGATGGTCTTCGGCAACATGGGCGACGACAGCGGGACGGGCGTCTGCTTCACACGCGACCCGAGCACCGGCGAGAACGTTTTCTACGGCGACCTGCTGATCAACGCCCAGGGTGAGGACGTCGTCGCGGGCATTCGCACGCCGCTGAAGCTGTCCGATCTGGAAAGCCGGACGCCGGATTTGTACGAACAGCTTTGCGCGATGCGGGCGATGCTGGAGATTCATTACGGGGAGATGCAGGACCTGGAATTCACGTTTGAGCGCGGCAAGATGTACATGTTGCAGTGCCGGACGGGCAAGCGCGCGCCGCAGGCCGCGTATCGCATCGCCGTCGAGCAGGCGACGCAGCCGTTGATGAGGAAGGCGGAGGCAACGCGGCTGGTGAAGAAGGGGTATTTGCCGAAGAAGTACCACGCCGCCGCGTCGAAGCCGGTGATTTCGAAGGATGACGCGATCGCGCGGATCACCGGGGAGGATATCGAGCGGCTGTTCTACCCGATCATCAGCTCGGATGTTTCGGGTGACGATCTGGCGCGGCATACGATTGCGCGGGGTATCAACGCCGTTCCCGGCGCGGCGTGCGGCCAGGTTGTCTTCAGTGCGAAAGAGGCGGAGGAGGCGGCCGAGCGCGGCGAGGATGTCATTCTCGTTCGCAAGGAGACTTCGCCGGAAGACGTCGGCGGAATGCAGGCCGCCAAGGGCATTCTGACGCAGACCGGTGGGAAGACCTCGCACGCGGCGGTGGTCGCTCGCGGCTGGGGCAAGTGCTGCATCGTCGGCTGTGGATCGCTCGAAATCAGCTATACCCGCGGGGAGATGCGGATCGGCGAGCACGTGATTCGCGCGGGTGACTATCTGACGCTCGACGGTTCGAGCGGCGACGTCTACCTCGGCCAACTCGAACTCGTGCGCCCCGAGCCGGCAGAAGAGTTCTACACGCTGATGGGCTGGGCGGATCGGCGTCGACGGCTGAGGGTTCGGACGAACGCCGACACGCCGGCGGATTCGCGCAAAGCGGTCGAGATGGGGGCTGAGGGCATCGGGCTGTGCCGGACCGAGCACATGTTCTTCGCGACGCGGGAGCGGCAGCTTGCGTTCCAGGAAATGATCGTGGCGGAGTCGGAGGAGAAACGCCGAGCCGCGCTCGACAAGCTGCTGCCGTACCAGCGCGACGACTTCATCGGGATCTTCGAGGCGATGGAAGGCCGGCCGGTGACGATCCGGCTGCTCGATCCGCCGCTGCACGAATTCGTGCCGAAAACACGGGAGCAGGCGGCGGAGCTGTCGACGGTGTCCGGCGTTTCCACGGAGGCGATTCTGGCGCGGGCCGAGCAGTTGCACGAAACAAACCCGATGCTCGGGCACCGTGGTTGTCGACTGTGCATCACGTATCCGGAAATCCTCGAGATGCAGGTGCGGGCGATCATCGAGGCCGCGGTGTCGGTCAAAAAGCGCGGCAACAAGGTCCATCCGGAGATCATGATTCCGCTGACGATCGCGGAGAAGGAGTTGCGGATACTCGTGGACCGCACGCGGCAGGTCGCCGACCCGATCATCGCGGAATCGGGCATCAAGCTGAAGTATCTGGTCGGGACGATGATCGAGACGCCTCGGGCGGCACTTACCGCGGAGGAGATCGCGGGCGTGTCGGAGTTCTTCAGCTTCGGGACGAACGACCTGACGCAGATGACGATGGGGCTCTCGCGCGACGACGCCGGTAGGTTTCTGCCGACGTATTACGACGCGGACCAGGCCGCCATCTTCCCGGACGATCCGTTCCAGTCGCTGGATCAGCCCGGCGTTGGGCGGCTGGTCGCTTACGCGATCCTGCACGCGCGGACCACGCGGCCAAAGCTCAAGATCGGTATCTGCGGCGAGCACGGCGGCGATCCGAAGAGCGTCATATTCTGCCACAATGTGGGGATGGACTACGTGAGCTGCTCTCCGTACCGCGTGCCGATTGCCCGACTGGCGGCAGCGCAGGCGATGATCGAGGAGGACGCGACCAGGAAAGGTGCCCGCCGCAAGCCGGCTGCCAAAGGCAAACCGGTTTCCAAACGCAAACCGGTTACCAAACGCAAGGCAGTGAAGAAGGCGGCAAGGAAAGTGGCGAAGAAAAAGGCTGCTGGGAAAACCAAAAAGTCGAAGAGGCTTAAGAGACGGTAACAAAACCCAAAGAGCCGGGGGCCGTGGGACTTTTGGTGGGGCGCTTTTGCCAGCCCTGGAAGGGCGATAGTCAATAGCCGAGGGCGTAAGCCCTCGGATTGCGAGCGATAGGTCTAATCAGCCCCGCAGGGGCGATAGAAGCTCGCGAGGGCGATTGCGCCGTTCTGTGCGTCAAGACGCACCCTACACTACTTATGTGCGCGGAACGATCTGAACTGATTCGCTCGGGAACGTTCGAGGGCACTCGGCGCGTATCGCGGCGGAGTAAGCGAGTTGTACACGCGGTCCTCGTGTTGGCGTTGATCGCACTGGGGGTGTTTGTTCATCGCGAGAACTTCACGTGCGGGTTGGTCGGAAACGACACGTATCCGCAAATTCTGACGAGCCGCGTCGAGAGTGTCGGCGACTTCTGGGACAACTTTCGCGAACCGCTGGCCCGGGGGTATCTGGTAGCCTCGTTTTACCGTCCGGTGCAGAGCTTCAGCATCGCGCTGGATGAAGCCCTGTGGGCGTTGACGCCGGTCGGCTACCAAATCTCGACGATGGCGGTGTTCGCGGCGTGCATCGCGTTGCTTTATTTGACGATCCGCAAGCTGGTGGGGCGCGAGGCGTGGCTCGCGCCGCTTGTCGGGACGCTGTTTTTTGTGCTGCACCCAACGCTGCTGACCGTGCTGCCGGCGCCTTGTCGGCGGGCAGAATTGCTCGTGAACGTGTTTCTGTTGGCGGCGTTGCTGGTGCTGCCGATCGGACCCGGCAAGCGTTCGTGGGGTCGATTCATATTGGCCGGCCTGTTCGTGCTGTTGGCGTCGGCGTCGAAAGAGATCGGCGTGATGGGTTTCGGTCTGGTATTCCTGCACCAGTTGTGCTTCGCGTTCGAGGGTCGCTTCGGTCGCAATCTGACGCGGGCGGTGTTGGCCGCGTTGCCGGCGTTGGCGGGGGCGGCGTTGTATTTGATTGCCCGGACGATCGTTCTGGGTGGTCTGGGCGGATATCACTTTGACAATCCGGCGCCTTTTTTCGAATTGCTGCCGCGCTGGTGCGCGCAGCTTGCCGTGGATGCGTTGTGTCCGTGGTCTTTTTTCGATAACCGGACGCCGCTTCAGCTTGCGCTGGTATCGTTGGTCATTCTGACATTGCTCGCGCTTGTGTTCGCTGCTGGCGGGTTTTGTTCGACGACACTACGAATGCAACGCGTCGGGCGGCTACTGGTGATTGCGGCGGCGTGGATCGTGCCGCTGGTACTGGTGTTGGGGTTGAATCAGCTTTACGGTCCGTGGTACGCGCTGGTGCCGGTTGTGGGTTTGGCGCTGGTCGTGGCGGGTTTGGTGCAGGGTGTTCGGCTGGTGATTGCGGGCCGCTTGCTCGTTCGATTGCTGAGTGTTGTGTCGGTCGTCGGGCTACTGGTTGCGGTAGTTGTTCCGTTATATGCGTCGCCGTTGTTTACCGAATATCCGTATTGGGGCATCGCGACCGATCTGTTGGAACAAACACAGAAGCGGATCGAGGAACGTATCGGTACCGCGCGTGACGGCGATCAGGTGTCCGTGCGTGTTCCCGTGCGGGTGACGCCACGCGCGCCGGAGCGGCGTCCGTTCGAGCCTTCGAGCGATACGCCACGGGTTTTCGGCGTGGTGGTTTTCAAATACGAAGGCGTGGTTTGCTGGCTCAAGCTGCGTTATCCCGACCGGAACATTCGAGTGATTTGGGATGCCGGTCAGCCGTTGCCGGCGGCGCGTGAGGACGAGGTGCTTTTGTTGGCGTATCCGGATCGGTCGGCGATGCGGTGAGAGATGCGTGACCGTTTGATTTCAGCGGGAGGACGCCGGTGCCACCCAAAGTAGCGGCCGGCGCCCCGCCGGCCGTCGAATCGAGAACCCACGTTCGGAAAACATGGGCCATCCAACCCCGGCCGCTACAGGCCGGCGGCTTTTCTTAGCGTTTCCGCCTTGTGGGTATGCTCCCAGGTGAAGAACTCGAGGTCGCGGCCGAAGTGGCCGTGGCGGGCGGTCTCGCGGTAGATCGGCCGACGGAGGTCGAGGTATTCAATAATGCCGCGCGGCGTGAGCGGGAAGTGCTCGCGGACCAGCTCGCTGATCTTGGCTTCGTCGATCTTAGCAGTGCCTTCGGTGTTGACGAAAACGCTGGTGGGTTCGGCGACGCCGATGGCGTAAGAAAGCTGGACCTCGCAGATGTCGGCAAGCCCGCCGGCGACGATGTTCTTGGCGATGTGGCGGGCCATGTAGGTCGCGGAGCGGTCGACTTTGGTGGGGTCCTTGCCGGAGAAGGCCCCGCCGCCGTGCCGGCCGCGGCCGCCGTAGGTATCGACGATGATTTTTCGTCCGGTGAGTCCGCAGTCGCCGTGGGGGCCGCCGATCTCGAATCGGCCGGTGGGGTTGACGTGGATGGTGATATCGTCGCGCCACCAATCGCCGAGTTCGGGCTTGATGATCTCCTTGATTACGGCCTGCTTGAGTTCGGGTTGGCGTTCGTTCCAGGTGGCGTTGTGTTGGGTGGAGATAACGACGGTATCGACGCGGACCGGCTTCTGGCCCTCGTACTCGACGGTGACCTGGCTCTTGGCGTCGGGACGCAGGCCGGGAATCAACCCGTCCTGGCGTACGTGCACGTGGCGCTCCATCAGGCGTTGAGCGAGTTGAATTGGTAGCGGCATCAATTCCGGCGTCTCGCGGCAGGCGAAGCCGAACATCATGCCCTGGTCGCCGGCGCCCTCGCGATCGACGCCCATGGCGATGTCGGAGGATTGTTTTTTGATCGAGGTCAGCACGCAGCACGAAGCATAGTCGAAGGCCATATCGCCACGGGTGTAGCCGATATCCTTGATGGTTTGGCGGACGATCTCGGGGATTTCGACGTAGGCCCGGGTGGTGACCTCGCCGGCAACGATCACCATCCCGGTGGAGACCATGGTCTCGCAAGCGACGCGTGAGAACTTGTCCTGCTCGATCATGGCGTCGAGTATGGCGTCGGAAATCTGGTCGGCGACCTTGTCGGGATGCCCCTGGCTGACGGATTCCGAGGTAAAGAGGTGACGGTTGGAATTCTGTGCCTGTGCCAACATAAGCTCCTTTTGATTGACCGCGGGTTGGAGACGGATCAAAATCCAGCCCGCGTATATCCTAGAGTCGGGCGGTGGGACGGACAAGTTGTCCAATCACCGCTAACAAGAACGTGCGGGGCGCGGAAGATGCACGGCTGAATGAACCGGTTTCTCCGAATGGCTGACCAGGACTATCAACACGGCTTGCGTATCTCGGTGCTGGGGCTGTTTGTCAACGCCGGGCTGGGCGTGGTCAAGCTGCTGGGCGGGCTGCTGGGGAATTCGACGGCGTTGGTGGCCGACGCGGTCGAATCGCTGGCCGACGTGGTCAGTTCGCTGGTGGTCTGGAGCGGGTTGCGTATCGCTCGGCAGCCGCCCGACGAAGATCATCCCTACGGGCACGGGCGGGCAGAATCGCTGGCGGCCCTAGTCGTTGCCGTCATGCTGTTCGGCGCCAGCGTCGGCGTGAGCGTGGAGGCTATCAGGGGTATCCGGAATCCCGCCGGCTTGCCGGCCGCGTTTACGCTCTGGGTGCTGATCGGTGTCATTATCGTCAAAGAGATGATGTACCGACTCGCACGGCGAACAGCTCGGGCGACAAACAGCAGCCTGGTTTTGGCCGATGCCTGGCATCATCGCAGCGACGCGCTGACCTCGCTCGCGGCGGCGGGGGGAATCGCTATCGCGTTGATTGGCGGAGAACGCTACGCGGCGGCGGACGACTGGGCGGCGCTAGTTGCGGCCGGCGTGATCCTCTTCAACGCAACCCGCGTGCTGATGCCGCCCTTACACGAGCTGATGGATCGCGAGCAGCCCGAGATCGTCGAGCAGGTTCGCCGCGTGGCCCGGGACGTCCCAGGCGTGGCCGGCGTCGAAAAAACCTTCGCGCGCAAGAGCGGCCTGCGCTACCTGGTGGACATGCACATCGAGGTCGATCGCGAGATGCCGGTCTGGCAAGCGCACAGCCTGGGGCACGATGTAAAGAACGCCATCCGCGAGGGGGTCCCCGTTGTTCAGGATGTTTTGATTCATATCGAGCCGCACAAACCCGACGATGTTCAGGATAAAAAGTAGCGGCCGGCGCCCCCGCCGGCCGAGAATCGAGAACACACGTTCGGAGAACGTGGGCCACCCACTCGCCTTGTTGCGCCGGTAGTAGCGTCGGCCCCCCGCGGCCGACGTAGGCCATCGAGAGACATTCAGCCATCTACGTCGGCC
>JAUWNI010000115.1 GCA_030612705.1 Phycisphaerae bacterium | reverse complement strand
TGGGGGGCGTTGCGCGGCAATTACGTCGAGGACTGCACCTCGCAGTCCGTCACACCCTGGCTTTCGGGGGTTAGCGGGGGCCGGGGGGGGCCGACGCTACCCGCAAATTGACGTGTGACGGAGTACTGGTGACCTCTCACGGGGCTAATGAGGGTACCACTGGCGGCTTGCCCGCCAGTGGGCACGGGCGGATTTGGCTGGATCGGGCGGCCCAGCGCGCGTAGACTACTGGTAGCCGCGGGCTACGCGTCGGCGATCCTCCGGGAGTTCCCGCCTGGATGAGGAAGCCGGAGGAAGGCAGGACGCTCCTCTGCGTCGGGCGGAGGCGGCCGGCGCTAGCGAGCGGCACCAAGGGGAGGCACTTCGATGAGAAACGGAATTCGAGGCATCGCACGCGCGTCGACGATTCTGGCCGTTACGCTGCTGGCGGCGGCAGCAGCCTGGGCGCAGGACGACCACGGCTCGATCGTGGGCTGGGGCTCGCAGGTCGTCGGCGGTGACCTGTCTGAGGGCTTCGTGGCGATCGCGGCGGCCTCCAACCACAGTCTCGGGTTGAAGGCCGACGGCTCGATCGTGGCGTGGGGAAGCAACGACCACGGGGAATGCGAGGTGCCGGAGCCGAACACGGACTTCGTGGCGCTCGCGGTGGGCTACCAGCACATTCTTGGTCTGAAGGCTGACGGGTCGATCGTGGCGTGGGGAAGGAACGGCTACGGGGAATGCGACGTGCCAGAGCCGAACACGGAGTTCGCGGCGGTCGGGGCGGGCGGCGGCCACAGTCTAGGGCTGAAGTCCGACGGCTCGATCGTGGCGTGGGGATACAATTACTCCGGCGAATGCGACGTGCCTTCGCCGAATACGGACTTCGTGGCGGTCGCGGGGAGTGGTGACTCCAGCCTCGGTGTGAAGGCCGACGGCTCGATCGTGGCGTGGGGATGGATAGTCCCGTCCCCACCGCCGAACACGGGCTTCGTGGCGGTCGCGGGGGGCTCCAGCCACAGGCTCGGTCTGAAGGCCGACGGCTCGATCGTGCCGTGGGGATGGAACAGGTACGGGCAATGCAACGTGCCGGAGCCGAACACGGGGTTCGTGGGCATCGCGCCAGGCAGGGACCATAGTCTCGGCCTGAAGGCCGACGGCTCGATCGTCGGCTGGGGAAAAAACAACTCTGGCCAATGCGACGTACCGGAGCCGAACGCGGACTTCGTGGCGATCGCGGCGGGCTACTGGCCCAGTCTCGGGCTGAAGGCCGACGGTTCGATCGTGGCGTGGGGCAATAACAACGATGGTCAATGCGACGTGCCGGCGCCGAACGCAAACTTCGTGGCGGTTACGGCGGGCGCGTACCATAGTCTTGGCCTGAAGTCCGACGGCTCGATCGTGGCGTGGGGATACAACGTCCACGGCCAATGCGACGTGCCTGAGCCAAACACGGACTTCGTGGCGCTCGCGGCGGGCGCCGACCACAGTCTCGGCCTGAAGGCCGACAGCTCGATCGTAGCGTGGGGGGGCGGTCAGGGTGACCCGCCGGAGCCGAACACGGACTTCGTGGCGGTCGCGGCGGGCGGGTACCACGGCCTGGGCCTGAAGGTCGACGGCTCGATCGCGGCGTGGGGACGGAACGATGACGGGCAATGCAACGTGCCGGAACCGAACACGGGCTTCGTGGCGGTCGCGGGGGGATTCGTTCACAATCTTGGCGTGAAGGGCTACCCGCTCGTCGGCGACGCCGACTGCGACGGCGACGTGGATCTGGCCGACCTGGCCGCGCTGCTCGGGTACTTCGGCATGACCAGCGGCGCGACGTGGTCCGACGGCGATTGCGACGCCGACGGCGACGTCGATCTCGCGGATCTGCTAGCGCTGCTGGCGAACTACGGCGCGGGCGGCTGAGCATAACGTAACAACGTGATAACGGCCTGACGTGACAGAGGCCGGTGCGTGCGCGAGTCCGTTCCCAGTGAAAGCAGGATGGGAATCCTGCACAGGTGGGTGCGAGATAGGAATCTCGCACCAGCGTTCGGATCAATCGTCAATCGTCAATCGTCAATCGACGATTACTCGCCGATGACTTTGATCAGTACGCGTTTGCGGCGGCGTCCGTCGAATTCGCCGTAGAAGATCTGCTCCCACGGACCGAAGTCGAGCTTGCCGTCGGTGATCGCTACGACCACCTCGCGGCCCATGATTTGGCGTTTGAGGTGGGCGTCGGCGTTGTCCTCGCCGGTGTCGTTGTGACGGTATTGCGAGATCGGCTCGTGCGGGGCGAGCTGTTCGAGCCATTTCTCGTAGTCGTGGTGCAGGCCCGGCTCGTCATCGTTGATGAAGACGCTGGCGGTGATGTGCATCGCATTGACGAGCACCAATCCCTCGCGCGCGCCGCTGTCGCGCACGGCCTGTTCGACGCGCGGGGTGATGTTGACGAACCCGCGTCGCGTGGGGATTTCGAACCAGGATTCCGTTCGATAAGCTTTCATCGTGGTTTGCCGCTCCATAAGCACAGGTTTGTCGGTTCACGGTTGGACATGCCCGGCGCACACCCGTTACGCCAACGTATGTTAGCGTGAGTACGGCCGCTAGTTCCATACAGCACCACTTGCCGCGGAGGCGGTTTCCTGGCAATATGGCAAACACCCTGTGAGGTTCGACTGGTCAAGACGACGGGAACGTGTTATGGCTGCGGTGATGGAGTGCTACCACGATGCCGATACTCGTCCCGAGTAACGAGCTTCGACCAGGAATGTCTCTGGCGGACCCGGTGAGGTACGGGGGCCGCACGCTTCTGACGGCGAACAAACGACTCACGCATACCGACATCCGCTCGCTTCAGAAACGGTTTTCCGATCTGCTGGTGCGGGTTGCCGACCCGATTCTCGACGAGATAACCGAGTTCGAGGATGACAGCGACGAGCGGGAGGTTGCCAACACGGTTCGGAGCATGATCGCCGACGCGATGTCGGAGGTGCAGGAGCGCTACACGGAGCGCACGGCACTGACCAAGGTCAATTTCGCTGCCATTCAGACGACAATCGCAAAAGTCATCGCCTACCTGCAAGCAAATCCCGTTTCCGCCGCTCTACTGACGAGAGCCATCGACGACGGCAATTACATGTCCCATCACACGGGGAATGTGTTCTACTTGAGCATGCTGCTCGGCTCGACCGTGCGGGAATACATACTTCAGGAACGCCTAAAGCACGCACAGGCCAAGGGGATGAGCCACCAGACCATGCTGGACCTGACGCCGCTGGGGCTCGGCGCAATGTTCATGGATGTTGGAATGCTGCCCTTGCGACATCTGTTCGAAGAGGAACGGACACTGACCGAGGAAGATCGCGAATACATACATGAACACCCGCTCATCGGGGCGGACATGCTGCCGGACAGCTTTTCGGCGGTCGGCCGGGCAATCGTCAAAACCCATCACGAGAACTGGGACGGGAGCGGTTACCCGGCGGGCCTGGCACGCGAGCGGCTGCACGTCTTCGCACGAATCGCACGAATCGCCGACGCCTACGACGCCGCCACTTCGTCACAGATTTACCAGCGTGCCAAGACTCCGGCCCGGGCGTTGTGGGAGATGACCGTGGGGCCCTATCGGTACTTCTACGATCCGACGCTGATGACTGTCTTCGCACGCTTGATCCAGCCGTTTCCAATCGGCGCCAAGCTGCGCCTGACCGACGGCCGCTACGCGGTCGTGGTGAAGTACAATCGCAAGAATCCGTTCCAGCCGCACGTGATCATCGCGTTCGACCGCGACAACAACCGCCTGCCGAACTCGAGGCTCGAGGGCCCGTTCGCGCTGGACAAACGCCCGCGGCTGCACCTGGCGTATTGGGGCGACGAAAACCTCGCCTATATCCGCGACGACGGCCTGGACCAATTCAAGCCCGTCCGCTCCAGCAAGCTTAGGACCCTCTTCGACGCGTCTTACCCTTAGAACCCATCCCACAACTTGTGGCACAGCGCGGCCGTTGGCCGCAACCAAAGGGGCATGGGGATTGACGATTGACGATTGACGATTGGGGATTATTGCTGGGCTGAGCCGTTGAGAGCACCTACTTTGAACTCTGGACGGGGGGTGGCACGGGGGGGGTGGCACGGTCAAGCGAAGCTTGGCCGTGGTTGGCGCTCAACACGCACGGCCTGGCTGCGCCAGACCGTGCCACCCGCCGCTTCATAGATGTCATGGACCCTCCGCCACCGGAGCCATCAGTTTGCACCTCGGGGCGGTTCATGCTATAGGCAATGCTCAGGAATCGGCGGCGGCGACTATCGTCGCTAAGTACCCCCAAAAGCGAGCGTCCACCAGATACCACGATCCAGGAGAGTCAATGTCAACCACGTCGGCAACCGAGAAGTCCAACGGCTCGGCCGAACCGCACGCGCATCACAGCGCGTTCGGCCGGTCGTACTGGATGCTCAACTCGATCGAGATGTTCGAACGGTTGGCGTATTTCGGAATCCGGGCCGTCGTCCCGCTGTACATCATGCAGGCCACCGAGCCGGGCGGGCTGCACCTTAGCGCCCTGCACAAGGGCTGGATCTACATGTGGTGGGCCGTCTTCCAATCCTTCCTGCCGATGGTCACCGGCGGGATCGCGGACCGCTATGGGTACAAGCGCGTGCTGTTTTTCGCGATCTCGGCCAACGTCATCGGCTACATCATGATGGCCAATTTGCACAGCTACTACGGCTTCTTCGCCAGTATTCTCGTGCTGGCGACGGGCACCGCCTTCTTCAAACCCTCCTTGCAGGGATCCATCGCGCAAAACCTTTCCAAGGAGAATTCGTCACTCGGCTGGGGGGTCTTCTACTGGGTGGTGAACGTCGGCGCGTTCGCCGCGCCGTTCATCTCGACGATCGTCCTCGGCAAGCCGCACAGCCTGGAAGGTTGGCAGACGCTGTTCTACTTCTGTGCCGCCTTCACGGCGTGCAACTTGCTGCTGTTGCTGACGTTCAAGGACGTGCCGTCGGGCGCGGACAAGACGGAGACGATGATAGCCGTCTTGGCCCGGACCATCGAAAATGTCTGGCCGTACTGGTTCAGGGGCGGGACGCTTCATCCTTCGCGGGTTTCGTTCGGAATCCTGTTGGGGGTTGCCGGAATAGTGCTGCTCGCCCTTGGGGAAGGCCGCACGTTCCTGCCTATCGGTCTGCTGTTGCTCGTGGTCGGGACGATCCTCGTAACCTGGCTGCGTGGTGGAACCTTCACATGGCAATTGCGGCTCCCCGCGTGGCTGCTGATCATGGCGTGCTTCTGGCTGATGATGTACCAGCTTTGGGACCTGCACCCAAACTTCATCACCGACTGGGTCAACAGCTCGATGATCGCAAAGCACGCGCCGGTCGAGGCGTGGTGGGAGTACGGCGACCGTGGGTTGATCCAGGTGCCCCAGCAGATTCTGCTCAACCTCAATGCCGGGCTGATCATCGTCCTGATCGTCCCGCTGTCCTGGATGGCACGGAAGATGCGCACGCTCAGCGCCATGCTGGTGGGCATGTCCATCGCAACCTGCGGCGTGCTCGTGGCCGGTTTGACGGATAACGGCTGGATCCTACTACTGGGCATCGTGTTCTTCTCGCTGGGTGAGATGTGGACCGGGCCGAAGAAGAACGAGTATCTCGGCCTGATTGCCCCGCCCGGCAAGAAGGGGCTCTATCTGGGCTACGTCAACATTCCGATCGGGATCGGCGTCGGAATCGGGTCTTACCTGGGCGGTTGGGTCTACAACAACTATGGCGAGAAGGCCACGCTGGCATTGAAAGAAATGGGTGCCCGGACCGAACTCGTCGCCAAGGCCGCACAGGCCGCCGACTGGAGCGATTCGCTCGAGAAAATTCCGGGCTTGGCCGTGATCGAACGGAACGAGGCGTTCGAGCGTGTGCGGGAAGACCTCGACGAAAACGCCGTAGTCACAGCCGACACGCTGCGGGATTTATTCCGCCACGACCAAGGGCAAATCGTCAATCTGGGGTATCTGTACCTGGCAGTGCTGCCGGAGAATCGGGACAAGGTGAAGGCCGGGCTGGTTGCGGAATTGAAGAAGCTCGCGGACAAGCTCGACGCCGACGGCACGGAACTGACCCAGGCGACTCCCGATGAAGCAGGCGTAACGACGACCCCGCCGACAACGCAACCCACTTTCCAACCGAGTGATTTGCCGGAGGCCATGTTCGGCAATGCCCAGGCGCTGCGTGAAATGGCCGCGTCGATCGAGTCGGGCGAGATACCGTTCGACGAATTCGGCCTGGGCTATTACGTGCACCTCTTACCGGAATGGATCGGCAAGAAGCGGGTCGAAGTTCCGGCGGTCGTGCGCGAGGCGGTCAACAAGGATCGTCAGCAAGGCGAGCACCTGGGCGATGCGGAAATCGTCGCGATGCTGTGGAAATACTATGGCGACGACTCGATGGTGCTCAACAACCTCGCTCTCGAATACCTCGCCCAAGGCACCAGCCTGCTACACGACGCCGTCGCCGAAATGACCTTCGACGATCCGGTCAAGGAGATTCCCGAGCGTATCGGCGTCGATCGGACAAAAGCGTTTGCCGCTTTGAGCGCGGCGATAGGCGCCGACGAAGATACGGTCATGGACACGCTGGGCAGGATCGATGTCCCCAGCGGTGAGGTAACCGATCAGCTCTTCGCCTACCTGGCAAATCGCCCGCACCTGCGGCTCATCGCGGTCGCGAAAAAACAATGGGCGGATGACGTGGGGTTCCTGCAAGAGCTGATCGAGTCCGACACGGACGCCAGGCAAATCGTCGAGAGCCACATCGACAAGCAGAGTTGGACGGAAGACTTAGCCAACTGGTTTAGTCGGCTATTCGGTGAGGGCGATGAAGAGCCGAGCATGTACGAGCGGCTCGCCGACAAGCCCGACCTGATTCGCAAGGCACTCGACGCGAAGGATTGGAACCGGACGCCGCAACAAGCGGCACAACTATATCAATTGAACCCGTTCGAGGCCCGGGCGCTCGCTGCCGGGGAGATGAACGACGCCGCCCTCAGCGCCACGCACATGTTGTGGGATGAGTACGATCCGCAGTACAAGGTCTGGATACCGTTCGCGGTGATCGGGGTGATCGCCACGATCGCGCTGGGGATCTTCGGGCAGATGGCCAAGCGCTGGAAAGACATGAACGCATAGGCGAGGGTTCAGGGTCCGGGGTTCAGAGGTCGGCGCTGGCGCGCGAGCCTGTCATCCCGAACGAAGCGAGGGATCTGGCCGGAATTGAAATAATCCCCTTACGGAACTCATCATCGGATATACTCATTTGTGTGCCAAGGGAGGCAACAACATGGCCAAGTTTGACCGTATTACAATCAATCCGGATCAGATGGGCGGCGTGCCGTGTCTCCGAGGATTCCGAATTCCCGTGGCGACCATCGTTGGACTTGTCGCGGATAACCGCACGGAAGCGGAGATTCTCAGGGACTACCCAGACCTGGAACCCGAAGACATACGTCAAGCATTGGCGTACGCCGCTGAAGCCGTTCGCGAGCGGCAACTGCCTCTACAAGCCGGCTGATGCACTTTCTCACTCACTTCGCTGAAGATGTGGCTTGTTGGGACAGGTTTTCGGCGGCTTGGATCAATGGATCGCTATTGGCCACGGCTACGGCCGCAATTGTTTCGAGCGAAGAGTGTGTGACACATACTTCGTCGGCATGACCGCGCGGGCTGAAGCCCGCGGCTCCTCCGTGCATATCGGTTCCTCCGTGGATATCGGCTCCTCCGCATATATCAAGTGCGAGCTCCCATTGCTCGTCGGGATAATTCCAGGACTTCGAACGCGGGTCGAGGAAGTCGCGGAACGTCGGCAACTGCCGACGGCGTGAACCGTAGTAGTAGCGAATACCCTTCCAGATCGCCACGTTCGCAATCCACGACCGCCACTTCAGCGGTAATAGCCGCAGTCGGCGGAACGTCGAGCCGAGCGAGAAGAACTCCCCGAACGCCGCCATCTGGGCGTGACGCAACTGCTTCGGCGTTATTTGCTTCGGCTCGAAGACGATCGACGCACCGTTATAACGCTCCCAGTCGTACGTGCGGATGCGCCCCTCGCGCTCGAATTGGCGAAAAAACTCGGTGCCGGGGTATGGCGTCAGGATCGGGTAGCAGCTCATCGAAAGATTCATGCGCTGGGCAAACCGACAGGCATCGCGGCAATCGCGCCACGTGTCATGGTCGAACCCGAAGATGAACGCACCCCAGAGGTTAATGCCATAGCTCTGGATCTTGCGGATCCGCCATTCGTACGTCTCGGGCTTGATGAACTTCTTGCCGGCCTCGGCCAGCGTGTCGGCTTTGGGGCTTTCCAGGCCGAGGATCAGCCCAACGCAGCCGCTGTCACGCATCGCTTCCAGCAGCCGATCGTTGTCCGCGATCAGGGCGTCGCACTGGCTGGCCCAGGCGATCTTCAACGGCCGCAGCGCTTCGCACAGTTCGATCGCCCAGGCGTGCTTACCGCCGAAATTATCGTCCGCGAAGATGTAACACCAAGCCTTGTGACGCTCCTTCGCCTCGCGGATCTCCTCGACGATATCCTCGATACGCCGCTGGCGGAACTTGCGGCCGAAGACGCCCGGCGTCGTGCAAAAGTTGCAATTGTGCGGGCACCCGCGCGTGGTCTGGATCGGGTTGGCGATCAGATAGTCCCGAGGGTCGAGCAGGTCCTTCCGCGGCGTGGCGATTTCGGCACTCGGATACGCGGCCCAATCGTAAATCGGTTTGATACCCGCCCGGGGGTCGTCGCCTCGCTCCAGTGCCGCTTCCCAGTCGGCGATCAAATGCGGCAAAGTGGACTCGGCATCACCTTTGCAGACGCTATCGCAGTGTTGCAACGCCTCTTCGGGCAGAGCGCTGGGGTGAATGCCACCTATTACCACCGCCACGCCCAGCCGACGATACTCGTCGGCAATCTCGTACGCCCGCTTGGCCTGCGTCGTCATCGCGGAGAGACCGACGATATCAACATCCGCCTTCGGCTTATGCGACGAGCCCAGCAGGCACTCGTCGACCACTTCGACATCCCAATCAGGCGGCATGACTCGGGCGCAGATCGTCAGCCCGGTAGGTGCAAAAATAGCCTTCCGTGTAAAGGTCATCTTGCGGATCAACTCCGGCATGGTGATGTTGCTCAGCGGCGAGTTCGGATTAACGAGCCGAATTCGACGCCGCCGAACCGGTATGGCATGGACCATGCCGCCCTCCACTCTCCGAAAAGGAAACCAGCGTACCCACGGGCCCGGCCGCATCGGACCTTGTCATCCATACTACGCGACAACATTCTCCCACGCCTGACAACCGGCGTCTATCGACCGAGAAATGAATGAGGTTCGCGGCGCGCATGACTGAATCGGAACCCTGCTGACGTTCCTTATCTCCCGCGGGATCGTCAAGACGCTGACCAGGATCATTGGCGGCTTGAACGAGGGCACCGATCAAGTCAACGACGCGTCGATGCAGGTCTCGTCGGCGTCGCAGCAGTTGGCCGAAGGCGCCAGCGAGCAGGCCTCCTCGCTCGAGGAGACCTCCAGCGCGCTGGAAGAGATGGCTTCCCAGACACGCACCAACTCCGAGAACGCCCGCAAGGCCAACGACCTGGCCGGCCGGCCCGCCAGAACGCCGACGAGGGCGACCGCACCATGGGCCAACTCAATCAGGCCATGGGCGCCATCAACGAGTCCTCGGGCGAAATCGGCAAGATCATTAAGGTCATCGAGGTGATCGCCTTCCAGACCAACCTGCAGGCACTCAACGCGGCGGTCGAGGCCGTCCGGGCCGGCGAGCACGGCAAGGGCTTCGCCGTCGTCGCCGAGGAGGTCCGCAACCTCGCCCAGCGCAGCGCGCAGGCCGCCGGCGATACCACCAACCTGATCGAGGGCTCGGTCAGGGGGCCGACGCTACAACCCGCATCTTTAGCAGTGGCGACGCACTAGCAGGCTCGCCACTGCGCCCGGCCGAATCGCGTTCGTCATCCTACGGACCGACAGTTCACCTCCGGTTGCTCTCTACCCCGCCTCACGGCGGCGCAGTTACCTTCGGTTACAGGCCGGAGAGCGCAGGCCTGAAGGGGACTTGCACTCCTCGAATCGAGTACACTCTCAGGCGCACTAGCGGCCGGCGCCTCGCCGGCCGTAGCAGCGTGGTCCGCAACGCGGACGCTACTCACCGCTCACACTCGACGCGCCACTCGCGCAAAACATCGCTTTCGTCGAAAATCAGCATTACGTCGTCGTACGTGGCGTGCGACTTCCCGACGGAAAGAAAATACGCGAAACCCACCGAGCGCGTCCCTTTTGAAAAATGCCAGTTGTACGCATAGCCGTCATCAAGCCGAACCTGCTTGTGTGGCATCCCCCACTCCCGCACAAACTCGTCCGCGTTTGCCTGACCAACGGACGGGCTCAATCGTTCGGCATAGCGCCCCCAGGCTTTCTTCTCCGCCTTGCCCGCACAGCCGGCGCAAGTCGCCGTGAGCAACAAACCAGCACACAGAAGACAGCTACGGCGAATCGTCATCGTTCACCCTCAAGGATGCGATTGCTCCGACACGTTGCCCAAATAGTCTAACAGTCCGCCGACAAAGTCATGTAGCGGCCGACTTTTGCGGCGGACTGCTAGGGCACTACCTCGTCGGGCAAACGGGCAGTGACGAAATCCCAGATCTCTTTGACGACCCGCAGCGCTTCGCCAACCTCCTCGCGCGACGGCTCCGCCGGCCCCGGATAACGGAAGGCCACGGCATAAAGCGTCAACGGCTCTGCCATATCGCGCAGCGTCTCGAACGCATCATCGGTAGCCACACAGTAGTCCAAAAGCCGCCTGAGATCGTGGATCTTCTCGAATACTACCTCCTGGCTGACCAGGTATAAGCTTTCAGCACCTTTTCCACCGCCTGCTGGCAATGAAACGCGGCCACGTCCAGTTCCTCACAATCCGGCGTATAGATTTTCTCCACCGCCGACCAATCGTGACGGGCCTTCATCAGCCAACGCCGAACCTCAGCCTGTTCAGGCGGCATAAAGTACTCGTCCCTTCTGTCGCACTGTACGCTCAAACGACACCGGCAAACGCGTTCGGGTTTCGAATTCCTCCCGCGTATAAACTTGCACGTCGATTGGTACGCTGATGCCGCGCAATGCCCGGTAAGCGCTCGCGCCGCGCTGGAAAAAGCCCAGCTTCGATTCGCGCACAACGACCAGTAGATCCACGTCACTGTCCGGTCCCACTTCCCCTATTGCGCAGGAGCCGTGCAAATAGATCACCTCCGGGCTCAGTGCGGCGCACAACCTTCGGACAATCTCGGGTAGTGTATCATCCACAATTTGCTGCGTGAGAGGCATAATAAGCATCAGTATCCGCAATAGCCGCGGACGCCGCAACGATAAACCGGCACGTACAGTCCGCCGCAAAATTCATGTAGCGGCCAACCCCCGTGTCGGCCGATCCCGCGAGCGGCTGTTTTCCCGTACTCTACGGCCGACCCGGGGGTCGGCCGCTACAATCTATGGTTACCTGCACTACTCAATCAACGACCGCCCGGTCATCTCCGTTGGTACGTCGAGCCCCATCATGGTCAGCACGGTCGGCATGATGTCCGCCAACCGGCCGCCCTCGCGGAGCTTGACGTTCCTGAACGGTCCGCCGTACAAGTACAGCGGCACTTCGTATGTCGTGTGCGACGTGTGCGGTCCGCCGGTCTCCGGGTCGATCATCTGCTCGAGATTGCCGTGGTCGGCGGTGATCAGCGCGCACCCACCGACGGCATCAATCGCTTCGAGCACTCTCCCGACGCACTCGTCGACCACCCGGCAGGCCTTGACGGCGGCCTCGATCGAGCCCGTGTGCCCGATCATGTCCGGGTTCGCGTAGTTCAACACGATAAAGTCATCCACGCCGCTCGCGATCCGCTTGAGCATCAACTCGGTGACCTCGTAGGCCGACATCTCCGGCTGCTGGTCGTAAGTGCTCACCTTCGGCGACTGAACGAGTTGCCGCTCCTCGCCGGGAAACGGCTCTTCGCGATAGTCGTTGAAGAAAAACGTGACGTGCGCGTATTTCTCGGTCTCGGCGCAACGGAATTGCCGCAGGCCCAGGTCGCCCAGGTACTGACCCACGATGTTTTTCATCCTGGGCAGTTTGGGAAAGGCGATCTTGATCGGCAAACCCGCCTCATATTCGGTCATCCCGACGAAGAACAGATCGCGTTTCCTGCCGCGGTCGAAGCCCAGCTCGCATTCCCGCCCGTCCTTGTCTCTGACCTTGAACGGAAATGTTTCGAACGTGAACGCTTTGATGATCTGCCGCGGGCGGTCGCCGCGATAGTTGTAGAAAACCACCGCGTCGCCCTCGTCGATCGTCGCCACCGGCGTGCGGCCGTCCTCGCTGATCACGGTCGGCAGCACGAACTCATCGCCCTTCATGTTCGGCTCGACCGGGTTGGCGTAATAACGCTCCAGCGCCGCGACGGCATTGGGGGCGGCGACGGCATCGCCGAACGCGAGCATCCGGTACGCCTTCTCCGTCCGGTCCCAGCGGTTGTCGCGATCCATCGCCCAGTATCGCCCGCACACGCTGGCGATCTGCCCCACCGTGATCCGAAACAGGTCCTCCTCGATCCGCTTGACGAACCCGATCCCGCTGTTAGGCGGCGAGTCACGCCCGTCGGTGAAGCAATGCACGTACACGTCTTTGAGCCCGCGCCGGGCGGCCAACTCGACGCACGCCGACAGGTGCCGCAGCCGCGAGTGCACGCCGATGTCGCTCGCCAATCCCATAATGTGCAGCTTGCTCTTGCGGGCCAGACAGGTTTCGACGGCGGCGACCAGCTCCGCGTTCGAGAAAAACGACTCGTCCTCGATCGCCTTGCTGATCCGCACCGCGTCCTGATCGACGATCCGCCCGGCCCCCATGTTCTGGTGACCGACCTCGCTGTTGCCCATCGTGCCCTCGGGCAGCCCGACGTCCGTACCGCTCGTCTTGATCAGCGTAAACGGCCAATCACGCCGCAGGCGACCGTCCACCGGCGGTTTGGCAAGCTTGACCGCATTGGCATGATCCCACTCGGAGTACGGGTTTTCACCCCAACCGTCACGAACGAGCACCATAAAAGGACGATGTTTCACCGTCTTCGAAGCCATATTCGGCTCTCCATTTCCGGTATATAATGATCCGGCAGGCGTATTTTCCGGCCGCCAAGGCAGACAGCGGAGCCATTAGGCGGCATAATACCCGCGACGGTCAAGCGGTTCGACACGTCGCACCGGTGAATCCGAACCCTATTCCGGCACCGGCTAATCACGACACACGGCAGTGGGGAGTACCCGCGATGAGACTCGAAAGTGGTTCGGCAGCCTACGATCGAAACTATTACCTAATCTTCCTGCTACTGTGCCTCGGCATGGGCGGCTACTTCCTATATGACTACTACATCGGATACCCCAATAAGAATCTCGAGGCGGCTCGCAAGGCGCTTACCCCGCTGATGGACGTCGAGAACATCCCGAAAACCCTGCCCAAAACCCCGACCAAGCCGGAGCTCGAAGCCCTAGTCAAGGATCAACCGACCGACCCGGCCGCCGTCCGCGAGGCCCTCGGCCAGCCGTTGTTCACCAAAACAGTCGGCAACGAAAGTCTCGAATATTACGTCAGCGCCTACGGCATGGCCGGCGTCCCGGTGCTCCGCGGCCGGGTCAATCCCCAGAAAATCTCCTGGAAACCATGGGAAAAGAGCAAGGAAGAAATCCGGCTCCAACTCTACTGCGCGCTGGTTGCTTTCGCCGTGGCATTATACGTCCTCACGCGTGTCTACAAGGCGGCCACGATGCGCGTCGTAATCGACGACGAGGGGATGACGTACGCCAAGCGCCGAATTCCGTTCGAGAACATGGTTCGCCTATGCGACTACAGCCCCAAGGGCTGGGTCGATCTGTACTACAAGCACGGCTCGCAGGAGCGCAAGCTCCGGATCGACAATCAGAAGATCCGTAAATTCGACGAGATCATCGAAGCGCTCTGCGAGGCCAAGGGCTTCGAAGATCCGCGAAAAGCCGCCGAGCAACCGGAACAAACCGAAGAATCATAGCAGTCCGCCGCAAAAGCCGTGTAGCGTCCGGTACGGGGCCCGGACGCTACATGACTTTTATAGCGGACTGTTATCCTCGGTACGCCCGTCTCGTCATCTCGGACCGAGTTGCTCGGCTGTTCATTGGGGGCAATCGCAGTATCATAAGTGCCTGTGAGGGGAGCATAAGAAACCGGCGTGCCGCGGGGAGGTGGTGGCGAAGACGCGGAAGACGCGGAACGTGTCGGAGCGTCGGGCATGTGAGGTGACCGGTCAGCCGCGCGGGACGCGGCGGGACCGACCAAGGGCGCGTGATGATGAGCATATGTTGGGCCGGCGGATACTCGAGTTGGTTCGTCTCCACCCGCGATATGGGTACGCTCCGCCCGCCCCAACAGGCCCAGGAACGGACAAGGAATCGAAGACCGACTCTCATGGCAACTGGTATTCCGTCACACCTCAATTTGCGGGCAGCGGGGGGGGGGGGCCCCCCGCCCCCCGCCCCCCCACCACCACCCCCCCCCCCCGCCCCCCCACCCCCCCCCCGCCCCGCCCCCCCCCCCCCCCC